>NZ_CP093311.1:905784-1207712 GCF_024498955.1 Thermomonas paludicola | reverse complement strand
AAGCGACCTGCCTGACCCCAACGGCATCGAGCGCGCCGAGTTCCTGGTGTCGGCCAACCTTGGCCAGCCGCCGCGCCCACTGCGCAAGGTCGCCTCGGGCGGCGAGCTGTCGCGCATCTCGCTGGCCATCGAGGTGGCCGCGCAAGGGCAGGACGCGGTGCCCACGATGGTGTTCGACGAAGTCGATGCCGGCATCGGCGGCGCCGTGGCCGCTGCCGTGGGGGCCAAACTTCGCGCCCTCGGCGACCTGCGCCAGGTGCTGTGCGTCACCCACCAACCGCAGGTGGCCGCCGCCGGCCACGCCCAATACCGGGTCAGCAAGGCCGCGCAGGATGGCATCACCCAGTCCTCCGTGGTCGCGCTGGATGCCACGGGCCGCGTGGACGAGATCGCCCGCATGGTCGGCGGCGCGGATGTCAGCAAGGAAGCCCGCGCCGCGGCGAAGAAGCTGCTGGACGGCCACTGAGCCCAACTGGCACGCGCATTGGCCCTAGAATCGGGCCATGCTCAAGATCGACACCCATGCCCATTACCTGCCGCGCGACTGGCCGGACCTCGCCACGAAATACGGCGACAACCGCTTCCCGGTGATCCACCACGGCGACGACGGCCGCCACCGCATCTACAAGGACGGCAAGTTCTTCCGCGAGATCTGGCCGAAGACCTGGGACCCGCAGATCCGCATCGACGACTACGCCGGTTTCGGCGTGCAGGTGCAGGTGCTGTCCACGGTGCCGGTGATGTTCAGTTACTGGGCCAAGGCGCACCAGGCGCTGGAGCTGCACAAGTCGCTCAACGACCACATGGCGCAGACCTGCCGCGACTTCCCGCGCCATTACGCGGGCATCGGCACGGTGCCGCTGCAGTCGCCCGCGCTCGCGGTGCGCGAGCTGGAGCGCTGCATGGACGAGCTGGGCCTGCAGGGCGTGCAGATCGGCTCGCACATCGGCGACTGGAACCTCGACGCGCCCGAATTGTTTGAGTTTTTCGAGGCGGCCAGCGAGCTGGGCGCGGCGATCCTGGTCCACCCGTGGGACATGATGGGCGCCGAGTCGATGCCGAAATACTGGCTGCCGTGGCTGGTGGGCATGCCCGCCGAGCAGTCGCGCGCCGCCTGCTGCCTGGCGTTCGGCGGCGTGCTGGAACGGCTGCCGAAGCTGCGCGTCGCGCTGGCCCACGGCGGTGGCAGCTTCCCCTACACCATCGGCCGCATCGAGCACGGCTTCAACATGCGCCCGGATCTCGTCGCCACCGACAACTTCCGCAACCCGCGCGAATACCTGAAGCGCCTGTATTTCGATTCCTGGGTGGCCGACGACGCCGCGCTGCGCTACCTGCTGGACGCCTGCGGCAGCGAGCGGGTGATGCTGGGCACCGACTATCCGTTCCCGCTGGGCGAGCAGGTGCCGGGCGAAGGCATCGAGCGGCTCGGCTTGGCCGAGGTGCAGCGCGCACGGCTCTACCACGGCACCGCGCTGGAATGGCTTGGTCTTCCCGCGTCGAGGTTTGCATGAACTTCCACCCGTCATTCCCGCGCAGGCGGGCGTCTTTCCGCAGCCCTTGTGGCTGTGTATCCAGCTTTTACTTAGAAGATCAAGAGCTGGATTCCCGCCTTCGCGGGAATGACATCCGGGACAGAAAATGACCGACCCATTTACCGACACCTACGCGCAATCCCTCGACGCCGCCGACCCGCTGCGCCACTTCCGCGACGAGTTCCACCTGCCGCTGCACGACGGCACGCCGCAGGCCTACTTCGTCGGCAATTCGCTGGGCCTGCAACCGAAGGGCGCGCGGGCGCAAGTCGAGGAAGTGCTGGACAAGTGGGCGCGCGAGGCTGTGGAAGGCCACTTCACCGGCAACGCGCAGTGGATGCCCTACCACGAGCTGGTGCGCGACCCGCTGGCGCGCGTGGTCGGCGGGCAGCCGCAGGAAGTGGTGGCGATGAACTCGCTGACCGCCAACCTGCATTTCATGCTGGTCAGCTTCTACCGCCCGACCCGCGAGCGCCCGGTGCTGCTGATGGAGGCAGGCGCCTTCCCCTCCGACCGCTACGCGCTGGAATCGCAGGTGCGTTTCCACGGCTTCGACCCGCTTGATGCGCTGGTCGAAGTCGAACCGGACAATGCCGACGGCACGTTTTCAATGGCCGCCATCGAGCGCGCCATCGCCGAGCACGGCCCGCGGCTGGCCACCATCGTCTGGCCGGGCGTGCAGTACCGCACCGGGCAGGCGTTCGACCTGAAGGAGATCGCGCGGCTGGGCCATGCGGCCGGCGCGGTGGTCGGCTTCGACCTGGCCCATGCGGTCGGCAATCTGCCCCTGCATCTGCACGACGCCGACGCCGACTTCGCGGTCTGGTGCCACTACAAGTACATGAACGCCGGTCCCGGGGCAGTGGCTGGCTGCTTCGTCCACGCGCGCCACGCGCAGACCGATCGGCCGCGCTTCGCCGGCTGGTGGGGCAACGACGCCTCGGTGCGCTTCAGGATGGGCCCGCAGTTCTCGCCCACGCCGGGTGCGGATGGCTGGCAGCTGTCCAACCCGCCGATCCTCGGCCTGGCGCCGTTGCGCGCTTCGCTGGAGCAGTTCGACCGCGCCACCCTGCCGGCCCTGCGTGCGAAGTCGGAGCGCCTGACGGGCTATCTCGAACAACTCATCGACGCCGACCTTCGCGACGTGCTGCAGGTGGCGACGCCGCGCGACCCCGCGCAGCGCGGCTGCCAACTCTCGATCCGCGTCATCGGCGGCCGCGAGCGTGGCCGTGAGCTGTTCGAGTTCCTCGCCGCGCGCGGCGTGCTCGGCGACTGGCGCGAACCGGACGTGATCCGCATCTCGCCGGTGCCGCTGTACAACAGCTTCGCCGACGTGCTGCGCTTCGCCCGCACCGTGCGGGAATGGCGCGTCTGATCCTCATGCCGGCCATCCGCTCGATGTCGACTATCCGCTCGATGCCGGCTTTCCGCTCGATGCCGGCTTTCCGCTCGATGCCGGCTTTCCGCTCGATGCCGGCTTTCCGCTCGATGCCGGCTTTCCGCTCGATGCCGGCTGTCCGCTCGATGTCGGTTATCCGCTCGATGCCGGCTATCTGCGCGATGCCGACTATCCGCTCGATGCCGGCTTTCCGCTCGTCATGCCCGCGAAGGCGGGCATCCAGCTCGTGACGTTGTACCGAAAAAATGAAGCAACCCGCCGTCTACATCCTTGCAAGCCACTATCAAGGGACTCTCTACATCGGCGTGACCAGCAATTTGGTTGCAAGAACGTGGCAGCATCGGAGCCATGTCGTTGACGGTTTCACCAAGCAGTACGGAGTCAGGTCTCTCGTTTGGTACGAACAACACGATTCGATGGAATCGGCAATTCAACGCGAGAAGCAACTGAAGAAATGGAATCGCGCCTGGAAAACACGGCTCATCGAATCCCTGAATCCAGCATGGAAAGACCTGTGGCCGAAGATAATCGGGGACACGCATGACATCGGAAAAGCTGGATTCCCGCCTTCGCGGGAATGACGAGCATTTGACCCTCATCGGCGGCGGCCTGGCCGGCGCCCTGCTCGCCATCCTGCTGGCCCGGCGCGGCTGGTCGGTGGACGTGTTCGAGCGCCGCGGCGACCCGCGCGTGGAAGGCTACGCCGGCGGCCGCTCGATCAACCTGGCGCTGGCCGAACGCGGCCTGCATGCGCTGCGCCAGGCCGGCGCGGACGAGGCCGTGTTGCAACAGGCGGTGATGATGCGTGGCCGCTTCGTGCACCCGCTGCACGGCGAGCCGGGCCTGCAACGGTATGGGCGCGACGATTCGGAAGTGATCTGGTCGATCAATCGCGGCGAGTTGAACAGCGTGCTGCTGGACATCGCCGAATCGCATGGCGCACGCCTGCAGTTCGACCATGCGCTGGAGCAAGTGGATTTCATCGACCACGTGGCCACGTTCCACCATCACGGCGCACGGGTGGTCCGTCCCTTCCGGGCGCTGGTCGGCGCCGATGGTGCGGGCTCCACCGTGCGCGCGGAAATCGCCAAGGTGCAAGCGCTGGGCGAGCGCACCGACTGGCTGGACCACGGCTACAAGGAGCTGGAAATCCCGCCGGCCGCCGACGGCAGCTTCCGCATCGAGCCCAATGCGCTGCACATCTGGCCGCGCGGCCACTACATGTGCATCGCCCTGCCCAACGACGAACGCACCTTTACGGTGACCTTGTTCATGCCGCATGCCGGCGCGCATCCCAGCTTCGCCACGGTGCAAACCGGCGACGATGCGATGGCCTTGTTCCAGCGCGAATTCCCCGATGCATTGCCGCTGATCCCGGCGCTGCACCACGACTTCGAGGCCAATCCGGTCGGCAACCTTGCCACCTTGTATCTGGACCGCTGGCACCTGGGCGGCCAGGCCGTGCTGCTGGGCGACGCCGCGCACGCGATGGTGCCGTTCCACGGCCAGGGCATGAACTGCGCGTTCGAGGACTGCGTGGCGCTGGCGCAGCATCTGCAGGATTCGCCCACGCTGGCCGACGCATTCGCGGCATTCGAACGCGAACGCAAGCCGAACGCCGAAGCCATCCAGCAGATGGCGCTGGAAAACTACATCGAGATGCGCGACAAGGTGGATCACCCGGAGTACCTGCTGCAGCGGCAATTGGAACTGGAATTGCAGGAGCGCCATCCGGGGCGGTTTGTACCGCACTATTCGATGGTGACGTTCATGCGCGTTCCCTACGCCGTGGCGCTGCACCGTAGCGATGTGCAACGCAAGCTGCTAGTCAATGCCACCTGCGGCTTGCACAGCCTGGATAGCGTGGATTGGGAGACATTGGATGCCGCTGTCGTGAAGCAGCTATCGCCGCTGTAACCGGTTTCAATCCAACCCGAACCCCGCCGCACGCGCCAGCTCCGCAAAGCCCGGGAACGAGGTCGCCACGGTGTCCACGTCGCGGATCAGCACCTCGCCAGTGGCGCGCTGCGCGGCTACCGAAAATGCCATCGCAATGCGGTGGTCGTGCTGGCTGGTGATCTCGCCGCCGGCCAGTGCACCCGGGTGAATGGTGGCGCCATCCGGCGTTTCATCCACCCGCAGCCCCAGCGTGCGCAGGCCCGCCGCCATCACGCCCAAGCGGTCGGATTCCTTGACCCGCAACTCGGCCGCGCCGCGCACCACGGTGGGGCCATCCGCGCAGGCAGCGGCCACGAACAGCGCCGGGAACTCGTCGATCATGTCCGGCACCAGCGCTTCCGGCACCTCGATCCCGCGCAATGGCGCATGCCGAACCACCAGGTCCGCGACCGGCTCGCCACCGTGCATGCCGCCGCATGCTTCGGTGATATCCGCGCCCATCATGCGCAGCGCCTGCAGCAAGCCGGTGCGGCGCGGATTCAAACCCACCGCCTTCAGGCACAGCTCGGAGCCCGGGACAATGCTGGCCGCGACCAGAAAGAACGCCGCCGAGGAAAAATCCGCCGGCACCGCCACGTCGGTGGCGCGCAGGCGCTGGCCGCCGCGCAGCCGCGCGTCGCCGGGCCGGTAGTCGATCGCCACGCCGAACGCCGCCAGCATGCGTTCGGTGTAGTCGCGGGTGGGGTGCGGCTCGCGCACCACGGTCTCGCCGTGCGCGTACAAACCCGCCAGCAGCAGCGCGGATTTCACTTGCGCGCTGGCGACCTCCAGCGTGTGCTCGATGCCGACAAGGGACTGCCCGCCGTGGATGCGCAGCGGCGGCACGCCGCCCTGCCCGGTCTCGATGCGCGCGCCCATCGCCACCAGCGGCACGGTCACCCGCCGCATCGGCCGCCGGCTCAGCGAGGCGTCACCCACCAGCACGCTGTCGAAGCGCTGCGCCGCCAGCAGGCCCGCCAGCAGGCGCATGCCGGTGCCGGCATTGCCGCAGTCCAGCGGTCCGTCCGGCGCCCGCAGGCCGTCGATGCCCACGCCGTGCACGACCCGCCGCGAGGGCGAGGGTGTTTCGATGCGCACGCCAAGTTGCGCAAAAATCGCCGCGGTGGCGCGGGTGTCCTCGCCTTCCAGGAAGCCGTCGATCTGCGACACGCCGTCGGCCAGCGCGGCAAACATCACCGCACGATGTGACACCGATTTGTCGCCCGGCATCGACAACGTGCCGCGCAGCGGCGTGCCCGCGCGCGCGCGCCAATCCAGCGTGCTCATGCCATCACCTCGTCCAGCGCCGCCAGCAGGCGTGCGTTTTCCGCGCCGGTGCCCACCGTGATGCGCAGGCAATCACCCAGCCCGTAGCCGCCCATCGGCCGCAGGATGACGCCCTGCGCCACCAGCGCCGCCTCGACGCGCGCGGTGTCATCGCCAAAGTCGACCAGCAGGAAATTGGCCTGCGACGGCGACACGGCAAGGCCGCGTTGGCGCAGCGCGGACGCCAATGCCCCGCGCTGCTCGCGGTTGGCTGCCACCGACGCCCGCAGGTGGTCGCTGTCGGCCAGCGCCGCTTGCGCAGCAGCCAGTCCCAACGCATTGACGTTGAAACTCTCGCGCACGCGCTCCATCACCGCGATCAACTGCGGATGCGCGACCGCATAGCCCACCCGCAGCCCGGCCAAGGCGTAGGCCTTGCTGAAGGTGCGGGTGACCACCAAGTTGGGATGCCGCGCCAACAGCGGCAATGCGCTGGCGTACTCCGGTGCATCGACGAATTCCGCATAGGCTTCATCGACCACCACCAGGACGTGCTCCGGCACGCTTGCCAGGAAGGCCGTGAACGCCGCGCCGGCGTACCAGGTGCCGGTGGGGTTGTTGGGGTTGGCCAGATACACCAGCCGCGTGCGCGGGCCGATGGCAGCGCGCAAGGCATCCAGGTCATGCCCGCGCGGCGCGGCATGGTCGCGCGGCAGCGCGGGCGCGCGCCGCAGCGTTGCACCCGCCGCCTGCGCCGCCAGCGCATACACGGCAAACCCATACTGCGAGACCACCACCTCATCGCCAGCGCCCGAGAACACCTGCGCGAACTGCATCAACAACTCGTGCGAGCCATTGCCCAGCAGGATGCTGGACGCATCAATGCCGTGGGCGCCAGCCAACGCACGCTTGAGCTCGCCGCCCAACGGATCGGGATACACGTGCATGCTGCCCAGCGCATCCACGATCGCCTGCCGTGCGCGCGGGCTGGCGCCGCGGGAATTCTCGTTGGAGCCCAGTTCCAGCAGCGCACGATCCGCGTGACAGCGCAGCGCCACCAGATCATGGCCCGGGTCGTAAGCGCGCAGCGCGCGAATTCCCGACTGCGCCAATGCCCCGAAATCGATCATGCAATCGCCACCGGATAGGAGCCCAGCACGCGCACTGCATCACCTTGCCCGGCAATCTCGTCCAGCGCATCTTTCAGCGGCGATTCGTCGCAATGACCGGCCACGTCGATGAAGAACGCGTATTGCCACTTATGGCCATGTTCAGGCCGCGACTCGATCCGGTTCATGCTGATGCCGCGCCGCGCCAGCGGCTCCAGCACGCCATACAGCGCGCCGGGACGGTCGCGGATGAATACCAGCAGCGAGGTGCGGTCGTTGCCGGATGGCGGAAACGGCTGCCGGCCGATGACCAGGAAGCGGGTGGTGTTGTCGCTGCGGTCCTCGATCGGCCCGGCGATGCGCTTCAGGCCATAGACCAGGGCTGCGGTCTCGCCGGCGATGGCGGCTGCATCGTCCGAACTGCGCGCACGCCGTGCACCTTCGGCATTGCTGGACACCGGGACCTTCTCGACCGCCGGCAGGTTCTTGCGCAACCAGCCACTGCACTGCGCCAGCGCCTGCGGATGGCCGAACACCCGTTGCACGTCCTCGATCCGGCCACCACGCGACAGCAAATGCTGGTGCACGCGCAGCTCCACCTCGCCGCAAATGCGCAGCGGCGAGGTCAGGAACAGATCCAGCGTGACCTGGATGGTGCCCTGCCCGGAATTCTCCACCGGCACCACGCCAAAGTCGGCATTGCCGGCAGCCACATCCTCGAATACCTCTTCGATGCTGGCCAGCGACAGGCCAAGCGCGGAGTGGCCAAAATGCTTGAACACCGCCTGCTGGCTGAAGGTGCCCTCCGGCCCCAGGTAACCGATTTTCAGCGGCTCCTGCTGGGCCAGGCAGGCCGACATGATTTCGCGGAACAGGCGCACCAGCTCTTCATTGGACAGCGGGCCGTCATTGCGATCCACCACCCGCCGCAGCACCTGCGCTTCGCGCTCGGGGCGGTAATAGTCCACCGCCGCCGCCAGCTTGCCCTTCGCCTTGCCGACCTGATGCGCCCAGTTGGCGCGCTCGGCGATCAAGGTCTGGATCTGCTGGTCGATGCCGTCGATTTGCGCGCGGACTGCGGCCAGGTCGGGCTTGCCGGAAGGCTGCTGCTTGTCCGTCGTCTTGCCGGTTTTCCTAGCCATGGCTGCGCTGGAACTCCCGCATGAACTCGGCCAATGCCTGCACGCCGGCTTCGGGCATCGCGTTGTACAGCGACGCACGCATGCCGCCCAACACGCGGTGGCCCTTCAGCGCCACCAAACCCGCCTGTCTGGCCTGGGCGAGGAACGCCGCGTCCAGCGCCGGGTCGTGCAGGAAAAACGGCACGTTCATGCGCGAGCGCGCGGCCGGCGCCACCTCGTTGCGGTAGAAGCCCCCGGAACCATCGATGGCGGCATACAACAGCGCCGCCTTGCGCGCGCTACGGCGACCGAATTCGGCCACGCCACCCTCGTCCAGCATCCAGCGCACGGTCAGGCCCAGCAGGTACCAGTTCCAGCTGGGCGGCGTGTTGAGCATCGAGTCGGCCTTGGCCTGGGCGCCATAGTCGAAAATCGGCGCACGCGGCTGGCCAGTGCGCTGCAGCAGCTCACGTCGCACGATCAGCACGGTAATGCCCACCGGGCCGAGGTTTTTCTGCGCGCCGGCATAGACCGCGGCAAAGCGGGAAATATCCAGCGGCTCCGACGCGATGGACGAACTGAAGTCGGCTATCAGCGGCACGCCACCGACCTGCGGGATATCGCGCAGCTCCACGCCGTGGATGGTCTCGTTGGCAGTCACGTGCACATAGGCGGCATCCGGCGAAAGCTGCCAGTCCGAACGGGGCGGCACGTCGCGAAACCCGCCGACTTCACTGCTGGCCGCAACGCGCGCCTCCACGCAATGCGCCGCCTGCCTGATCGCGGTCTTGCCCCAGTGGCCGCTGACCACGTAGTCGCAGGCCTGGCCAGGCGCGGCGAAGTTCAGCGGCAGCAGCGCCTGCACCGTGGTGGCGCCGCCCGACGCGAAGATCACGGCGTAGTCGTCGGGAATTGACAGCAACGTGCGCAAATCGGCTTCGGCCTGCCGCGCGACGTCCAGGAAATCCGCGCCGCGATGGCTGATTTCCAGAATGGAAGCGCCGGTGTCGCGAAACTCCAGCATCTCGGCCTGCGCCTGACGCAACACCGGCTCCGGCAACATCGCGGGGCCTGGGCTGAAGTTGTAGGCACGCGTCATCGGACGACTCCAAGGAAGGATTCCCGCAGTATGCCGCAGCGCAACACGGTTGCGTTTGCGGTTTCCGCAGAAACTTTCCATGACCCATTGGCATCACGGCAGAAGCGGTTTGACGCCTCAGAACTTCTCTTTCAGCACGCGCCGGATCTCGGCCTCGATGGGTTCCTTGAACATCGCCGCCAGGAAGCCCAGCTTGGCCGAGACGTGCAGATCATCGTCACTCAGCGCGATATGGCCATCGATGCCGGAGCGCGAGAAATTCAGGATGTCGCCCTCCCAGCCGCAGTCGAGCTGGAAGCGTTCTTCCAGCTTCCTGGCGACGTCGTCCACCGCCTTGCGGGCCTGTGCCTTGGGCAGGGAATGCGGATGCCGGATATCGATGCGGGACATGGAAATGGGGCGGTAGTGGACGGTACTGCATTCTGCCGCCTGCAGCCGCCGGCGAACAACCTGCAAAGCGCCTTGCGCATGCTAGATTGCACGGCGATGAACGATCTGTCTTTGCGCTTCTGCGACGAATCCCGACCCGAATTGCCTCTGGACACCGGCGTGCACGCGCTGGGGCGGCGGCCTGACGGATTGGGATTGGTGCCGGCCGATGCACCCTGGCTGCTGCAGTTGTGCAATGACCGCCGCGGCATCTGGATGACCGTCGCCGAGGGCCTGCGCGGCGTGCACGTCAACGGCCGCCCGGTCTTGCAGGTGGCGCTGCTGCGCGCGGGCGACCGCATCCACGTCGAAGGCAGCGAGTTGCTGCTCACCGCCAGTGGCGAGCGCCCGGCGCTGCCGGCCGCGTCCGCGCGCGACCCGGCCGGCAGCCTGCGGCTGGTGCTGCGCGGCGTCGGCGGGCCCCATCACGGCCGCAGCATGAGCCTGGAGGTGCCGCGCCGGATTGGCAGTGCCACAAACGCCGACCTGCACATCGAAGGCCAGGGGATAGCCGCAGAGCACGCATTGATCGAGGTTGCCAATGGCCAGGCGGTGCTGCGTCATGCCAACGCCGACGTGCTGGTGAATGGCCTGCCGCAGCGCCAGGGCGTGCTGCATGGCGGCGACCAGCTCACCTTTGGGGTGCAGCATCGCTTCGTATTGGAAGGCCCGCCCGCCTCACTTGCGCTTCCGCCTTGCCCGCGTACCGGGCCACAGCATGCGTACGCCGACGCGCCGCCCACGCCACCGCATCGCGGCTGGGCCCAGCGCGTGCCGTGGCTGCTGGTGAGCGCGTTGCTGCTGGCAGCCGCGCTGTCGGCGCTGCTGCTGTTCGGCGCGCGCTGAGCGTCGCGATCAGGCCCGGCCCTGCGCGCGCGGGGCGTCCCCAACCCCGAATGGATCCGGCGCATCGGCGAACAAGCGCCGCATCACCGTGGACTCGTTGCGACGGATTTCGTCCAGAAAGGCGCTGGCGTCGTCCAGTTCCGCGAACGCGGCAAACCCGCGCTCCAGAAACGACTGCAATTCGCCCAGCCCCGCCGCTCGCGCCGGCAGCCGCGACAGCTTGAGCAAGCTGCCCACGCCCGGCACCCGCAGCGCCGCAGCCAGGCCCTGCCCCACCTCGCCGATCAGCGCGATCTGGCGCGCCCGCAGGCGGGGATGCCCCACCCTGCGATAGGCCTGCGCATACAGCGCGGTATCCAGGCTTGCCTCCGGCGTTGCCAGCAGTTGCAGCGCCTGCGCCATGCGCAGGTCAAACGCGTGGCTCAGCGCCGCCAGCTCGATGCCGCTGGCCAGCGTGCCCAGCAGCGGCGCCGGCAACAACCGCTGCATCCGCGGGATGACTCGCACGATATCGGCGTCACGCTGGCGAAAATCCTGGTCGCCATAGACATCAGTCAGGAAAAAACGCGCCGCCGAACGCCGCGCCGGGTCTTGCAGGAAGGAGGCAAAACTGCGCTGCAGCCGCTGCACTTGCCAGGACTGCAGCCGCTTCAGCCAACGCAGGCGATTGCGCGGTTCGATCCGCGGATCAAACAGTCGCTGGTGAACGCTCAACCGGCGCGCAAGCTGCGCATGGAGATCGGGCCGCGTGGGCATGTGACCAGTGTCGCGGTTGGCGGCACATTGACGCAATACTCCAGTTCGCTTCGCTACACTCGGCGCACGCCGTCCCGGAGCCCCGCATGCTGTCACTGCACACCGCACGCAACCCATCGGCCCGACCGGGCCAGCCGCGCATCGGGCTGGCAATCGCCGGCGGCGGGCCGGTCGGTGCGATGTATGAGCTTGGCGCACTGCGCGCGCTCGACGAGGCCTGCGATGGCCTCGACCTCAGCCGCCTGGATTGCTACGTGGGGGTCAGCTCGGGCGCCTTCTTCGCCGCCGGCCTTGCCAACCGCATGGACACCGCCGAGCTGTGCCGCATTTTCATCACCGGCGACAGCAACGACGTGCAATTCCGCCCCGAGACATTCCTGCGCCCGGCACTGGGCGAATACCTGCGCCGCGCCGCTGCGGCACCGCGACTGGCCGCGCAGCTGGCGCGCGACCTGTGGTCGGGGCGCGGCGACTCGCGTTGGTCGGATGTGGTGAATCGCGCAGGCAGCCTGGTACCCACCGGCCTGTTCGACAACGCGCCGGTGGAGCGATTCCTTCGCGATGTCTTCAGCCGGCGCGGGCGCAGCAACGATTTTCGCCAACTGGAACGCCCGCTGTTCGTGATCGGCGTGGATCTGGACAGTGGCGAGGCCGTGCGCTTCGGCGATACCGGCTGGGATGACGTGCCGATCTCGCGGGCGGTGCAGGCCAGTGCCGCCCTGCCCGGCCTGTATCCCCCGGTGGAACTGCGCGGCAGGCACTTCGTCGATGGCGCCCTGCGCCGCACCATGCACGCCTCGGTGGTACTGGACCGCGACATCGACCTGATGCTGGGCATCAACCCGCTGGTGCCGTTCAACCCCGGCGACGACAGTCAGGAACAGTCGCAGACGCATCGCTACAACGACCGCAGGATCACCGAAGGCGGCCTGCCCGGCGTCCTCTCGCAAACACTGCGCACCATGTTGCAGTCGCGCATGCAGGTGGGGTTGGCGCGCTATCCGCAGCAGTACCCGGACATCGACCAGGTGGTCTTCGAACCCAATGCGACCAACCGCGAGCTGTTCTACACCAACATTTTCAGCTTCTCCGCGCGTCGCCGGGTCACCCAGTTGGGCTACCGCAACACGCTGGATGACCTGCGCAAGCGCCGCAGCGTGCTTGAACCCGTGCTGGCGCGGCATGGCATCACCCTGCGCGACGACGTGATCGCCGATCGCCCGCGCTCGATCATCGCGCATCTGCCCAAATCGGCGCGCAGCACCCACACCACCGCGCAGCTGGCGCGGGCACTGGACGACATCGAGCATCGGCTGGGCCGGCCGATGGTGTGAATGCTCTAGACATCGCCACCATTCTCACGTCAATCCACTTCAATCATGCGTCGTTGCGGCGCGGGGAAACCAGCATGGCCAAGCTCAAGAAGTCCGCGATCAAGAAGACCACCGCCAAGCCTGCCAGCAAGCCCGGCGCACGCAAGACCGCAGGTCGCGCAAAGCCGCAGGCAACGCTTTCGGCCAAGTCGATCAGCGAATCCGCGCAGCAGATCTGGCTGGCCGGCATGGGCGCATTCAATCGCGCGCAGTCGGAAGGCAGCAAGCTGTTCGAAACGCTGGTCCGCGATGGCCTGTCGCTGGAGCAGACCGCGCGCAAGTTCGCCGGCAGCCGTGCGGGCGTGGTGCGCGACGCGATGGAAGGCCAGGTGGGCCAGGCACGCGAACGCGCTGCCGATACGTGGGACAAGCTGGAAAAAGTGTTTGAAGATCGCGTGCAGCGTGCGCTGACCAAGCTGGGCGTCCCCGGCCGCGACGATCTCAGCGCGCTGACCCAGCGCGTCGAGCGCCTGATCAGCGTGTTGCGCAACTCCGATGGCGCAGCGCCGAAGGCGACAAAGGCGACAAAGGCAAAGAAAGCGACGAAAGCGACGAAGCCCGCAAACGCCGCACCCAAGGCAGCCAAGCCGGCGCCGAAGGTGGCCAAGCCTGCGCGCAAGGCGGCCAGCAAGGTTGCCAAGCCGGCCAAGCCCGCCAAAGTCGCCAAGCCCGTCGCAGCCAAGCCCGTCGCAGCCAAGCCCGTCGCAGCCAAGCCGGCCAAGCCCGTGCGCAAGCCGGTCAAGCGTGCCGCCAAGCCTGTCGAAGCCACGGCCACCGAAACCAAGCCTGCAGCCGACATCGCCTGATCCTGGCAGCAGACGTTCCAAGCCCCGCCAGCCCGAGCCGCTTCGCGCTCCCTCCCCAGTGATCCGCCGGGCTGGCGGGCATTCCTGCACGCACGGTGGCCTGCTTGCGCGTGTATCGACGTATCAGCCGGTATAGTTGCGCCCTTCGCGTCCAACACCGACTCATCGCATGCTCCCTGTCCTGATCGCCCTGTTCGTATTCGTCCTGCTTGGGCTGGGCCTGACGCATTGGCTGCGCCAGAGCCACGCAGCGCGGCAGCCTGCTGAAATGCGCGCCCGCAGCGCCGAGCAACTCAGCAAGCTGCGCTGGCGGGATTTCGCCAAGCTGGTCCTGCAAGCCATGCATGGCCGCGGCTTCCACCCGGTGGTGGAGGACGGCCTGCCCTCCGACGGCATCCCCACCGACGGCAGCGACATCCTGCTGGAGCGCGACGGCGAATTGACCCTGCTGTCGTGCAAGTACGGCAGTGCGTCGGTGGTTGGCGCGGCGGCACTGCTGGGTTTGGCAAAATCGGCCACCCTGCGCGGCACCGAGCGCGTCATCGTGGTGACCCCCGGGCGCTTCGACGAGGAAGCCGCGCGCATCGCCCAGCAGCAAGGAATCGAGCTGATTGACGGCGAGTCGCTGTGGCCGGAAGTGCGTCCCTACGTTGCCTATCCCGCTGGCGAAGCAGCGTCGCAAGCACCGGAAACGGCGCGCATCGAATCAAAGCGGCTGGCACTGGCTTGGGGCGGCGCCGCCGTAGCGGGATTCCTGGCATGGATGCTGGCCACCAGCTTGGTTCCAGTCAACGACACGGCCGACATGCCGCCGCCGTCGCCCAAGGCCGCAAGCGCCACAAGCAAGCCCAGCGCCGCCAAGGCCGACCCGGACAGCATCATCCCCACCGACCCGGCGGCACTGGAACAGCGCCGCCGGGAAACCGCCAACGCCATCGCCACGCTGTTCGGCGTGAGCCGCGCGATCTGGTCCACGCAATCCACGCTGCTGGTCTATCTGAGCTCGGAAGACGCCGACCCCATCAACGAACTGTGCCCGCTGCTGGAACGCTACCCGGAACTGGCGTCCTCGCGCGTGCAACTGCAGCCACCTGCCGGCAGCAGCAAGCCGGTTCGCTTCAAGCAGTGCCGCACGTACTGATCTTCTGAACTTGGCGCCAAGCCGTGCGCGCCATTGGCGCAAGCGGCCATCCGTTGCGCCAAGGCCAAGCCCGCGGCATCTGCGCGGGCGCGAAGATGCCTGTTGCGCGCATTCCCTTGCCGCAGCGCTACCAATGCACGCCGCGCATCAGCGCGGCAAACGCGATCTGCTCCTGGCTGGGGGTCTCATCGCGTAGCGCATTCCTGTCGCCCTTGGCCGCCGCTGAATCAGGGAACAGCTCGAACGCGGTACTCATCACCACCTCGTAGGCCTTCGGCGCCACCGCATTGATCAACGCCGCGAAGATGCCCAGCCGCGTCGCGATCCTGCTTGGCTTCTCGATGATGCCCTTCACCACCAGATCGGCGGCTTCGTCTGGCGTCAGGGTCGGCACGCTGTCGTACATCTTGGTGGGCGCGATCATCGGCGTCTTCACCAGCGGCATGTTGATGGTGGTGAAGCTGATGCCCTTGCCGGACAGCTCGCCCTGCGCGCAGCGGCTGAACGCGTCCAGCGCCGCCTTGCTGGCCACGTAGGCCGAGAACCGCGGCGAATTCGCCAGCACGCCGATCGAACTGATGTTGATGATGTGGCCACGCCGGCGTTCCACCATGCCCGGCATGAAGCCCATGATCAGGCGCAGGCTGCCGAAGTAGTTCAGCTGCATGGTGCGTTCGAAGTCGTGGAAACGATCGTAGCTGAGCTCGATCGAGCGACGAATCGAGCGACCGGCATTGTTGATCAACACATCAACGTGACCGTGCTCCTTGAGGATCGTGGCGATCAAGCGATCGCAATCGGCCAGGTCGGCCAGGTCGGCGGTGTACGCAAACACCTTGCCGCCGGCTTTCTTCATCGCATCGCGCGCCTTGAACAACTCTTCCTCGCCACGCGCGATGAGAATCGTGGTGCCCCCTGCCTCGGCCACGCGCTGCGCGGTGGCCAAACCAATCCCCGAGGAACCGCCGGTGATCACCACCACCTTGCCCTTGACCTTGCCTTTCAGGCTGTGGTCCACGAACAAGTCCGGATCCAGATGGCGCTCCCAGTAATCCCACAGCCGCCACGCATAGTCGTCCAGACGCGGCACCGCGATGCCGCTGCCTTTCAGGGCGCGCTCGGCTTCGCGATTGTCGAACCGGGTGGGATACACGATGAACTTCAGCACCCCCTTCGGGATCCGGAAATCGCGCAACAGCATGCCCACGAAGCGCTTGACCGGCGGCAGGCTGCCCACCGCCATGCGCACGCTGCCGGGGACGAAGGCGAACATGCGCGCGTCCAGCCGCAGCGTCATTTCCGGCGCATGCCCGGCGCGCGCAAACGTGTTGAGCACCTCGCCCACGCGCATCGGCTCGGGATCGGTGAGGTGGAAGCAATGGCCATCCAGCTTGGGCTTGTGCGCGATGTGATCCATCGCATCGGCCACGAAATCCACCGGCACGATGTTGATGCGCCCGCCTTCGATACCCAGCGTCGGCATCCACGGCGGCAGCATCTGCCGCAGCTTCTTGAGGAAGGTGAAGAAGTAGTAAGGCCCATCGATCTTGTCGATTTCGCCGGTCCTGGAATGGCCCACCACCATGCCGGGGCGGTAGATCCGCCACTTGACCCGTTTCTCCGCGCGCACCAACCCTTCGGACTCGTGTTTGGTGCGCAGATAGGGATCATCCAGGCCCTCCGCTTCGTCGAACATGTCTTCGCGGAACACACCCGGATACATCCCCGCGGCGGCAATCGAACTGGCGTGATGGAAGCACTTCACCTTCAACGCGGCAGCCAGATCCAAGGCATGGCGCGTGCCTCCGATATTGGCTTCCTGCTGGCTTTCGGCGCTGGCCGCCAAGTCGTAGATCGCGGCCAGATGGAAAAAATGCTGGACCTTGCCCGCAAGCGCGCGCAGTTGCACGGCGCCCAGCCCGCAGTCGGACGCAGTCATGTCGCCCATCACCGCGACCACGCGCCCCGGATCCCAACCGCGCGCCTTGACCAAGGCGTCGAATTTCTTTTTCGACGTCTTGCGCACCAGCACATGCACCGTGCCCTTGCGCTTGAGCAGGTTGTCGATGAGGAAGCGGCCAATGAACCCCGTGCCACCCGTGACGAAATAGCTCATTGCATACCTCTCCAGACCAGACCCGCGCATCGTGCGCCCCAGGGCGCTACGTTGCCAGAGCCCGAAGCACACCACAATTCCCTGCCGTATTGACCCCCACGGAAGCGCATGGTGAGATGACTGCCTCATAGCAAGGGGATTGCCCGTGTCCGACCTGAAAGCCCTGTTCGAACAAGCCGGCAAGGATGTGCATTCACTGGCCCAGCGCCCCGACAATGACACCCTGTTGCGCCTGTACGCGCTTTACAAGCAAGGCTCCGAAGGCGACGTCAGCGGCCCCAAGCCGGGCTTCTTCGACTTCGTCGGCACCGCGAAATACGAAGCCTGGGCGAAGCTCAAGGGCACCGCGCAAACGCAGGCGATGCAGCACTACATCGACCTGGTCAAGAAACTCGGCGCCTGAGCGGCAACCGCCATGGCCCGCCAGACCCGGCAGCGCATCCTCGATGCTTCGCTCATGATGTTCAACGCACAGGGCGAGCCGAATGTCACCACCAACCACATCGCCGACGAGCTGGAAATCAGCCCCGGCAACCTGTACTACCACTTCCGCAACAAGGACGACATCATCGAACAGCTGTTCGCCGGCTACGAGCAGCGCATGGATGCTGCGCTGGCCGCGCCGGAAGGCCGCCTGCCGGGGCTGGAAGACGTCTGGCTGCAACTGCACCTGGTGTTCGAGTGCATCTGGGATTTCCGTTTCCTGTATCGCGACCTGGTGGACATCCTCAGCCGCAACCGTCGCCTGCGCATGCGCTTCGCGCGCATCCTCAAGCGCGCCGACGAACAGGCGCACACGGTGATGCGCGGATTGGTGCAGGCCGGGGTGATGCGCGCCTCCGCCAGCGAGGTGGACGCTGCGGCCACCAATATCCTGGTGATCGCCACGTTCTGGATGAACTACGCCTCGGCCCGTGGCGACAAGGACGAACGCGCCTCGATCCGCGATGGCATCGTGCAGGTGATGATGCTGATCGCGCCGTTCCTGCGCGACGCCGAGCGCGTGCACCTCAACACCCTCACCCGCGCCTACCTCGACTGACAGGCGTCGAGACCAAGCAAACCGCGTCCTATCGCCCGCGCAGCAGCCGCCGGCGGGCGGCGGCCAATACACCCAGCACGGCCAGCCACAGGTGACGCGGCGTGGGATCCAGCGCGCGCTTGCAGGCGTTCGGTTTGGACTGGCGGGGCTTGGCCATGGCCATTTTTCCTGGATGCGCTGTGCGCCAGCGTGCGGCGTCCGGCTTGAGCAATCACACTAGCGCCGGCTCTTGCCAGATCACGCGCATGGCGGGATGCTGGCCTTCTGCATCAATCTCGGGTGATCTGCATGGCCGTCAAAAAATCCGCCGCCTCGACCTGGGCCGCCTACCCGCACGACGCCAAGGCCTTCGCCTACGCAGGCGATGCGCTGAAGAAGGCATGGCCCAAGCTGCATGCCGGCGACTGCGAGCCCTTTCCCGATGCCAAACACGCCGCCGCATTGCTGAAGGCCGCCGGCAAGTCGGCACCCAGGCTTGATGCCGAGACGCTTGCGGGCGCGCTGCAGGATGCCTGGCGCGCCTTCCATCGCGGCGACTTCAAGAGCGCATTCGACGCCGGCGAAGCGCTTGGCGCCGTCGGTGCCTCGGTGGCGGTCAAGGCCATCGGCATTCACGCCACCTATCTGGTCGATGACGATGACGAAAAACTGAAACGCTTCGAGCGGGCCGCCGCGCTGGCCGAAGCCGCCATGCAGGCATTGCCGGGGGAAGCCAACAGCCATTACCGCCACGCCTTTGCGCTGGGCCGCTACAGCCAGGGGCTGTCGATTGCCAAGGCACTGAAAATGGGCATTGCCGGCAAGGTCCGCAGCGCGCTGGACACCACCTTGAAACTGGCGCCCAAGCACGCCGAGGCGCATACCGCACTGGCGGTGTACCACGCCGAGATCATCAACAAGATCGGCGCGATGATTGGCGGCTTGACCTACGGCGCCAAGGCCGGCGAAGCCGACAAGCACATCCGCGAGGCACTGAAGCTGACCCCGGCATCACCGATTGCCCACATCGAACACGGCAATGTCCTGCTGTTGCTGGACGAAGCCCGCAACGAAGATGCGGCTGCCGATGCCTATGAAAAAGCATCCCAGTGCAAACCGCTGGATGCGATGGAAGCGCTGGACGCCGCCTACGCGCGCAGCCAGCTGGAATAGCCGCAACAGGCATGCGCCGCGTGCTGCGGCCTGTCGGCATCCCCGGCCAGCGCACAACCAGCACGCGCCGCCCCGCCACTAGGGCGTTGTCGGCTCCTCGACCACCATGGATGCTGGCCGGGCGCAACGCAGGCGGCGGAAAAACGCCACCGCGCGCTCACGCTTGCAGGTCAGCGCATACCAGCCCACGCACAGCAGCACGAACGCCGCCAACAGCAGCGGATACGGAACCCGATGCGTGCGGATCACCAGCGCGACGACAAGCCCGCAGAGCAGGCTGAACCAGGTCAGGTGCAAGGCTGCGCGGGTGGGGCCGAAACCGGCATCCTGCATGATGTGGTGGACATGGTCGCGCCCGGCCGCGAAAGGCGACCGCCCCTGCCGCAAGCGCCGCGCGCTCACCACCAGGCAATCGGCCATCGGCACCGGCACCAGCCAGAGGGCCAGGACCGGGTTGACCGGATGCCCCGGTTGCTGGGTCAGGCGAAAACTCACCCAGGCGATGACCAAGCCCAGCAGCGCGCTGCCGGCATTGCCCAAAAACACCTTGGCCCGGGGTCGCCACGGCAGGCGCATGTTCCAGGCCAGGAAACCGGTCAGCGCCCCGCAGAGCACCGACAAGCGCTCGGCCAGCTGCACGTTGCCGGCATAGATCGCCGCAGCCATCATCATCGCCAGCGCAGCCAGTCCCAGCAGGCCAGCCATGCCGTCGGCGCCATCCACCATGTTCATGGCGTTGATGATGCCGACCGTGGCGAACACGGTGAACGGCACCGCCAGCCAGCCCAGCGACAGCGACCCAAGCCCGAACACCGGGCCGATCTGCTCCACCCGCACGCCCCCCCAATAAATGAGCACCAGCGCCGCCACCGACTGCGCCACGATGCGCCAGTACCAGCGCAGATCGCGCAGGTCGTCCCACAGCCCTACCGCAACCACCAGCAAGGCCGCGATGCTGAACGCCTGCAACCGCGGCGAGCCGGTCTGCACACCCTGGAATGCTGCCACGACCCCGATGAAGATCGCGATGCCACCAGTCACTGCAGTGGGCTGGGCGTGATCCTTGCGTCCCTGCGGATGATCCAGCAGGTTCAGGCGCATCGCCACCGGCTGCAACAGCCACAGCGCCGCCGAGGTGATGGCCAGCGCCAGCAACGCCGCTACGTAGTCGAATCCGTCGAGTTTCACCAACATCCGTATCCTTGTCGAATCCTGTAGTCCAGACCCTGTGGGCAGGATTCTAAGGGCTTGCCGGCGACTTTGCGCCCTTGACGGCGTGCATTTCCTGAACGTCGCCGTGTTCCAGCCGCAGCACCCGGTCCGCCAGCGCCAGGCTGGCGGGACGATGGGTGATCAGAAGCACGGTGCGCGCCTTCAATGCCTCGTGGCATTCAGCGATGAACTCCAACTCGCCGGCGGGATCGAACATGGCGGTGGCCTCATCGAGGATCAGGATCGGCGGATCCTTCAGCAGCGCACGCGCCAGCGCGATGCGCTGCTTCTGCCCACCCGACAGTTTCACCCCTTGGTCGCCTACGCGGGTGGCATAGCCCTCCGGCAACGCCGCGATGAAGTCGTGCGCACGCGCCGCGCGGGCCGCGCGTTCAATATCCAAGTCGCTCGCGCACGCGCGCCCATAGGCAATGTTTTCCCGCACCGATGCGTTGAACAACATCACCTGCTGCGAGACCAGCCCGATCTGCTCGCGCAGCGCGGTCAGCCGAAACGCGCGCAAATCCGCGCCCCCGACGGTAATTCGACCCTGCTGCGGCTCCAGCAGCCGCAGCAGCAGATGCGCCAGCGTGCTCTTGCCGGCGCCGTTGGGGCCGGTAATCGCCACCGTCTCGCCGGCACGGATGCCGAGACTGAAGCCGGCGAACAGCGGCGCACGTCCCGGATAGGAAAAATGCACGCCCTCGAATTCCAGGTCGCCGTTGCGCGGAAGCACGTCCAGCGCCCCATCGTCGGCCTCCGGTGCCGCCGCCAGCGCCTCGGACAAGCGCAGCATGGCGCCGCGCGCGCTCTGGGTAAGGCCATAGACATTGGCAAGCTGGCTGACCGGATTGATCAACACCAGCCCGTACAAAAACAGGCTGACCAGCTGGCCGATCCGCAGCTCACCGCCGACGATGTCGCGCCCAGCCACGCCCAACAGCAGCAGCACCACCGCCGCACCCGCCACCTGCACCAGCGGCAGGATCGCTCCCTGCCAGCGCGCCTGTTTGAAATCCGCGGCATACAGCCGCTCCGCGCCGTCGCGGTAGCGGCGCGCCTCGGTGGCATCGGTGGCGAACGCCTTGATGACCGGCAGCAACTCCAGGTTTTGCCCGGCCAGCGCCGACTGGTCGGCCCAGGCCTGCATCGATGCCCGTCCCAGCGGGCGCAATCGACGCCCCACCAGCTTCAACAGCACGAACAGCAGTGGCACCAGCAACGCCACCGCCAGCGCGATGGCCGGCGCCAGATGCAACATCATCAGCAGCGCACCCGCGAAGGTCAGCGCCAGCGGCAGCAGCGGCACCAACGTGCCGGTCAGATAATCGCCAAGCCGATGAATGTCCCCGATCAGCAGCGCCAACACATCGCCACGCTGGCGCTGCTGGTGCCATGCCAGCGGCAGCGCCTGCAAATGGGCATACAGGGACGCCCCGGCATCGGCCACCAGCCGCCCGGACACCTTGCGCAGCTGCAACGCCGTGGCATAGCCCAGCAGCGCCTGTGCGGCAATCAGCCCGAACAGGCCCCACAGCAGCGCGACAAACCCCTGCGCCTGCACCAGCCGGTCGGTCAACAACCCGCCCAACCA
This sequence comes from Thermomonas paludicola, assembly GCF_024498955.1. GTDB lineage: Bacteria > Pseudomonadota > Gammaproteobacteria > Xanthomonadales > Xanthomonadaceae > Thermomonas > Thermomonas paludicola. The sequence goes on along the minus strand of NZ_CP093311.1, from coordinate 1,185,778 downwards.
CGGCTGCACCAAGGTGGCAGTGCTCTGCGCCAGCATCAACCCAAGCGCCAGCAACAGCGCAGGCGCATGCGGACGCAGCCACGCCCGCCACCAACCCGATCCGCTTGCGCGAGGCAATGTCATTGCCCGCCAGCCCTGCTCAACATGCCCACGCCACCTTGTCGCGGTTGTGCTGCAGCCAGTGTTCCAGCAACAGCAGCATTTTCAACTCCCAAACGGCCTCGATGGCGCCGGCTTGCCAGCGCGCCGCTGCCTGCAAAAAGCGATCGCGATCGACATACGGCGCAATTGCCGGGCCGCTGCCGCGAAAATCGCGCACCGCCTGTTCCAGCACCGGCTGCAGCATCACCCGGTCGAAATGCGAGCCGGGATGGAATTTGTCGCCGCGCCAGGCCACCGAATGCGGCAGCAGCGGGCTCATCGCCTTGCGCAAAATCCACTTCAGCCGGCCATGGCGCATGCGCAGCTCCAGCGGAATCCACGCCGAAAAATCAATCAGTGCCCGATCCAGGAACGGGCAGCGCATTTCCACGCCGAAGTGGCGCGAGCGCTGCTGGAACCGGCCGATGCCGTCCAGTGTGTATGGATTGACCAGCCCGGCGGAGGGCACTGTTCGCGCCGGCGGGGCAGGCGAGCTGACCAGGCGGCGGTGCGCGCGGAGGCGTCCGCGCAAGTCCAGCCGGGCTGCCGCATCATCACGCAGCAACGCGGCATGCAGCGATTCCGACTCGCCCAACCTGCCGCGCACGCGGCGGATGCCCGCGCGCAACGGCCACGGCAAGCGCGCCGTGAGCCGCGCACGGCGCAGATCGGGCACCATCCATGCACCGCCGGCCAGGCGATCCAACTTGCGCGCATCGCGCAACATGTCCCGATACCGACCGTCCAGCACCATGCGCTCCACCAGTCCTTCGTAATGGAACATCGCATCGGCATCGATGCCGTTCATCATCACGTCCACGCCACTCTCGCACGCCATCTGGTCAAACAGCGGCAGGAACCCGTTGCGACCCGACACGAAGCGCGGCGCCCGCGCCACGGCCGCGCGCGCCAGCGCCGCTTCAGCCTGCATGGCGACCACGTCGATCCGCACCGACGCCGCGCCGGTGGCTGCCAGCATCTGGTCGATGGCCCGGGTTTCCGGGCACCCCGGATTGCCGCGATCCAGTACCGAATACGCCGTGAGCCGCTGCGGCGCCCCGCTGCCGCACGCCAGCGCCAAGATGGCAGACGAATCCAACCCGCCGCTGAAGGTCAGCCCGGCATTCACCCCATCGGCCAGGCGCTTGCGTACGGCTTCCGAAAGCTGCCAATGCAGGCCTTCTACCCAGCCATTCACATCACTTTCGGCCAGGCCAGGTCTGCTCTCCCCCGGCCTCCACCACTGTTCCAGATGCAAACCTGCGGCATTCGCGTTGCAAACATGAGCCGCCTGAAGACGCTGGAGTCCGGGAATTTCAGGCTCAAAATGCGCCAGCTGCTCGGCATTGAACAGCGGCTCCAGCAGGCGCTGCTCGGGGATGCGCGGGTCCAGCCCCACCTGCACGGCCAGCACCTCCTGCGAGGTGGCAAACGCGAAACGGCGCCCCGGCTCATGCCGGTAGAACAACGGACGCATGCCCATCGGATCCACCGCAGCCACCAGCTTGCGCGCACGCAGATCGCAGATGACGAACGCAAAATCTCCGTCCAGCCGCTCCAGCATGGCATCGCCCCAGCGCAGCCAGGCCTGCAACAGCAACCCGGCCGAGCTGCCAGTCCAAGGCGACACCCCCAACGCCGCCGCCAGCCGCTCCCGGTCGTACAGCGTGCAATCGGCCACCACCACCAACCCGGCCACGTCATCGACATGCCAGCCGATCTCGCAAGCTGGATGCGGATCGCCCCACGCCGCCAGCGTCAGGCTGGCATCGGGGGAACGCCACTGCCGCATGGCCATCCCTGCTGCCAGGCCGGGTGCAAACCCGCGCGTCGCCGGCCCATCGTCCCATTGGAACATCCCCACCAATCCCCGCATCCGCGCCCTCGTCGACCTGTAGCAATCCGATGCTGCGGCGAATTCCGCTTGACTCCCAGGCTCAGCGATTCTATACAGTTACCCCAAAGCGGGCTGCAGTCTTCAAGCTGCGTGCGTGCGCGCTTACCATCGCTCGGCAATGCCGCGCACCCATGCTCACTATTCAGGCGTATCCAACCGAAGGGAACATCCATGAGCAGTTCAAATTGCTTGACAAAAACCACAGTCTTGGGCGCGTTGGCATTGGCATGCGGGCTGATGTACACAGCGCCGGCAACCGCCCAAACTGCCACGCGATCGTATTATCAGAATGCCGGTGGCAGCTGCCATGGCGTCGATCAGAATAATGACTCGAAGCTGCTTCGAAACGGCTCTCGCCTGAAAAACATTAATGACACCGTATCCGCTGACGTCGTCTGTAACCTCATTACTGATGCCTTTGCCGATGCAATCAGTGGTGGCGTCGTCACGGGCTCATGGCTCTGGGTGCGGCGCTCCGAAATTCGTGGCGACAACACCGCCATCACCTGCACCATGACCACCAGCTATGCTGGCGATCCCAACGGAACCGGGGTTACCAAAACTGTCAACCTTCCTAATGGCCTTTCCCAAGGCGTTGTCAGTTTCGTACCCGATCCCGGAACTCGATTCCTCGCGCCTGTAAATATTCGCTGCAAGCTGCCCCCCAAGACCGAGCTGAACGACTGGCTGCTGACTTACGAAGAACAGACATTCAACCCGGTCTGATCCAGGTTCACCAGTCTGGCGGCTTGCTGGAGCGAAGCCCGGGTGTTGTCACCCGGCTTCGCGTGACTTTCGACAAACAAGGATTTTCGTTCGCATGCTGAGCAATCCAACGCGTTCGTCTGGCTTGCTTGTGCTTGCGGTCGTTCTGGCCTTGGCTGCAAATGCGGCACTGTATTTCCGCATGTCCGCAAGGCTGGACGCCATTGAAACGACCCAGCGGCTACGGGACGAATCGTCACTTTTACACGCACCTTCGTCCGACGACACGGCCACTGGCTATCCCACTGCCGTGATCAGCCCGAGTATGGCGCGGGGCCTTGCGGTCACCAAGCTGACGCCAGAGCAACTGGTGCAGCGCCTGTCCCAGCGCAACGGTGGCAATCCGACCAAGGTCGCCGCTGACATGAATCGGCTGATGCAGCAGGAGCCCTCCTTGCCCGGGCTGGAAAGCCAGCAAGGTCAGTGGCTGGAGTCCGCTTTCGGTGCCATGTCCACAAGCGGGTCTCAGCCATCCGACACACAGTCATCCTGTCGTGGACGCCGCTGCGTGGTCAGCGCCACGTTTGCCGATCCTGGCCAGGCACAGGATTGGGCAGGCAACTACCTGCTGGCAGCTGGTGGAAAAATGCTGCAACGCTCCCGCACTATCGTTGTCCCCGTCGCCAACGGTTCTACCAAGTTACTGTTGTATTTCTACTGATTCCCAGACACTATTTCGTCCATTGCATTCATCAGGGGCTCACCGACATGAACGACGCCATTCCCACCACGTCATCCACCCAGACGCAGGGCCCGTACGAAGCCCCCGCGCTGGTCTGCTTCGGCACGCTTTCCGACCTGACCTTGGCCGGTAGCGGCAGTCAGCCGGAAGGTGGGGCTCCGTTGCCGAGCAAACACGTTTAACCCGAACGCACGCCAGGCCCTCAGCCTGGCGTGCGTTGGTATGCCCCAACATGAGACCATCCTCAGCCACCACTGAATTTGCTATCCACGTCAAGCCTGCCGGGCATGTGCTTGCTCAGGATTCCGGTGGTGAAGCGGTCTTGCTGGACCTTGCCGGCGAGCGTTATTTCGGTCTGAACAAGGTCGGCACACGAATTTGGCAGTTACTGGAGCACACATCATCGCTTTCCGAAGTGTGTCGTGTCTTGTGTTCCGAATTTGATGCCCCACCCGAGCGTATCGAACAAGACCTGCGTGCATTGATCGATCAGCTGCGTGATGTCGGCCTGATCACGGTGGAATGAACCCGACGCAACGCCTGCGGCAATGGCGGCAATTGCCGCCTGACATGCGCCGTCAATTCTGGATGTTCTGCGCTGGGTTGCCGGTGATCTCGGCCAGCCTGCGCGCACTGGGTTACCGGCGCACACTCGCCTGGGTGGATCGCTGGAGCCACGCAACCGTACTGCGCGCGCCCACCGCTGCGGATATCGCCTACGGGCAGCAACTGGCCCGCGCGGCTGCGCTGGCAGGTCGGCACGGGCTGGTGCATGCCACCTGCCTGCGGCAAGCCTTGATGGTGTATGGATTATTGCGCCGCCAAGGCTTGTCCCCAGCCCTCAAGCTGGGGGTGCGCCGGCAAGGCGCAATGCCGGACATGCATGCCTGGGTCTCATTGGATGGCATTGCGCTGGGCGAACCGACGCTGGCGCATGACGAATTCCCAACATCCACCGGCAGCACTCCGCGCTAACCGTCACAACCAGCCCGCATGACCACGCAGACTTTCCCCCGCCCCCAATTGCATCTGCACGCCGCAGCGCCACAGCCCGTGGATACCACTGCGCCCCTGCACCAATGGATACTTCCGGACGGCAGCCCGTGGTGCGTGGTGCATCGCGTGGGCGACGCCTATCGCATGCGCTTTCCCGGCATGGCCGATTTCATCGTTCGCGTCAGTGGAATGATTGATGGCTATCCGGTGGATGGCATCGATACCCCCACCGCCCAGCACCTGTTTGCGAACCAAGTACTGCCAGCCGCCCTGAGTCTGCAACATCGCGCGGTTTTCCACGCGAGTGCCTTGTCAATGCACGGCGCTGCAATCGCCTTTCTGGGCGAAAGCGGGCGCGGCAAGTCCACGTTGGCCACGTTTCTGGCCCGACGTGGTCATCCGCTTTTGACCGATGACGGGCTGGAACTGCGCGAAGATGACGGCGCTCTGATGGCCATTCCCAACCAACCTTCGATCCGGCTTTGGGAAGACAGTCGCGATGCGCTGCTTTCGGTAGAGGCCATACCGATGCCCGCCGTGAGTTACACCACCAAGGAACGCTTCCACGCCGCGGACTGGCTGCCGCTATGCACGCAACCGGTGCCGATGCAGCATGCGTTCTTTCTAGGCGACGGCACGGCATCGTCCGTCACGATTACCCCACTCTCGCCCCAGCAAGCGCACTTGGCGTGGGTCAAGCACACCTTCCTGCTGGACGTGCACGACAAAGACACCATGCGCCGGCATTTCCACCAGGTCGCAGCTTTGGCGCAACGCGGCATCAGCTACCAGTTGGATTATCCGCGCCGCTATGACTGGCTGCCGCAGGTAGAAAGCGATCTTCTCGCCCTGATTGCACGCTAAGCAGCAGTGGGCCTAACCGCCAAGGGCCCGGCAAGCACCCACCCACAGGCGGCGGGCATAGGCGATCATCAAGCCAAGCCACCCCTGCACGCCGTAGCGATAGCGCATGAACGAAGGCGGCGGCAATAATTTGCGCCACATCCAAGGCAACCGTTGCTGCCACCGCAATGCCGCCCAATGCGCGCGATCCAGCGCGCCCCGCTGCGAGAGCGCACCGATATGCCAGTGCTCTGCTTCCCCCTGCTGATGCAGGGTCGCAAGCAAGTCTTCCGGCAACGGCGTGTGCAATACCGCGTGACAGGCTGCCAGCCCGTCCAGACAAGGCTGGGTGATGGCCTTTTGCTTGCATAGCTCCAGAAATGCGCGCCAATCCGCGGCGACACACGCACGAGCGAGCAGGTGGATGTCATACAGCCAAATCAAGCGGTTCTGTCGCCCGGATGATGCATTGGCCACGCGATGCAGCAAGGCATGCGCCAACGCATGCACGCGCCCCAAACCACATGCGCCAGTGGCCAGCGCAGGCAGTGGCACGGCCGTGGCCAACAATTCCGAAAATTCAAATCCCTGTGCCAGGCGCGCATGGTTGAGCAAGCGCCAATGCAAGTCCACCTCGTGATCATGCCGAGAGGCGAAATGCAATGTTGCCTCGAAGCCGGAAGATTGCGCTGGCCAGACGCCGTCAGCAAGGCGATAACCATTCGCCAGAAGCGCAGCAACGGCAACCTCTGCTGCAGCAACGTCCGGTAAAAGCAGATCCACGTCCACCCCGGGACGTTGCACGGGGCTGGGATACAGCCAGTATCCAAGGGCCATTCCCTTGAGAACCAATACGGGAATATCGGCTTCCTGCAACACACCCAGTACATGCCTGGCGCGCGCGCGCCGCGACAATTCCAGCATCGACAGCGCCTTGGCGTGCCCACGAAGCGCCGCGGTCACGGGCACCAAAGCGGCGGGCTGCAAAGTGGCATCCATCGCCAGACACTGCGCCAGCAAGGCTGTTACGCCTTCCTTCTCCGCACATTGCAACAGACCATCAACAGTCCCCGGAATCGCTTCGGCAAGGCGCTCCAATGCCTCACCGGCCAGCGCATCTGCACACCAGCGCACAGTCGGATCGGCAAGGGTTGGCTGGACGGAGCTCACTCGCCGTAATAGCCGCGATACCAGCGCACGAAATTCGCCACCCCTTCTTCCACCGGCACCACGGGGCGATAGCCCACGTTGGCGATCAGGTCGGACACGTCGGCCTCGGTGTCGGGCACGTCGCCAGGCTGCAGCGGCAGCATCTCCATCACCGCCTTGCGGCCCAGGCAGTCCTCCAGCACCTCGATGTAGTGCAGCAGCTCCACCGGCTGCTCGTTGCCGATGTTGTAGAGGCGGTAAGGCGCCACCCCGCTGGTGGCCGGGTCCGGGCGCTCGCCCGACCAGTCCGGGTCCTTGCCCGGCACCCGATCCAGCGTACGCACGATGCCTTCCACGATGTCATCGACATAGGTGAAGCTGCGCTTGTGGTGGCCGTGGTTGAACACCCGGATCGGCTTGCCTTCCAGGATCGCGCGGGTGAACAGGAATAGCGCCATGTCCGGCCGGCCCCATGGCCCATACACGGTGAAGAAGCGCAGCCCCGTGCACGGAATGCCGTACAGATGCGCGTAGCTGTGCGCCATCTGCTCGTTGGCCTTCTTGGTGGCCGCGTACAGGGTCAGTGGATGCTCGGCCGGCGCATGCTCGGAAAACGGCATCGCCCGGTTCGCGCCGTACACCGAACTGGTGGACGCATATACAAGATGCTGCACGCCGTGGTGGCGGCATCCCTCCAGGATGTGCAGGAAGCCAGTGACGTTGCTCTGCACGTACACATGCGGGTTCTCCGCCGCATAGCGCACCCCCGCCTGCGCGGCCAGATTCACCACCCGCTGCGGCCTGTGGGTGGTGAAGACCTGCTCCACCGCCACGCGATCGGCCAGATCCGCAGCGATGTGGGTATAGCCCGGCTTGCCCAGCAGCCGAGCAAGCCGCGCCTGCTTGAGGCTGACGTCGTAGTAATCGTTGAGGTTGTCGAGTCCCACCACCTCGTCGCCCCGCGCCAGCAGCACCTGCGCCACGTGCGACCCGATGAAGCCGGCGGTGCCGGTCACCAGCACCTTCATGCTTGCCCCTCCACATGAATGAATGCAGCGGGACTGGGGTTGTGTAAGGACGTCATGGAACATTACTCCGAATAAAAGACAGGGCCATCTGCCCGCTCGGCAAGGAATTCAAACGCCAGTGTCCGCTGCAACCCTTCATGAAGCGAACAAGGAGGCGTAAACCCCGATGCCGCAGCTGCGCTGGCAAATCGGGTAGTCGCACAAAATTTCTTGACGCGAATCCGGCTGATGGGGAATTTCCGTCCCGTGACCGCAGCCAAACAATCAAACGAGGCACCGATCAAATAGCCGACCACATACGGCAGACGCTGCACGAAGCCCGGCTTTCGGTCCAGTGTGGAATACACAAGGCCAACGAGCTCGTTCATTGACATGTCCGGCTTGTCAACATAATTGACGACGCGCACCCCCACTTCCGAAGCGAGGCAGAACTCGAGGAACGCGGCCACGTTTTCCACATACGCCATCGATTTGTAGTTGCCGCCATCACCCACCATCAAAAACCGCCCGCGGGCAATCTGGTTGAGCAGGTTGTAGACATTGCCACGGTTGCGCTCGCCGAAAATCACGGTCGGCCGCACGATCATCAGTGCACGGGATTGCGGCCCGCGCTGTTGCCATTCCCTGAAAACCACTTCCGCCTCGGCCTTGGTCCTGCCGTAATCGTTGAAGGGACGAATCGCGCCAGACTCATCCGTCTCCGACTTGGCAAAACCGTAACAGGCCACGGAACTCGTGAAAATGATGGTTTCCACCCCGGCATGTTCCGCAGCAGCGCATAAATTTCGTGCTCCCTGCACATTGACATCGTCGTACAGCGAACGTGGGCTGACATCATCGCGATGCTCTGCTGCCAGATGCACGATCGCCTTCGTTCCGGGCGGGATGGCGGCCCGCAGCGCGGCCGGATCGCGCACATCGGCCAGCGTGAAAGCATCGGGGAACGTGGCACTGGGCACCTTGTCGATGATGCGGAACGGCAGCCCCGCCGCAACCAGTCGCTGGCAAAACCGGGTGCCGACGAAACCCGCCCCCCCTGTCACCACGATCATGTCAGCACCTCCATCGATCCAGCATCGGCGGGCGACAAGCCCATGATGCGCGCCATGTCATCGTTGACGATCCGGGTATCGAACCGCCGTTCGGCATACTCGCGGCTGCAGCGGCCCATCGCGGCGCGCTGTGCCGGATCGCGCGCAAGCTGCAGCATCGCATCGGCAAGGCGGTCGGCGTCCCGCAAGGGGACGAGGATGCCATTGCGGCCGGCATCCACGGTTTCCCTGCACCCCGGCGCATCGGTGGTCACGACCGCCAAACCACAGGCCATGGCTTCCAGCGTGCTGCGCGGCACGCCTTCGCGATAAGATGGCAGCACGAACACGTTCGCCTGCGCCAGCCATGGCCTGACGTCACGTACCGCACCCGGCCATTCCACGATCCCGCCGTCCACATACACCGCCAGTTCATCTGTCCGCAACGAGGTGGGGTTCGGATCGATCTGACCGACCAACAGAAAGCGGGCTTCTGGCTGCTGCTGCTTGACCATCCGGGCAGCCTGCAGATATTCCCTGACCCCCTTGTCGGCCACCAGCCTGCCCACCATCACGAATACCGGCGACACCGGCTGGGCAGCGGCAGGCCGGTAGTGCGCCACTTCAACCCCGGATCCGGACACCACATGCGCCTTGGTCGCCGGGCAAATTCCGGCGGTCACCAACTCATCGCGGTCATCCGTGTTCTGAAAGATCACTGCAGTGGCAGCTCCGAACGCGGCTTTGTACAGCCGCCCCATCACGAACTTGACCAAACGACGCCGAAAAGAGGCAGCACCCGGCTCCGGCGTGAAGGCGTAGCCGAGGCCACCGACGAGGCAGTGGCGGCGCTCAATACCGGCAAGGGCGGCGGCAAGCGTCACCCAGATCACTGGCTTGGCATTGTTTGCCAACACCACATCAGGACGCTTCCGCAACAACAACCACCATATTCTGAAAAAATTCATGCCGTCCCGAAACGGATTGAGACCGGTGGCATCGATTGCATAACTGGCAGCGTCGATACCGAAACCGCGTAACTCGTCGGAATGTGACTGCGACAATTTTGGAGCCCAGGCAGACACCCGGCATCCACGCTGAACAAGCGCCCGCATCAAGGGCAGCCGAAGTCCGATAAGGTAATCCGCATTCGTATGAAACAGAAAAATATTCATTTTTATCCGCGATGCGCAAACGCACGAAAATCAAGCTGCAGGACTTATCAAACCTTTGTCACCATGCGTACGCTTCGATAACGACAGCGCCAAGAGAACCCAGAAAATCGTGAACCGACTGCCATTATGAGTAAGTCCGTACAACATGGGCGGGAATGCTGCAACCATGACCCCTACGAAACCATCCCTGTAAAACAATCGTCGACCCCATATCAGCAAAAAAATTACAAACAGAAATCCAACCAAGAACCCGAAATTCGAAAAGTAACTTGCCACCGTACTATGCACTTCATGCCCGACGATATTTTTTACACGCTGGCTCCCGAATCCAACCAGGAATTCGGAAGCACCCGCGTCCATAAGAATCGAATACCCGCGCTCGGCCATCGAGTCATCATCCTGCGTCCCCATATCCTGTAATCGCTTCACAAACTTGTAATCACCAAGCGCTCCGGAATCGTACTGTGAAACCAGCACCACCGTCAGGACGCCAACCATCACCAATCCGATCAAAACCCGCGATCGCTTCCAACCCAGAGAAAAAGCGATAGCCACGATCCCCGCCGCACATGCCAGCATGGCCGCCTTCGATAGCGAGGCAATCGCGAGAAAGACGACACCCGCAAGCATGCCCCCGAGCATCAACCGCCCAATCACGCCCCGCAAGTACAGCAACCCCACCAATGACAACATGCAAACCGAAAAATAGCCAAGCTGATTCGGATTATTGAATGTCCCAACTGACCTCCACGCGCCATCGCTTCCGATGGTTGCCCCGTATCCGAAATAATAAACGCCAGCCACCGCAATCAATTCAGCCGCAACCAACCCCATCCAAAGGAAGCGCACAGACCTGGGATCATCGAGCCACGTCCTCAATGAGACAAACGCCAGCCATGTAAATATTCCATAAAACACAGGAGTCACGAGCTCGAAGGATGCGTAGTAAACAGCGGTATAACCATCCCGCAGCACCATCATGAATGACAGCACGGTCAACAAAATGCCAGGCAGGTCCAGCCGAAGCCCACGCAGCGCCAGAACGGCAACGAAGCCAACCGCCAGGAGCACGTGGGATACCTGCATGCCGCCAGATTCCCATAAATATACGGGAGCCAGCGCCAGACCCATCGCCACCCATATCGAGACAACGGCATGCTTGCTCAACAGGACCTTCATTCGAACTCCTCGCAGGCACAACTACCGGACATTAGCGACCCTCTCTTTGATCATCGCCAGCACCTGCAGTGCCTGCAATTTTCTTGAAAATCGCGAAACCGCCGCGTCATTCGGACGAAACCAATCGTGATCATTGCCCGCAAGCAATAATTGCAACTGCTGCTTCATCAGGTCAACACTTCCGCCAACCGCAATCCCGCACCCCGTTTCCCGCAACACTCTTGCGATGGCGGAATCACCGGCGCTTCCGATGCTCAGAATCGGCCGCTGCAATGCGAGGTATTCAAATAATTTTCCGGTGAGCATGCCCGCCGCCTCGGCGTTCGCACCTTCGAGCAGCAGCAGCATGGAAGCGCCGGCCTGTGCAGACAGGGCTTCTTGCCATGTCACATGCCCGCAGATTCGAACCCACTTATCCACCCCAAATTGACTGATCGCGTCTTCCAACCACGGATCGCGCGGGCCGTAGAAGTCAACGCGCAACGCACCCGGCTGCAGTCGCCCCTCCCCGGACAGTTCCGCCAATGCCTGAAACAAAGGCCGCGGGTCCCGCGTATCGCGATACAGCCTGCCCGTATAGACCAGCACGGGCTTGTCGTTGACCAACGGCCTGATCGTATCCAACACATCCGGGTCGAACCCGTTGGGGACTACCTCGACACGGCGGCCGTGCATCCGCCGCAACGCATCCGCAAGCTCGTCGGACACCGTGGTAAATGCATCCGCAGCCTGCATGGTCTTGCATTCCAGCACGCGCTCCCGGTGCCTCGCCGCCACCCCCAAAGCAAACAGATGATTTTCGCTCCACAAATCGCGATAATCCGCAATCCAGTGCAGCGAGGGCTTTGCCGCTTTCATGCGGGCTGCGATCATGTGCGCACCTCGTGGACCGTGCGTGCTGGCCACCACGTCCACTTGTTCCAGCAGCGACGGCAACACCTGCTGGGCATCACGCACCCAACGATCCCGCACATCCAGAACGACCCCAAGGTGTCGGCTCCCGAAATCACGGACTCGCTTCATTGCCCGCAGAATCGCCCCATGCATGGTGGGTTTTGCCAGCGCGGCTTTCGGGCCCACCTCCACCACCCGCACCCCCGGAAGCTCCGGCAGCACCAGCGTCAGCGGTGCGTCGTATGCCTGCTTGGCCGCCGTCAACACCACCACCTCGGCACCCGCCTGCGCCCAGTATTTTGCCCATGCATAGGCACGCTGCGTGCCGATGGCATTGCGTGGCGGCCAGTTGTAGGTGACGAGGCAAATCCTTGGCCGTGCGTTCACGTCAATTCCTGTGCAATGAGGTCCGCTGCGTTGCCACTGCCATACAGACCTGTACTGAATTGCACGTCTGATCGCGTCGCTGCGATGGCGGCGGCAATGGCATCACGGTTGGCACCCACCAGCATGTTGTAGCTCTGCGCAACCAGCTCCACCCATTCCGTTTCGTCACGCAGGGTGATGCAGGGCTTGCGGTTGAAATAGGCCTCTTTCTGCACGCCACCCGAATCCGTGACCACAGCGCGGCAGTTGGCCAGCAACCAGAGCATTTCGAAATAGCCGACGGGTGGAACGATCCTGATTGCAGCAGCGATTTCGATCCCGTATTCACTGATCGCCTGCCGCGTGCGCGGATGCAGCGGCAGGACCACCGGCCACTGCGAAGTGCCAAGCCCGGCGATTATCCCAGCAAGACGCTCGCGCGTATCCGTGTTTTCGGCGCGATGGATGGTGCACAGGACAAACTCGGATGCCGTGCCAACCATATCTCCAAACCAGTCTGGCCGAACGGAGCGCTCCCGGTAGTGCAGCATCGCGTCATACATTACGTCGCCGACCAGCTTGACTTGCGGCCCACTGATGCCCTCCCGTGCAAGATTGTCCATCGCGACCGTGGTCGGCGCGAACAACTGCGTGGAACTGTGATCGACCAGGATACGGTTCACCTCTTCCGGCATTCTCCGATTGAATGAACGCAAGCCGGCCTCGACATGTGCCACGGGGATATGTAACTTGACTGCCGCCAGTGCCCCCGCAAGTGTCGAATTCGTATCTCCATAGACCAGCACACGATCCGGGCGCACGATCAGAAGAATTTCTTCGATTTTTTCAAGCTGCTGGCCGGTCATGGCGCCATGCAGGCCGCCGCCAACGCCCAGGTTATAGGCTGGATGCGGAATCTCCATTTGCTCGAAGAAAACATCCGACATTCCCCAGTCGTAATGCTGCCCGGTGTGAACCAGAACTTCACTCAACCCTGCCTTCGCCAGAGCCCTTGATACGGCCGCCGCTTTGACAAACTGAGGCCGCGCCCCCACAACAGTTACCACCTTCAGCATTTTGCACTACTCCTCAAGCCGCCTGATCATCCACCTTAGCTTCATCCAGTTTTTTGATCGGCCGTGCCGGCACTCCCGCCAGCAATAGCCCGCCATCCGGATAACTTTTGTTCACCACTGCTCCCGCCGCCACGATGCTTCCGGCACCAAGGCGTACACCAGGCAGAATGACAGCCCCCATTCCTATCCAGCATCGCTCACCGAGCACAACGTCCTGGCCCGCAACATGTGAATCGAGATCAAGCAGATCATGGTTCGACGTTATGATTCCAACATTCGGCGCAATGTAAGTCCCGCGTCCGATCACGATTTTTGCGGAAAAATTCTGCAAATAGACTCCCGGAGACTGAAAATTATTCAAGTCATCCGGATGAAAAACGATGTTGGATGGATTGGAGATTGTACAGGTCAATGCCGTTGGCCATGGCATTGGCCGACCAAGCCTGAGGATATTTTTGGACCACGCCGATCTGATTGCCCAAACGTAACCTCCAAGACCGCCATCAAAATGACGTCCTGTTAAATACTCGCGCCTGAAAAACAACAACAATCCGAGCCGCACCACCGGAGATGTCGCTCTGAACAAGACCCGCACGACTTTTCGTAGCTTCATAAAATTGCTCTCACCGCCCAATTGACTGCCAAGCCGGCCAATAACCAGAATAAAAGCGGGCGGATTGCCCCCTTGACAACGCGGGCAACATTCATCCCACCAATACCAGCCACTCTGTAGAAAATCACGCAGCACAACAGATAAAAGATTCCGCCCGACAGCGCGAATATTTCCGCCAATTCGCTGCGCGACCATTCATAAGCAATCAGCATTGCACCGACGCGCAACACAAGTCCGGTGATCGTCACTGCCAACATCTGCCGCTGCCGGCCCGTGACATGCATCACCATCGACACCGGCGACGCCAGGAACTGCAATATGAACCACGGCGTCATCCACGCCACCAGCTCGCCAGCACGCGCCCAGTTTTTACCGAACAATATCCCCGCCAGCGGCCCCGCTACCAATGCAGCAAACAGCAGCGGCCCGACGCCGGTTTTCAGCAACCCCCCAAGGATTCTTGCCGTAAATTCCCCCAACCTGCCGGCACGCAATTCTTCCGGCGCGTGCGCAAGGAACACCTGCGCAACAGACCCCCCCACCAGGGACATGGGGGCCGCCATCACCCTGGTCGCCAGCATCAAATAACCGGCCTCCGGGCCGATGGCCAATGCCGCAATCAGGATGACTGGCACCTGGCTGCCCGCAGTATTGGCCAAAGCTTCCAGCGCCGAATATTTCGGAAACCGGGAATATTGCCGCAGAACCACGCGCATGGAGGCCGGTGCCACTGCATGCAGCGCGGCGCGGTCGTGCTTCCATGCATCCCGCGCCAGCCCCACGAATCCCGCGCCGCCGCTGAACATGTGGCCCAACAACAGCCCGAGCGGGCCAGCGCCAAGCGCACCTGCGATGCCCTGCAATCCCACGCCTCCCAATGCCTGGGTCATGCGCGTACGGGCAATGCGAGAGAATTTTTTCTTGCGCGTGGACCAGAACTGGAATGCCGCATACGCGCTTGCCAGCCACATGCCCACCGGAACCATCCAGATATAGGGCGAAAACGCGGGGACGCGTAACGCCGCAGTGATCTGCCCGTGGAACAGCAAGACTCCCAACGCAACCAGCAGCGACAGCACCAGGCCACTGGCTAGAGACAGCGCCAGCAGGTTTGCTGCGTCCTCGTCGCGCTCCGGCAAGGGAATGGCGATTTCAAGACGCAGGCAAGCGACTACGGAAAGAATGCCCAGCAGCGATGCGTAGACCGCAAGTACGCTGAATTCCGCCGGGGTATACAACCGCGTCAGCACCGGCAGCGCCAGCACCGCCAAGCCCTGTGCAAACGCCGTTCCTCCCACCAGCGTGCCGACCGAATGCAGCAGCCCGCCACGCTCCCCCAGGCGCGCCTTGACGGCCCGTTTCAATCTTCCGATCGGCACGGGCTAGCCCTTGACCAATCTAGCCACCACGCGTTCGCAATCCCCAGCCGCAAGATACGGATGCATTGGCAGGCTGATGACCTGCTGCGCCGCCAGATCCCCATGCGGAAGGATTGCGGAGGTATCCGCTACCGCAGGTTGTTTGTTCAGGGGCAGCGGATAATGAATCGCCGTAGGGATGCCGGCATCGTTCAATGCCTGCTGTACCTTCGGCCTGTTTTCCACACGAATCGTGTATTGCGCCCAGGCACTGGCGTTGTGACTCTCCACTTGCGGAGGCTCGATGCCTGCCCTTCCCAGCAGGGACGTATATTCATCCGCCACATGCTGCCGTGCCGCCAGCTCATCGTCCAGAATATCCAGCTTAGAAAGCAGGATTGCGGCCTGCAATGTATCCAGCCGGCTGTTCATGCCAATGCGGACATGGTGGTAGCGTTTCTCCTGTCCGTGACGGGCGACCTGCCGCATGATTTTTGCCAAGCCGTCGTCGCTGGTGAAGATGGCACCGCCATCGCCATAGCAGCCCAAAGGCTTGCTGGGGAAAAAACTGGTGGTGGCGATGGTGGTGAGGTTGCAGCTTTTACGGCCCTTGTAGCGGGCGCCAAAGCTCTGTGCGGCATCCTCGATCACGATGATGCCATGCCGCGCAGCAATGGCGTTGATGGCGTCATAATCCGCGCACTGGCCATAAAGGCTGACCGGAATGATGGCCTTGGTACGCGGGGTGATGGCCGCCTCCAGCAAGGCGGGGTTCAGATTGTAGGTCTTCGGGTCGATATCCACATAGACGGGTTTCGCTCCCAACACCGCAGCGGCCTCGGCCGTGGCGATGTAGGTGAACCCGGGCGTGATGACTTCATCGCCCGGGCCAATGCCAATCGCCATGAGGGCGATCTGCAATGCATCAGTACCGTTTGCGCAGCTGATGCAATGCTTCGCCCCGGTATAGGCAGCCAATTTCTCCTCCAGTTCAGCCACTTCGGGTCCCAGGATGTACTGCCCATGGGCCAGCACGCGGGAGATACCGGCGTCGATCTTGTCCTTGATCCGGGTTTGCTGGGCCTTCAGGTCGATGAAGTCCATCGTCATGCCATCCCCTGCATTTTCAAGAAGTACTGAGCCATATGCTCATCACCAGCAGCGATCACATAATCCATCACCGATTTCCCGAACACGTCGCGTGCGGCCACATCCGCACCCGCATCTATCAGAAAATCCAGCAATCGATAGTCTGCCCCCGCCTGGTTCAGCAGCTTCGTCTTCGCATACATGAGCACCGTTGTTCCCTTTCGCCCAGCGGCCGAAGCATTTGCACCGCGGGACAACAATTTCTCCACAACCGGCAAATGCTGATTGTAGGAAGCGACAATCAGAGGCGTCCAATAATTGTCATCACGAGCCTCAATGAAGGATGGACTCGAATCAAGTATCTTTCCTACGCGCTCAGGCAATCCAGAAGCGCACGCGTCGAACAGAGAAGAAACCGTCTGACGGCAGAAGTGCCTAGCGCGCCATGCTGGAAACATGCCGACGGCATCCCACTTCTGCCGGGCCGTCATCGGCTCATTTTTCCGCGGCCTGTCAATAGGCTGGCGCGGAACAAGACCACCATCGGCAATAATACGCAACAATCGCCGAAGGGCCAATCGTTGCAACGCATAGCCGTTTTCAATCACAACCTCGATCGAGTCCTCCGGACCGATCATGGTCTCATCAAACCAAATCTGATGACCCGCATCGACACGCCCATCGATGAAGTGAGTCGTAACGCCGACCGGCACATCTTGTTTAACGGAATAAAAGAATGCATCGAGCCCGGATGTCTCCGGAATCTTTCCGGGGTGAAAATTGATGACCCCTTGATCAAAAATACGAATGACTTTCGACGGAATAATTCGTGCACCTCCAATGATGCCGAGCGTGCATCCGGAGCCACGAACAATTTCACCTATGCGCACCGAGTCGCCGTGCTCGACGCTATGGAAATCGACACCAAGTCGCGTGCACAATTCACGCATATCCGGAGCAGAAGGATGCACCAATGATCGAGAAAAATAACTCCCTTCATCGCTGTGCTGCAAGATTTTCTTCGGGGCTGCTAGAACCGAAATATCCCTCAATCCCGCAGCAACCAATTCAAGCAAAAAATCACTTGATTTTCGGTGCGGAAAATCATAGGCGAACAGCGCAATCGCCTTTCCCGCGGAAGCATCAGTCATCACACAGTTCCCGCGCTCGCGGATGAATATCCCCGCGCCCGAGATCGATAGCTGCAGCCCGGATGGAAGACACCGTCTCTATCGCAACCCGGTTCTCCTCCAGCCCGAAGCCGCGCCCGGCCAGAATTTCCTCGTAACTGCGAACATGCAGATCTGTGAATCCACCGGAGAATTCGATTTCCTCGCCGTCCACCGTAATAGACCGATAGGTACGCTGCCCCGCCTCAAGCGCTGCCTGCGGCACGTCCTCCATATCCACGGACAAGAACCAACGCACGCGGGCATGCTCGTATTCCAGATACCCAGCCGCCTTGGTCGCGGTGGACAGATGCACCACGTTGCCTTGCAGGGCACCGAAAATATAGTGCAGCATGTCGAAGAAGTGCACGCCGATGTTGGTGGCGATGCCGCCCGATTTGCTCACATCCCCCTTCCAGCTGCGCAGATACCATTTGCCGCGCGAGGTGATGTAGGCCAGATCCACTTCGTGCTTGCGATCCCTGGGGCCAGTCTGCACTTTTTCCCGCAGCGCGACGATGGATGGATGCACGCGGAGTTGCAGGATGGTGTTGACCCTGCGTCCTGTATCGCGCTCGATTTCCAGCAACCCGTCAATGTTCCAGGGATTCAACACCAACGGCTTCTCGCAGATGGCATCGGCACCGGAGCGCAGCGCAAAACGCATGTGCGCATCATGCAGGTAGTTCGGAGAGCAGATCGAAACGAAATCGACCGCGCCGCCATTGTTGGCACGCCGGCGCTTGTCGAGATGTCGGTCAAAGCGTTCGAATTCGGTGAAGAAATCGGCGTCTGGAAAATGACTATCGATGATCCCGACCGAATCGTTCGGATCATAGGCCGCTACCAGTATGTTTCCGGTGGCCTTGATCGCCTGCATGTGGCGGGGCGCGATATAGCCGGCGGCGCCGATCAGCGCAAAATTCTGCATTCGCGAATCTCTCATGTTGTTGACGATTACAACCTTGCATCCACCGCATCGCGCGGCAGCACGTACTTCACGTCAAACACCACGCTGCCTTCGGGCTTGCCCAAGGCGCGTACGCCCTGCCCGCCCAGTGCGCAGAACTGGTGGTGTCCCACCGCCACGATCACGGCGTCGTAAGCACCCTGCTCCGGTGCGGCGCTCGGCGTGATGCCGTACTCGTGCTGCGCCTCGGCGGCATCCACCCAGGGGTCATATACCTCCACATTGGCGTTATAGCCGCGCAGGGTTTCGATGATGTCCACCACGCGCGTATTGCGCAGATCCGGGCAGTTTTCCTTGAAGGCCAGGCCCAGAATCAGAATGCGCGCGTTCACCGGGTTGATGGACTTGCGCAGCATCAGCTTGATGACTTGATCGGCAACGAACGGGCCCATGCCATCGTTGGTGCGGCGGCCGGCCAGGATCACTTGCGGGTGGTGGCCGACTTCCTGTGCCTTGTGGGTCAGGTAATACGGGTCAACACTGATGCAGTGGCCGCCCACCAGGCCGGGGCGAAATGGCAGGAAGTTCCATTTGGTGCCGGCAGCCTCAAGCACGTCCAGGGTGTCGATGCCCAGCTTGTTGAACAGGATGGCGAGGTCATTGACCAGGGCGATGTTGAGGTCGCGCTGGGTGTTTTCGATGACCTTGGCAGCCTCGGCCACCTTGATGGTGGGCGCCTTGTGGGTGCCGGCGGTGATGATGCTGGCGTACAGGGCGTCCACGAAATCGGCCGTCTGCGGGGTGGAGCCGGAGGTCACCTTCTTGATGGTGGTGACGCGGTGGGCCTTGTCGCCGGGGTTGATGCGTTCGGGGGAGTAGCCGATGGCGAAGGTGTTCTCGCCAGCAAGAGCCACCCCTCCCCGGCCCTCCCCTCCGCGCTGCGCGCGCAAGGGAGGGGGAAGAGCGGGGTTCCCGCTTTCGCGGGAATGACGAGCCTCGGCCTCTTCGCGGGAGTGACGGGCATTGAACGTCAGGCCGGACACGCGTTCAAGGATGGGCACGCAGACTTCTTCGGTGCAGCCGGGATAGACGGTGGATTCGTAGATCACGGTGTCACCGGGCTTGAGCACCTTGCCGATGGCTTCAGAGGCCTTGACCAGCGGCGTCAGATCCGGGCGTTTGGCGGCGTCGATGGGAGTGGGAACCGTGACGATATAAACATTGCAGGCAGCAGTGTCACCGAGCGTATCGGTGAACGTGAGCTTGCTCGCCTCGGCCAGCAGCTCCGGTTCCACTTCCAGGGTACTGTCCCTGCCGTGCCGCAGCTCGGTGATGCGGGCAGGGTTGATGTCGAAGCCGATGGTGGCGTACTGCTTGCCGAATTCCACCGCCAGCGGCAGGCCCACATACCCCAGGCCGACGATGGCGATACGGGCATCTTGAAGTTGCGTCATTTCATGGTTCTCAGGGTTGATACGCTCAGCGTCGTCGAGGGCGCATCTTGCTGGCGCACGCCCTGTTCGGCATCCAATTCGTTTTGCAGGTGCTGGATTTCCACCCGCAGGGTGTCGTATTCGCGCATCTTTCGTTCCAGGAAGCGCCGGGTCAGCCGTGCCTTGGCGTCGATGCCGTGCGGCGTCAGCAAATAGGCGTAACCCAGCTTGTGCGGGCTGCGGCTGAAGTTGCCGGCCTTCACCCAGCCTTTGTCGATCAGGGCTCGCAGGACATAGTTGATTTTCCCCAGCGAAACGCCAGTATGGCGTGCCAGATCGCGCTGGCTGAGCTGTGGGGAGTCCGCCAGACGCCGCAGGATGGCCACGCTGAGTTCGTCGGTGGGATGCGTCACGGGGATGTTCAACCATTGAACAGGAGCAGCAACTTACTGCGCTCGGCGGAAAATCGCAAGGCAACGCGGGGCAACTGCGCGCGCAACGATCAAGCAAGCAGCTGCGATGGACGGGCAGTCAGGCCAGCTGAGAGGGGCGGCGTCGCGTGGCGGGTTCACGGGGCGTTGCAACAGCAACGCTGGCCAGCATCACCCCGGCCACTGCGGCCGTGGTCGCCATCAGGGTGAGCGTGCGCAGCGGATAATCGGCCCAGGAATGCGCCAGCACGGCGCACAGCGCGGCAAATCCCGCGCCGGCAAGCGCGGCACCGTGGCCCCGGCTTCGCAGGATCCGCCAGCCGGTCATGCCCAGCAACGCCAGCACGCCACCCAACACGAGCATGCCCAGCCAGCCTGTGCTCAGCCACCATTGCACGTATTCGTTGTGGGCGTGATTGACATAATTGGCCAGCCGCAGCTGCAGCGGCGCGGCCTGTTCAAACACCTCAACGAAACTTCCCACCCCGCTCCCCAGCGGCGCTTGTGCCTTGCCCGCCTCAACCGCCACTACCGCCATTGCATGGCGCTGCTCTTGGGCCTCATCTACCGCCATCCAGCCGAGCCCCGCGCGCACGCCAATGACGGCCAACAACACCGACGCCAAGGTCAGCGCAAGGGCACGCCGGCTGCGCAGGATTCGCATGGGCCGAACCAAACCGGTGATCAACAACGCAAGGCCCAGCGCAGGCAGCGCAATGGCCATGCCGGCGCGCGAAGTGGACAGCGGCACCATCAGCAGGAAACAGCCGGCCAAGGCCAGATACCACCCGTATCGGTGCGGATGCGCCTGCCCGTGGCGGGCGCGCAGGCGCGCATCGGCCGCCAGTCCCACGGAAAGCGCCATGCCGATGATGCAGGCAGTGGCCTGATGGTTCGTATTGGCAAGCAAGCCACCAAACCCGTTGCTGAAATCCTGATACAGGCGCAGAGGACTGTCAGGCGGCAGGCCGGCCTGGAAGAACGCGAAGACGACGTTGCAGGCGATCAGCACCACCACACCCTGCAGCAATCGACGACGCTGCCACGCGGGCAACGCGCACGCCGCCAGAAACGCGGCCAGCGCCGGCAGCAGCGCCCACAGGCTTCGTTCGGTGGCATACGGCGCCAGGCTCCAGTGCGGCGCCACGGTGACGCCTGCCACCGCCAGATCGGCAACCAGCGCGCCGCGCGCGGACGGCAGCGCCCAGATGTTTGTGGGCAGCGGCAGCAGTTGCAGCGCAGGCACGGCGGCAATCAGCAAGACTGCGGCCATGCCCCAGCGCACCGGCGGAGGCGTGTCCTGCTCGATCAGCACGATCACGGCCAGCAACAACACCGGCAGGGCGAGCAGTTGCAGCCATTCGTCAATCGACGTGTCATCCGCAGTGACGCCGCCACCCAGCCAACAGGCGACAAGCAACACCAGCAGTGCTGGCAGCAACAGGCGGCGGGCGGTATCGATCATCGGAAGATGGTGTTTGCTTCGGGCAAAAAGAAACAGGGCAGATCTTGCGACCTGCCCTGCATCATTCCAGCGCGATGGAACGCGCGGATCAGAAGTGGCGGATACCGGCGCTCAGCGGGCCAGCCGGCGTGTTGTTGCCGCCGCCGATCACCGCACCGGCCAGAACGCCCGCACCAATGATGATGCCGGCATTCATGCCACTGGCGTGCCCGCTGTTGGTCCACGCGGCTGCGCGGCACTCGCCGGGAACGGTGTAAACGCCAGGCTGGCGGAATTCGACCTTGCAACCATTGCTGAACATCGCAACGGCCGACGAACCGGCATTCACCATCACCTTCTCGCCGACGACCAAGGCCTGGCCGCTGTTGGCGGAGGCATAGTCACCACCCGTGCTGGTCATGACCGAACCGGAATCGACCTGCAGAGTGATGTTGTTGTTCTGATCCTGCGCATTGGCAGGCGCAGCGAAAACGGCAGAAACAGCAAGCAGGGCAGCGGCGTACTTGATCATGGCATCGTCCTTGGCAAGGCATTCAAACCGAATGCGTATGGGCAAACTAACAGGATTGGGAACCGCTTTCAACAGGATATGTCGATGATTTTCCGAATGATTCATTCAGGTTTGTGGCTGCAAGCTGAATCCCGCGAGCCATAGCTCACCGGAAACCGTCTGCGCCGCGCCTGCAGGCAACGGGTTGACCAAGCGCAGCCATTGGCCGGGACAGCCATCCTCCGGAATGACGATGCTCACCTGTTGCGTGCGCCAGCCGAACTCACCCTCGATCGGCTCGCCGCGCGCCACCACGCCGCGTGGGCCGGCGCAGACCACCTGCCACTGCAGCCCCATCCCGCTGTGCAAGGCATGCGCGCGCATGCGCAGCGCAAGCCGGTAACGCCCCGCGCCCAGCAACAGCGGTTGCTCCAGGCCCGCGCCGGGGACGCGGCGGTCGAGGAATTGCAGATAGGCCACCTGGCCAGGCGCTCCCGTGGCCGGCTCGAACTTCAGCAATACACCGGGCACGCGCCGGATTCGCCAGTCAAAGCCGATGCCTGACGGATCCTGCGCGAAATCGCCGTTGTACAGCAACGGCAGGCGACCACCCGGCTTTGCAACCGCGCCCGCCCAGCGCGCATACGCTTCGCCCCAGCGCCCCTGGGCAAGCAAGCTGTCGAGCCACCCGCCATATTCGTCCGTCGACAACCCGCCCTGCGCTTGCAACGCCTGCATGACCTGGCCGGTGGCCACCGGATCGCCTGAGCGCTTGTCGCGCAGCGTGGCCAGCAATCCCGCCCGCCATGGCGGGTTGGGCCGCAACGCACGCGCCAGCGCATCGGCAAACGCCGGATCTTTGGCCATTTGCACCAGCACCGGATGGATGCTGCCGGCACGCTGGGGCGACATGCGCAGGATGCTGTCGATCTGCGCTATCGCGGAATCGAACTGACCCTGCTGCAAATACCGTTGCGCCAACCACAGCCGTGTGGGCAAGTCGCGCGGCGCGCGGCGCGCAGCCACCAAGTACAGCTGGAACGCGCGCTTGTGGTCACCCGTGTGATCGCTGGCCGCCGCCAAAATGCGGAATGCGCGCCCTTCCAGCGGCGCAGCACGCAACAATTGGCGCGCTGTATCCTGCGCGGCCTCGACATCGCCCTGCGCCAGCTGGCGTTCGGCCAACGCCAGCAGTGCCTGCGGGTCATCAGCCCGCCAACGCAGTGCGCGCTCGGGATCGGTATGCTCGAAGCGTTCGGCCTGCATCTGGCCGAACACGCGCCAGCCGGCAAACACGGCCAGCGTGACGGCGGCAGCAAGCAGCAGCCGATGCATGGGCTTCATGGGGTGTGCTCCAGGCTCAATCCGGTGACCAGCCAATAGCCATCGCGCCAACGCAGATTGGCCCTGAAAGTACCGCTACCGTCAGGCGCACCGGAAGGGATGTATTCAGAGGTGAGCACCGCGCTTTCGCTGCCGATCTGCCACTGCGGGCCCGACAGCCGCACCCGCCCTGCACTGTGCAAATCCTGCCGGAGCAATTCGGCACTCGACTGGATGCCAGGGCTGTTCCAGATCGGTGGCGGCGCGCGGCTCGGAGACTGCATGAAACGCAGCAACTGCTCCCCGGTCTTGCGCGCTGCCTGGATGCGCGGGAAAGGCGGCAGCGCATCTTCCGTAGATGGCACAGACGCACTCTCGTGGACTGCCGGTGGCATCGGCGCTTCCGCCGCAGGCGAACCCAGCGCGGTCCACGGCGTGGATGCAGAATCCGGAATATTGGTCGCTGGCACTGACCTTCGTGCAGATGCCGGGGAAAGTGGCGGGGTTGCCTGCGCCAATGCGCGCGACACGGGTGCGACTGCCATCGCCACAGGCGCATGCGATGCCGGAGCGCGGACCGGGGCATTGGGCGGCGGCCGCGCGGCGACTGCACGTGCGGGAATGCCTGTCGTGCGCGACCCCGCCAGCAGGGCCGGCTTGGGAACGGAAATGCCCGCTGGCTCTGCAACATCGGTTGCAACCGGGGCCTGCATGGGTGCATCCCACGGCTCTCCTTCACGATTCATGTCGCGTACGGCAAGCAGTGCAAGTGCTGCACACAGCGCCAACAGCGCCAACACCGGCAGGCGTCGCCGCCAAGGCGACTGCAAGACCACCGGCTCCGCAGCCGGCATCCAGACGCCCGCGCTGCGCAACGCACTGCCGCTGTCGAAGACCTCCGGTGGTTGCGACAGCTGCAACGCTTCGTCGTAGGCACGGCGGCGATCGGGACTGCGCAGGTAATTCCATGCGCTGTTGACCCGCGCGGCAAACACCGCATCGTCCTGACTCTGCGGCCGGTCCGGATGCAGCCACCGCTGCAGCAGGCGGTGGTGGGCCTTGATCTGCTTTTGATCGGTGTCACGCGCCACGCCCAGCATCCGGTAGGCATCGGCCTGTGGAAAGAACATCACTTCGCGCACATAGAACTGCGCAGCTTCGCGGATCTTCGCTTCAGGCTCGCCGAAACTGGCTGCCGCCGCCGCCAATGCATCGGGCATCGCCCCCGCAGCGATGCCCAGCAACACGTCGATACCCGGCGGCAATGGTCGTTGCCGCAACCCATGCCGTTCCCCCGGCGCGTGCAACAGCGCCAGGGCCCATTCCAGCGCGCTCCCCTTCGCGCTGTCCATGCCTCAACCCTTGATCAATTTGGGCTTGTCGCCATAGGCGTAGTACGACTCGTAACGATAGCCGTAGCCATAACCGTAGCCAGCAGTGCGCGCGTCGTACTTGGTCAGCAGGCAGCCCACGATACGGGCGCGGGCGCCGAGCAGGCGCTTGAGCGCGGACTGGGCGGCACTGATTTTGGTTTTGGCGCTGTTGACCACCAGCAGGGTGCCGTCAATCGCGTTCGCCAGGATCGGGGCATCGGCCAGGCCCAGCACCGGCGGGCCGTCGATAACGACATGGTCATACCGTTCCACGCCGACGGTCAGCAGCGATACCAGCTTGGAGCCGGACAGCAGCTCGGCCGGATTGGGCGGCAACGGGCCGGCCAGAATCACGTCCAGACGCCCTTCGTCCACGACCTGCACCGCCGAATTGAACGCACAAGCGCCCGCCAGCAGATTGCTCAGGCCGGTTTCCGCCTTCAGCCCGAGGGTCTTGTGCAACGACGGATTGCGCAGGTCGGCGTCGACCAGCAGCACTCGCTTGCCCAGCTGGGTCAAGTTGCGCGCCAGCGCCAGCGCGGTCGTGGATTTGCCTTCACCGGGCCCACTGCTGGTGATCAGCAGGGTTTTCGGCACGCCGTGGTCGGTGGCGAACTGCAGTGCCGTGCGCACTGATCGGTACGCTTCCGAGAACGACGATTGCGTATTCGCCGAGGCATCGACCACGCTGTCCTTCGGCCCCAACTTGGGAATCACGCCCAACACCGGCAGCTTGAGTTTCTGCTCGACGTCTTCCGGGGTCTTGATGGTGTCGTCCAGGAATTCGAGCAGGAACGCCAGCAGCACGCCCAGCATGGTACCCAGCATCAGGCCAATGGCCAGGTTGAGCAGCAGATTGGGCTTGAATCGGCCGCGCGGGACTTCGGCACGATCAATGACGGAAATGTTGTTGGCACGCACATCGCCAGCCACGCCGACTTCCTTGTAACGCTGCAACAGCCCGTCGTAGAGCTGGCGGTTGGTGTCCACCTCACGCTTGAGGATGTTGTATTGGATGCTGCGGCCATCGACGTCCAGCGCCTGCGTGCGCAAGGCGGCGATTTGCCCCATCAGCATCCGTTCCTGCGCGGCTGCGGCGTCGTACTCGGCCTTGACCGAGGCGCGTACCCCGCCCTTCTCCTGCGCAATCTGGCGATCCAGCTCGTCGATCTGGCTCTTGATCTGCAGCATCTCCGGATAGTCCGCCTTGAAGGTCTGCAGCTTGAGCTGGTATTGCCCCTGCAACTGCCCCTTCTGTTGCTGCAACACGCGGATGTTGGAGTTGCCGATCATGTCGGGCGGCATCGCCCCGCTGGAGGCTTGCTGCCAGCGCGCCTGCGCGCGGATGCGCTGGTCCTGCGCCGCCGCCAGTGCGGCATTGAGCTGGGTCAGGTTCTGCGCGGCCAACGACTGCCCCTGCTCGCCGGTGCTCACCAGGTTTTCCTGCTGCGCGAACTGCACCAGCTTGCGTTCGGAATCCTCCAGCTTGACCTTGGTCAGCTTGAGCTGCTCTTCCAGATACGTTTTGGCGTAGGACGATGCCCCGAAACGGCGCTCAAGACCCGAGGCGATGTAGCCATCGGCGATGGCGTTGGCCGCGCGCGCCGCGAACTGCGGCGAAGGGCTGTCGAAGCTGATGTTGACCAGCCTCGAGTTGCGCACGGGGTCGACGCTGAGCCCGGCCCGGATCAAATCCGCCGCATGGCGCAATTCGCCAGTGCTCTGCGCTGCAGAGGCGGCCGGCTTTTTTTGCTCCTGCTTCTGCGTGGGTTGCAGCAACGCCAGCATGCGGCCCAGCCAACCTGGATCATTGAGTCGATCCAGTACGGTCTGGTCGAGGTTCAGCTCGTTGGCCACGCGCTCGGCCAGTGCGCGGCTTCGGATCAATTCGTATTGGGTCTGCAGGAAGTCCGGATCCCATCCCGCGCCGCCGGGCTGGATGCCGTCCACCTGCACCACCTGGATGCCTTCCTTCTCCAATTGCAGCACGGTGGTGGCGCGATAGATCGGGGTGGCGGTGAGGGTGATCAACAGCGCCAGCGCCACCACGCCGGCAAGGACGCTGGCGATCAATCGGCGGCGCTTGACCAGGACGTGCCAGTAGCTCAGCAGGTCGATCTCGTCCTCATCGCGCCGATCTTCATGCAGATCCAGCGACAGCGCAGTGCCGCCGCCGCGGCGCCGATCAATCACTTGCACGGCATTCCGGTCGGCGCGGGCAGGCAGCCGTGGATTCTCGTCCGCCGGCCCCACCGGCAACTGTTCATCGCTCATGCGTCAATCATCCTTGATATGTCAGAACCAGCGGAAAATGCCGATCGCCGGCACGCTTTCGATGAAGCGCCGGAATGCGGTCTTGGAGCCGGAGGCTTCGACCACGATGATGTCGTCCCCGTACAGCTGCGGGTCTTCCACCGAACCGTGGCGCACCGCCCGCAGGTCGTACACGGCCGCCATGCGCTTGCCCTGGACCTGGCGCATCAGCACGATGCCGGCGAGATCGGCGGTCTTGTCATCCACGCCGCCCGCCAGCGCCACCGCCTGCAGCAGCGTGGTCTTGCCGGTGATGGGATAGATGCCCGGCTTGACCACGGCACCTTCCAGCGTGATCCGCTGGCTCGCATATTCCTTCACGAACACGCTGACTTGCGGGTTCTGCAGGAAGCCCTCGGCGTACTTCCTGGCCAATTCCGCTTCCAGATCCGGGATGGTCTTTCCGCCGGCCATCACCGCGCCGATCAGCGGCAGCGAGATCTGGCCGTTGGAATTGACCCGCACGTCCTTGTTCAGGTCCTGCACGCCGAACACGCTGATCTCCAGCAAGTCCTGCGCGCCGACGCGGTAATCGGTGGCGCCTTCGTAGGCGCCCGAGGCAGCCGTGGTGTCCGGCGGCGGCAGCGTGCCGGCGGCATTGGCAACAGCGCTGCGGGGTCCGTTGTGCGTACCACCCTCGCTGGCGCAGGCCACCAACAGCATCAACAGCATCGGAAGCAACAAGAAACGCAGGCAGTTGCGCATGCGCGATCCTCTTTCGGGGGAACGCGCATTATGCGGCGCTTGCAGATGCGTGCAAGCCGAGCATCCGGGCCGCCACACCATTCGCAGCCGCATACTGCATCGATGATTGCAAAAACCGTTGCCTGTTGAATGCAATCATGTAAAATGCGCGGCTTCCCGGGCGGTTAGCTCAGCGGTAGAGCATTGCCTTCACACGGCAAGGGTCGCAGGTTCGAACCCTGCACCGCCCACCAGATCCAGGCGTCACCAAGCACCTCGTCATGCAATGGCGGGGTTTTTTGTTGCCGGGAATCCGTGATCGAAGCGCGGCATGCTTCCACGTGGTCTCTATCCCAGCGCCGACACCCTGCGCGTGACGCGCTGTCGCTTGTCGGCATACATCGCCTGGTCGGCGTGTTCCAGCAGCGAATTGGCATCGCGCCCGTCGGTCGGGTAACAGGCAATCCCGATGCTGGCATCCAGATGCAGCGGGCCATCGGCCAGTGCAAATGGCACCAACAAGCGCTCGCGCAACGCATTGGCGACTTTGCGGGCAGCCACGACATCGTGGCATCCAGGCAGCAGGACCACGAATTCATCGCCGCCGATGCGCGCGATCAGATCGCCTTGCCGAATGCCTTCATGCAGGCGTTTTGCAACCTCGCGCAACACCCGGTCGCCCATTCCATGGCCACCACGATCATTGGCCGCCTTGAATCCGTCCAGGTCCAGGTAGAGCAGTGCGAGGTTGCTGCCGGTCTGCTCGGCATGAATGAGCGCGTGATGCAGCTCGTAGTGCAGGCGGTGACGGTTGGGCACGCCGGTCAGCGAATCATGGCTGGCGAGATGCTCCAGCTCGCGTTCCGCGCGGCGCAGTTCGGTCACCTCGCGGGCGACTGCAATCCGCACGCCGTGATCGGGATGCCAGCGCGCCGACCACTGGATATCGACGCTGTGGCCATCCTTGTGGAGATAGCGATTGCGGAAGTGGCGTTGCAGTTTGCCGGCCATCACCTGCTCCGCCTGCTGCAGGGTTGCCGCCCGGTCATCGGGGTGCATCATGTCGAAAACACTGCGCCCCAGCACTTCGCCGCGGCTGTAGCCGAGGATGCGCTGGAATGCAGCGCTGACGAACAGGAAGCGACCTTCCGGATCGACCACGCAGACCGCGTCAGGCAGCAGGTCGAGCATCTCGTCGAGGGGAGGCAGTTTCGGGGTCATGGTCTGTCACGTTAACGGCACCACAGCCCGGAAATCCAAGCTGTCGATGGCAGCGTCATGGCGGCCTGTATTTCGATACTACCTGCAACGCCCGGCCTTGCCTTCACGCGCGCCACACATGCCGGCGCGGGCCGCGATGATGCAACATCAGGCAACCGCTCGCGCATGCCGAATCAAAGCTGAAGCGCCGCGACCACCGCATCGGCCAGCGCCGCCGGGTCGGCAGTCGCGGTATGCAGGTGCAATTCGGGGGCCTCCGGCGCCTCGTAGGGTGAATCGATGCCGGTGAAATTGCGCAATTCGCCTCGCCGGGCCTTGGCGTACAACCCCTTGACGTCGCGCCGCTCGGCCTCTGCCAGCGCGGTGTCGACGTACACCTCCAGGAATTCACCCGGCTCGAACAAGGCCCGTGCCATCTCGCGTTCGGCACGGAACGGGCTGATGAAACTCACCAGCACGATCAACCCGGCGTCGGCCATCAGCCTGGCCACTTCGGCCACGCGCCGGATGTTCTCCACCCGGTCCTCGTCGGTAAATCCGAGGTCCTTGTTGAGGCCGTGGCGCACGTTGTCGCCGTCCAGCACGTAGGCATGCCGGCCCATCGCCAGCAGCTTCTTGTCCACGAGGTTGGCGATGGTGGACTTGCCGGCACCGGACAGGCCCGTGAACCAGAGGCAGCGCGGCTGCTGGTGCTTGATCCGCGCGCGCACGGCCTTGTCCACGTCCAGGTGCTGCCAATGGATGTTGGCGGCGCGACGCAGGGCGAAATCCACCGTGCCTGCGGCAACGGTGGCGTTGCTCTGCCGGTCGATCAGGATGAAGCCGCCCAGCGTGCGATTGTCTGCATAGGCGGCAAACGGGATGGGCTGGTCGAGGTGCAAGTTGCAAAACGCGACTTCATTCAGCTCCAGGTGTTTGGCCGCCAACTGCTCCTGCGTGTTGACGTCCACCTTGTGCTTGATGTCGGTGATCGACGCGCCCACCGTGCGGCTGCCGATCTTCAGCAGGTACGGTCGCCCCGGCAGCAGGCGCTCGTCGCCCATCCACAGCAGGTGGGCGGCGAACTGATCGGCCACTTCGGGCGGGTTGGATGCGCTGGCGAGCACGTCGCCACGGCTGGCGTCGATTTCATCGGCCAGGGTCAACGTGATCGCCTGCCCTTCCACCGCCTCGGGCAGGTCGCCATCCGCGGTGACGATCCGCGCCACTCGCGAACGCCGCCCGGAAGGCAGCACCGCGATGTCGTCTCCCGGCGCGATTCGTCCCGCCACCACGGTGCCGGCAAACCCGCGAAAATCCTGGCTGGGCCGGCACACCCACTGCACTGGCATGCAGAACGCAGCATCGCCACCCGCAGGATCCGGCGGCACCGTTTCCAGATAGTCCAGCAGCGCCTGGCCTGCATACCACGGCATCGCCGCTGAACGCTGGGTCATGTTGTCGCCGCGCAGCGCAGACAGCGGGATGCAATCCACGTGCTCGATGCCCAACTGCGCCGCCAGCTCGCGATATTGCCCGGCGATGGTGTCGAACACGCCCTGGCGGTAGTCCACCAGATCCATTTTGTTGACCGCCAGCAGGACCCGGCGGATGCCCAGCAAGCGAACGATGTAGCTGTGACGCCGGGTCTGGGTGAGCAGGCCTTTGCGCGCATCCACCAGCACCACCGCCACATCGGCGGTGGACGCGCCCGTGGCCATGTTGCGGGTGTACTGCTCGTGGCCCGGGCAATCGGCCACGATGAATTTGCGTCGCTCGGTTCCGAAGAAGCGGTAGGCCACGTCGATGGTGATGCCCTGCTCGCGCTCTGCGGCCAGGCCGTCCACCAGCAGCGCAAAGTCGATCCCGCCGTTCTGGGTACCGTGCTTGCGGCTGTCCGCTTCCAGCGCGCTGACCTGGTCGTCCAGCAGCATTTGGGTGTCGTGCAACAGGCGCCCGATCAGGGTGCTCTTGCCATCGTCCACGCTGCCGCAGGTGATGAAGCGCAACAGGCCCTTGGTTTCGTGTTGCTGCAGATAGGCGGCGACCGCTGCCTGCGCTTGCCCGATTGCCTGCTCCATCAGAAATAACCCTCCTGCTTTTTCTTCTCCATCGACGCGGAGGGATCCTGATCGATCACCCGCCCCTGGCGCTCCGAGGTGGTTGCCACCAGCATTTCGGCAATGATTTTTTCCAGCGTATCGGCCTCGGACTCAATGGCGCCAGTCAGCGGATAGCATCCCAATGTGCGGAAGCGCACGCGCCGCAGCGTTGGCACCTCGCCCCCGGCAAGCGGCAGCCGCTCGTCATCCACCATGATCAGCGCGCCATCGCGTTCCACCACCGGGCGTTCGGCGGCCAGATACAGCGACGGCACCGGGATCCTCTCGCGGAAGATGTACAGCCAGATGTCGAGCTCGGTCCAGTTGGACAGCGGGAAGGCACGCACCGATTCGCCCTTGTGGATGCGCGCGTTGTAGAGGTTCCACAATTCGGGGCGCTGGCTCTTCGGGTCCCAGCGGTGCTGTGCGTTGCGAAAACTGAAGATGCGTTCCTTGGCACGCGACTTTTCCTCATCGCGGCGCGCGCCGCCGATGGCCGCATCGAACGCGAACATGTCCAGCGCCTGCTTCAGCGCCTGGGTCTTCATCACGTCGGTATGCACGGTGGCGCCATGGGTGAACGGGCCAATGCCCTGCGCCATGCCCTCCGGGTTCTTGTACACGTGCAGCACCACCCCGGTCTCGGCCGCGCGCTGATCGCGGAATTCGATCATCTCGCGGAACTTCCAGCCGGTATCCACGTGCAACAGCGGGATGGGCGGGCGCGCGGGGTGGAACGCCTTCAACAACAGATGCAGAAGCACCGAGCTGTCCTTGCCGACGGAATACAGCAACACCGGGTTGCGGAATTCGGCGGCAACTTCCCGAATGATGTGGATGCTTTCGGCTTCAAGCCGATCGAGATGGGAGAGGTCGGTATTCAAGGAAAAAAAGCAGCAACCCGGGCTGCGCAGCGTATCAGGTGAGCTTGCTGTCCCGCAGCCTCAGGACATGCGCAGGTGGCATGAAGGCATCGCTGCGCGCGGTCTTCCAGAAATCCTGGAACACGGCATGGTCGGGCATGTTGCCGTCCAGCAACTCCCCGGGCCGCAGGTAGCTGAACAAGGCCGCCAGCGAGCGCACTTCGAACGGCGACACGCGGCGCATGATGTGCTCGGGCCCCAACTGTTCCGGATGCGAGAGCCCGGCAGCGCACAGCAAGTCGCGCAGTGCGCGCAGGGTGTTGTCGTGGAACTCCGCGACCCGGGCCGACTTGTCGGGCACGTCCAAGTGCTTCCAGCGGGTGGGATCCTGGGTGGTGATGCCGGTCGGACAGCGGTTGGTATGGCAGCTGAGCGACTGGATGCAGCCCAGCGCAAACATGAAGCCGCGCGCCGCGTTGCACCAGTCTGCCCCCATCGCCAATGCGCGCGCGATGTCGAAGGCGCTGGTGATTTTCCCGGCCGCGCCGACCTTGACCCGCCCGCGCAAATTCAGGCCGACCAGGGTGTTGTGCACCAGCATCAGCCCTTCGTTCAGCGGCACGCCGACGTGATCCACGAATTCCGCAGGCGCCGCGCCGGTGCCTCCCTCCGCACCATCGACCACGATGAAGTCGGGCAGGAGGCTGGGCTCCGACGAGGCATGCTCCTGCATGGCCTTGGCGATCCCGAACCACTCCCAGGGATGGCCGATGGCCAGCTTGAAACCGGTGGGCTTGCCACCGGACATTTCACGCAAGCGGGCAACGAACTGCAGCAGCTCCAGCGGCGTGGAAAACGCCGAGTGCCTGGAGGGCGAAACGCAGTCAACGCCCATCGGCACGCCACGGGTGGCGGCAATTTCAGCGCTCAGCTTGGCCGCTGGCAGCACGCCACCGTGACCCGGTTTGGCACCCTGCGAGAGCTTGATTTCGATCATCTTCACTTGCGGCGTGCGCGCCTGGGCGATGAAGCGCTCATCGCTGAAGCTGCCGTCCTGGTTGCGGCAACCGAAATAACCGGAGCCCAGCTCCCACACCAAGTCGCCGCCGGCTTCGCGGTGATACGGCGAAATCGAGCCTTCGCCGGTGTCGTGGTAGAAGCCGCCGCGCCGTGCGCCCGCGTTCAGCGCACGAATCGCCGCCGCCGACAGCGCGCCGAAGCTCATCGCCGAGATGTTGAACACGCTGGCCGAATAGGGTTGCGCGGTCTCGGCGCCGATGACGATGCGGAAGTCGTGCTCGGCGATTTCAGCCGGCGCGATCGAATGGTTGATCCATTCGTAATCCATCCCGTACACATCCTGCAGCGTGCCGAACGGGCGCACGTCGTTGGCATGCTTGGAACGCTGGTACACCAGCGCGCGCTGCTGGCGCGAGAACGGCACTTCGGCGGTATCGGACTGGATGAAGTACTGGCGGATTTCCGGGCCGATGGTTTCCAGCCCGTAGCGGAAGTGCGCGAGCAGCGGATAGTTGCGGCGCAACGTGCTCTTGTTCTGCATCAGGTCGGCCGTGCCCACCAGCGCCAACCCGGCGAACACCGCCACGCCCCACCACCAGTGCGGATGCCACGTTGCCAGCGATACCGAGACCACGGCCAGGACGATGCTGGCGACGTAGGCGGAATAACGAGACATGGCACCTCCTGGAAACCCTGGTGCCTGGGGAGGGACTCGAACCCTCATGGCCTTGCGGCCGGCGGATTTTAAGTCCGATGCGTCTACCGGTTTCGCCACCCAGGCTTGCCGCCTAGCTTACGACAGACAAGAAAAAACCGCGCCGAAGCGCGGTTCTTGAATTGGAGGCCGAGGTCGGAATTGAACCGGCGTACGCGGATTTGCAGTCCGCTGCATAACCACTCTGCCACCCGGCCGGATGACGTTTTTGCGCTTCGGATTCTTCCACATCCCGTCCCTGGAAGCGACACGGGATGCATCCGAATACACCCGGAACTGGTTCCGGAAAAAACAAAGCCCCGCGAGCGGGGCTTGCATGAAACTGGAGCGGGAAACGAGACTCGAACTCGCGACCCCGACCTTGGCAAGGTCGTGCTCTACCAACTGAGCTATTCCCGCGTTGAGCCCGCCATTCTACGGGTTCATTTCAGGCTGTCAACACTCCCCGCACCATTTTTTTCATCATCCGCCGCCAGCGCCGGCCACGCCGCGCGCACATACTCGAAACCCGACCACAACGTCAACATTGCGGCACCGGCCAACAGCCATTCGCCGACCTGAAACACCGGGATGCCGAGCAACGGTTCGCGATACAGCAGGAAGCCCAGCGCGATCATCTGCACCGTGGTCTTGACCTTGCCCACCATCGCCACCGCCACCTTGGCGCGCATGCCGAGTTCGGCCATCCACTCGCGCAATGCCGACACGGCGATCTCGCGGCCGATGATCACGCTGGCCCACAGCGCCATCCACACGGTGTGGTGGTGCTGCACGGTGATGACCAGTGCGGTGGACACCATCAGCTTGTCTGCCACCGGGTCCAGAAACGCGCCGAACTTCGAAAACTGCTGGTAGCGACGCGCGATCCAGCCGTCCAGCCAGTCGGTGATCGAGGCCAGCACGAATACCGCCGTGGCCGCGATGTTGGTCCAGCGATGATCGAGGTAATACACGCCCACCAACACCGGAATCAGGGCGATGCGCGCCAGGGTCAGCCAAGTGGGAACGGTCAGGGTCATGCGGGCATTCTACTTGTCGCTTTCGTCCATGGCGGCATCGGGCGTCACCCCGTGCAGGCTGTCCCAGATGCGCTGGGCAAGCGCGCGGTTGATGCCGTCCACCCGCGCGATATCGTCCACCGGCGCCGCCTTCAACCCCGGCAGCCCGCCGAAGTGCCGCAACAGCGCCGAACGGCGACGCGGGCCGATGCCGGCAATGTCTTCCAGCCGGCTGGTGGAACGCGTTTTCTGCCGTTTCCCGCGGTGCCCGGTGATGGCAAACCGGTGCGCTTCGTCGCGCACCTGCTGCACCAGTTGCAATGCAGGCGACGCCGCACCCGGCCGGGCCTCGCTGCCGTCCGGCAACAGCAGGGTCTCGTCGCCCGGCTTGCGCGCGGGCCCTTTGGCCACGCCCACCAGCACCACGTCATGGATGCCCGCATCGGCAAGCACCTCACGTGCCTGCGCCACCTGCCCGGCGCCGCCATCGATCAACAACACATCGGGCAACACCGCATCGACAGCGCCCTCGGCGGCGGGGCGGAAGCGTCGCTGCAACGCCTGATGCATGGCCGCATAGTCGTCGCCAGGCTCGATCCCGGTGATGTTGTATCGCCGGTATTGCTTGCGCACCGGGCCCTGCGCATCGAACACCACGCAGGACGCAACCGTCGCCTCACCCATGGTGTGGCTGATATCGAAGCATTCGATCCGCGCTGGCGCCCCTGCCAAGCCCAGCAGGTCGCGGAGCGCCTCGACGCGGGCCTGCTGCGCACTGCTGCTGGCCAACTCGGTCGCCAGCGTGAGCTGCGCATTGCGTCGCACCAGGTCCAGATGGGCCGCGCGTTCGCCGCGCACATGCGTGCGCAATTCGATCTTTCGGCCCGCATGTTCCGACAGCGCCTGTTCGATCATCTCGCGCTCGGGGATGTCGTGGTCCAGCACGATCTCGCCAGGCGGCGGCTGCTCGGCGTAATACTGCGAGACGAAGGCGGCAAGCACCTCATCCGCGCCCGCCTCGCCATTTGTTTTCGGGAAGAACGCGCGGGTGCCGAGATTGCGGCCGTCGCGGAAGGCCAGCAGCAGCACGCAGGCCGCCGCCCCCTGCTGCGCCACCGCCAGCACGTCGAGGTCGGCGCTGCGCCCGTCCACGAACTGGCGCGTCTGCAGCTTGCGAATGCCGGCAATGAGGTCGCGCAGGCGGGCGGCCTGCTCGAATTCCAGCGCCGCGCTGGCGGCCAGCATCGTCTGCTCCAGCTCGCCGGTCAGCTCATCGCTGCGCCCCTCCAGGAACAGCGTGGCGCGGCGCACCGATTCGGCATAGTCGGCCGCATCGATGAGGCCCACGCAGGGCGCGCTGCAACGCCCGATCTGGTATTGCAGGCAGGGCCGGCTGCGGTTGTTGAACACGCTGTCCTCGCAACTGCGCAGGCGGAACAGCTTCTGCATCAGGTTCAGCGTCTCGCGCACCGCGACCGCGCTGGGATACGGCCCGAAGTACCGCCCTGGCTGCGAACGTGGCCCGCGATGCAGGCCCAGGCGCGGCCACTGCTCCTTCGTCAGCAACACGTAGGGATAGCTCTTGTCGTCCCGCAGCAGCACGTTGTAGCGCGGCTTGAGCGACTTGATCAGCTGGTTTTCCAGCAGCAGCGCATCGGCCTCGCTGCGGGTGACCGTGACCTCCATGCGCGCCACCTGCGCCAGCATCGCCATGATCCGCGACGACTTCGGCGTGGCGTTGAAATAGCTGCCAACGCGATTGCGCAATGCACGCGCCTTGCCGACGTACAACACGCCATCGTCGGCATCCAGCATGCGGTACACGCCCGGCACCGTGGGCAGTGCGGCGGCGTAAGCGCGGCCGTCGAAACCCGCTGGCTGTGCGTTGCGACTTCCCATGCCTGGCGCCCCGCGCCGCCTAGAAACGACCTTGCCGAACCCGCTCGACGATCCCGGAAGCCGCCGCATCGATCAACTTGAACGCATGCTCGAAATCACGGCTGCTGCCGGTGTACGGATCGGGCACGTCTTTCTTGCCCAGCCCGCCCCAGTCCAGCAGCAGTTCAACCTGGGCATGCGCAGTGCGCGGCTTGCGGATGCGCGCGTCGTGCAGGATGGTGCGATCTGCGCACAGGATCACGTCGAATTCGTCGAAATCCTCCAGCGCCAGCCGGCGTGCACGCTGCGCCGAGATATCGATGCCGTGCCTGGCCGCGCAAGCGATGGCACGCTCGTCCGGCGGATGCCCCAAATGCGAATTGCCGGTGGCGGCCGAGTCCACCCGCGCGCGTTCGTCCAACCCGGCCTGCTGCAGGCGTGCCCGCAGCACGCCTTCCGCCGTGGGCGAACGGCAAATATTGCCCAGGCACACCATCAAAATACCGATTGGCCTAGCCACGGTCGCTCCCTGACTGTCGTTCCATGAAAATGCGTTCCGCGCGCGCCAGGTCCTCTGGCGTATCCACGCCCGGCGGGAAGGGGGATGGCGCCAGCGCCACTGCGATCCGCCAGCCCGCCTCCAGCGCGCGCAGTTGCTCCAGTGACTCGACGCACTCCAGCCGGCCCGGCGGCAGCGCCGCGAATGCGCGCAGTGCGCCAGCACGATAGCCGTAGATGCCGATATGCCGCAGCCATTGCCCGCCAGGCATGGCGCTGCGGTCGCGGGCAAATGCATCGCGCGGCCATGGCACCGGCGCCCGGCTGAAATACAGCGCATCGCCGCTGTCGGCCCGCACCACCTTCACTGCATTGGGATCCAGCAATGTGCCGATGTCATCGATTGGCGCGGCAAGCGTGGCAATGCCGGCCGCGCTGTCGGCCACGGCACGCGCCACGCAGGCAATGCCATCGGCCGGCGCAAACGGCTCGTCGCCCTGCAGGTTGACCACGATGACGTCGTCCGCCCAGCCTGCAATGCGCGCGCATTCGGCCAAACGATCGGTGCCTGAGGCATGTCCAGGCGCGGTCATCGCCACCTGTACGCCGCTGCCCGCCAGCGCCTGCACGATGCGGTCGTCGTCGGTTGCCACCCACACTTCACGCGCACCGGCGTCCAGCGCCCGACGTGCCACGTGCAGCACCATCGGCACGCCGCCAATGGTGCACAGCGGCTTGCCGGGCAGGCGCGTGGAGGCATGGCGTGCGGGAATGGCGACGATGAAATCGGGCAGGCTCATGCGGGCATTATCGCCGAAGCCCGTCCCCGGGCGTCCAGGATTTCAAGGCCGGCAGCCGTGCCAGCAACGCCGTCCAGAATGCATCCGGCAATTGCGCCGAAACCGGCACCGCCCACGCCTGCGGCGTGGCAAACCCGGCGCACTTCACGGCATCTTTCGAGGTCATCAGCACCGGCAATGGACTGCCGAAGTCCAGTTCCGCAGGCACGTAGGCATGGTGATCGGGAAACGCATGCGGCACCACCGCAAGCCCCGCGCCGCGCAACATCGAAAAAAACCGCTCGGGCTCGCCGATGCCCGCCACCGCGTGCACGCGCTGCCCGGCAAACGCATGCAGCGGCAGCGATCGTCCGCCGGCCAGCGGCTGCAGCGCATCGACGCCCAGCCACATCGGCCATTCGCTGCTGCCAGACCCGGCAACAGCGGCAGCTGCGTCCAGCGCACCCTGGTTGATCACCCGAAACGCGCAGTCTGCCGCCCGCTCCAGCGGTTCGCGCAGTGGCCCTGCCGGCAGCAAACGGCCATTGCCGTAACGCCTGCGCGCGTCCTGCACTTCGATTTCGACATCACGCGCCAACCGATAGTGCTGCAGCCCGTCATCACACACCACGATGTCGCAACCGGCCGCTGCCAATGCCTCGGCCGCCGCCACGCGATCACGATCCACGCGCACCCTTGCATCGGTGGCCTGGGCGATCAGCAGTGGCTCATCACCGGTTCCGGCAGCGTCCATGCCGGGCTCGACCCAGCGCGCCACCCGCATGTCCTTGCGGCCATGGCCGCGACTGGCGACGCCAGGCGTCCAGCCCTCGGCGCGCAGACGCTGCACCAGCGCGATGACCAGCGGCGTCTTGCCGCTGCCGCCGGCGACCAGGTTTCCCACCACCACCACCGGCACGCCGACATGCCGCGACCGCAACAGCCCGCGGCGATAAGCCAGCCGGCGCAGCGCCACCACGCCGGCATACAGCAGCGCGACGGCGCGCGACCACAGCGGCGGGGTACTGCCGTCGAACCACCATGCGGGGGCCTGCGACAGCCGCGGACGACTCAAGCGCCCACCTCGCGGAACTGCATCGCATGCAGGTGCGCGTACAGGCCGCCCTGCGCCAACAGCTCGGCATGCGTGCCCTGCTCCACCAACCGCCCCTCGTCCAGCACCAGCACCTGGTCGGCGTGCTCGATGGTGGACAGGCGATGGGCAATGACCAGGGTGGTGCGGTCGGGAATGAGCTTGGCCAGCGCGTCCTGGACCAGCCGCTCGGACTCGTTGTCCAGTGCGGCAGTGGCTTCATCCAGAATCAGCACCGGCGCGTCCTTCAGAATGGCGCGGGCGATTGCCAGACGCTGGCGCTGACCGCCCGACAGCTTGCCGCCCTTGACCCCGATGTGGGCATCCATCCCGCCGTCGAGCTGGCCGACGAATTCCATGGCGTTGGCCGCGTGCAGCGCGCCCGCCACCGTGCCCGCCATGGACTGCTGCAACTCGCCATACGCCACGTTCTCGGCCACGCTGCCGTCGAACAGCATGACTTGCTGCCCGACCATCGCCAGCTGCCGGCGCAGATCCGCCAGCGCATAGTCGTGCAATGGATGGCCATCCAGCAGCACCTGCCCGGAGGCAGGCTCGTAGAACCGCGGGATCAGCTTGACCAGCGTGGACTTGCCGCTGCCGGAACGCCCGACGATGGCCGTCACCGTGCCGGGACGGGCGCAGAAGCTGATGCCCGATAGCGCCGGCCGCGTCTGCCCCGGATAGCGCGCCTGCACGTCGCGGAACTCCAGCAACCCGCGCGCGCGAACCAGCGGGCGGGTTCCGGCATCGGCTTCGTCGTCGGCATCGAGCACGGTGAACAGGCGCTCGGCCGAGACGATCCCGCGCTGCAGCATGCCCTGCACGTTGGTCAGCTGCTTCAGCGCCGGGATGACCGCCAGCATCGCGATCATCAGCTGCACGAAGCCGCCTGCGCTCAAACGCCCCGCCATCGCCTCATGCCCGGCGAAATACAGCAGCAGCGCCAACCCCACCGCACCGGTGAGCTGCACCACCGCAGACGAGATGCTGCGGGTGGCTTCCACTTTCAGGTTGAGCCGCAGGTATTCGTCGGCCTGCGCCGCGTAGCGGTGCATTTCCACGCCCTGCGCGCCATAGATTTTCACTTCCTGCTGGTTGCACAGCGCCTGGTCGGCCGACAACATCAGCCCGGACGCGCTTTCCTGCACCAAATGACCATAGCGCCGATAGCGCCGCCCCACCTTGTCCATCATCCAGGCGATGGCCGGCGCCAGCAGCAGCACCACCAACGTCACGCGCCAGCTGGCGTACAGCATCACCGCCAGCATCACCACCACCTGCAGCGACTGCTGCAGCATCACCTTGGCCGAATCAATCGCCGCTTGCGCCACCTGGTCGCTGTCGGACCCGAGCCGCACCAGCATCGAAGGCACAGGCTCGGCATCGAAGCGCAACCCCGGCAGGCGCAGATACTTGCCCATCGCCCCCACCCGCATGTCGCGGGCGATGCCGCGCCCGGCCTTGGCCATGTACAGGTCGCTCAGATAGCCCGCCACCCCGCGCACCACGAAGATGCCGATGATCGCCAACGGCAGCAGCAAGCTGAAGTGCGTGTTGTGGCGGACGAAGGTCTCGTCGACCATCGGCTTGGTCAGCATCCCGAACGCACCGGCCGCCGCGCCCTCCAGCAGCAGCCCGACCAGCGCCACCAGCAACACGCTGCGATAGGGTTGGGTGAAGCCGAGCAGGCGCCGATAAATCATCCACGGTGAAACGCCGCCGGTCATGGGCCACCCCCCGCCACAGGGACTTGCGGTGCAGTGGCATTGGCGACGCGCCGGAAGCCGAGCTGGCCCAGCGCTTCGTAGGCGGTCACCACGGCCTGCCACGGCGTGCGCGCATCCGCGCGAATCAGCACGGTGCGCTGGCGGTCATCGCCCGCCACCTCGCGCAGGGCCTGCTTCAACGACTCCATGTCGTTGCGCAACAACTCGCGGTCGCCCACGAAGTAGTGCCCGTCCGCGCTGATCAGGATTCCCAGGGGCTGCGCCTGCGAGTCGGCCGGCTGGCCATCGGCGCGCGGCAGTTCCAGCTTGAGCACCGAGCGCGCGTCGAATGTCGTGGTCACCACGAAGAAAATCAGCAGGCAGAGCAATACGTCAATCAACGGGATCAGGTTGATGTCCGGCGTGTCGTCGTCGCGATGGTCGCGGATGCGCATTCCAGATCGCCTTCAGTGCTTCTTGCGGGTCATGCCGGATGGGTCGCCCAGTGCGTCCGAAAGCCGCATTGCCTCGTGCTCCATGTCCACGATGTAGCTGGCGATGCGGCCACGAAAGTAACGGTGGAACGCCAGTGCCGGGATCGCCACGACCATGCCGGTGGCGGTGCAAACCAGCGCCTTGCCGATGCCCCCGGCAAGCTGGTTGGCATCGCCGATGCCGTGGTCCAAGATGCCCAGGAACATCTGGATCATGCCCACCACGGTGCCGAACAGGCCCAGCAGCGGCCCGGCCGCAGCAATCGTCCCCAGTGCATTGAGGTAGCGCTCCATGCGATGGACGAGATGACGGCCCACGTCTTCCACCCGCTCGCGCATGACCTCGCGCCCGCGCAGTCGCACGTCCAGCTGCGCCGCCAGCAACGCGCCCAGCGGCGACGTGGCGCGCAGCGATTCGATATGCGCCTGCTCCAGCGGCTTGCCACTCGCCACCCAGGCACGCACCTCCTCGCCCAGCCCGGGAGGCAGCACGCGCTCGCGGCGCAGGCTCCAGAAGCGTTCCACCACGATCGCCAAGGCCGCCACTGTCAGCAGCAGCAGCGGAATCATTGGCCAGCCTCCGGCCTTGATCAGTTCCAACACGGGTTGATCCTCCGGCCCTCATGGCCGCAAAAACTCCGGCGCGTAGCATAGCCCAGCCGTTTCCCCGCGCCTGCGCACGGCGTCCCACAGCCTTGGCCGATCCGCCCTGCGTTCCCGCAGCTGCAGGCCCGTGCGCGCCAGCCACACCCGCATCGCCCCCGATCGGGATGTATCCAGCACTTCCGCTCCCGCCGCGCACCAGCGCCGGACGACCTCCGCGCGCGGATGCCGGAAGCGGTTGTCTGCTCCTGTCGACACCAGCGCCAGGCGCGCGCCGGTCGCGGCCACGAATGCCTGGGCAGAAGATCCCGCGCTGCCATGATGCGCCACCACGATCACATCGCTGCGCAGCTGCGCCGGCTGTTCGGCCAGCAGCTTGCGCTCGACGTACTGCCCGATATCGCCGGTCAGCAGCGCGCTGCCATGCGCGGTTTCGATGCGCAGCACGCAGGCGGCCTCGTTGCCCAGATACGGAAACCCGTCTGCAGGATGCAGGATGCGGAAGCGCACCCCATCCCATTGCCACGTCTGCCCTGCCCGGCAAAACGCATTGCCAGCCGCCGGGCTGCCTTCTGGGGCCAGTACCAGCGGCATCGGAAACACGGCGGCGACCGCCTGCCTGCCGCCGGCGTGGTCATTGTCGCCGTGGCTGATCACCCCTGCATCCAGGCGGGAAACGCCAAGTGCGTGCAACGCCGGGATCACCGCGCGCTCACCGGCATCGAATCCATCCGGCAGCGCCGGCCCCATGTCGTACAGCAGGCTGTGATGCGCCGTGCGCACCAGCACCGACAGCCCTTGGCCGACATCGATCACGGTCAACTCCACCTCGCCCCGTTGCGGCAGCTCGCGCGCCGGGTACAGCAGCGGCAACCACAGCAGCAGTGCCAGCCAGCGCCCCGGCAGACCGCGCGGCAGCAACAGCCAGAAGGCGCCCAGCAACGCCAGCGGCAGCGCGTACCAGCCAGACTCCGGCAACCACGCCATGGCCAGCGGACTGTCGGCGATCCGGCATAGCGCGGGCCACAGCAGCTCGAAGCACCACGCCGAAGCCTGCCAGAACCATTGCCCCAGGCCTGCATGCAGCGTTTCTGCAAGCACGCCCAGCAAGCTCAACGGCACCACGACCAGGCTCCACCATGGCACCGCAACCAGATTGGCCACCGGCCCGGCCAACGACGCCTGCCCGAACAGCACGACGGTCAACGGCAGCAGGCCAAGGCTGGCCACGGCCTGCGCCGCCAGAAAGCCACGCACCATCGGCCCCACACTCTTGCCATCGCCTTCCGGCAGACACCACAGCAGCCATGCCACGCCGGCGAAGCTGAGCCAGAATCCCGCCCCCAGCACCGCCAGCGGATCCAGCAGCAGCAACACGATGCAGCCCAGCGCCAAGGCATCGGCCATGCGCTGGCGTCGGCGCAGCCAGCGGGCAGCTACCAACACCGCGATCATCACCGCAGTGCGCAGGGTCGGCACCGCCATGCCGGTCAACGCCGCATAGCCAAACGCCCCGATCAACGCCCCCGCACCGGCCGCGAAGGGGCGCGGCAGCCAGTGCCCCAGCGTTGGCCACAACCACCACAGCGCAGCGAACACCAGCGCGACAAAGCCGGCCACCAGCCCCACGTGGAACCCGGAAATGGCAATCAGATGGGTCAACCCGGCCGCGCGCAGGCGCGCCCAGTCGATCGCATCCAGCGCCCGGGTGTCCCCCAGCGCCAGCGCCTGCACATAGCCGCCCGCCTTGCCCGGCACCGCATGCGCGATGCGCTGGCTCATCCGCTCGCGCCACGCATCAACGCCCGCCGGCGCGGCCAGCGGTCTGGCCGCTGCGGGATCCAACACGAAACCGGAAGCGGCGATGCGCGCCGCCAGTGCGTACTTCTCGGCATCGCTGCCACCGGGGTTGCGCAACCCGCGCGGCGCGCGCAGGCGCACCTGGAACGCCCAGCGACTGCCGGCCCGCAGGCGCATTCGCCGGGTCGGGTCGTGCTCATACCAGCTCAGGC
Source organism: Thermomonas paludicola (assembly GCF_024498955.1). Classification (GTDB taxonomy): domain Bacteria; phylum Pseudomonadota; class Gammaproteobacteria; order Xanthomonadales; family Xanthomonadaceae; genus Thermomonas; species Thermomonas paludicola. Next base: position 1,141,941 of record NZ_CP093311.1, on the reverse strand, counting down.
GAACGGTTTTGCCGCGCAGCGCGCCCGGCTGCACCGCATCGTCATCGACCAGCAACTCGAACCCGCTACGCTGGATGTCATGCACTGGCAGGCCCGAGATACGTCCCTGCACGGCCAGCGGCTTGCCCTGCAACCCTTGTGGCAACTGCGCGTCCAGCGCCGCACCAGCCTGCAGCCCGGCAAACGCCAGCCCGGCAAGCAGCACGCCAAACGGGCGCAGGGCACGGCCACGCCAGGCCAGGGCCAACCCGGAGGCCAGCAAGGCCCGCAAGGTGACGAGTGACGGCAGCGCGGGCAGCAGCAGGCAAAGCCCGACGCCCGCCAGCAGGGCCAGCGCACAGAGCGGGCCGAACAGGGTGGGGGCCGGATGGATGGAACCGGCCCAGTCGAGCCGTGCCAGCCAAGCCCTGCGCGGAATCGGGATGTCTGCTGCCATGCAGGCAGGATCGGCATTTGCGGCGGTCGCCACCATCGGCGGGCGACCCGCCGCCGGGTCAGGGATTTCCGCTCAGACGTCCGCCGCAGCCAGCGCGTGCAGCCGCCCTTCGCGCAGTTCCAGCACCCGGTCCAGCCGCCGTGCCAATCGACGATCATGGGTGACCAGCACCAGACTGGTGCCCTGCGCCCGATTGAGTTCGAGCATCTGCGCGAAGACATTGCCAGCGGTCTTCTCGTCGAGATTGCCGGTGGGCTCGTCGCCCAGCACGCAGGCGGGATTGTTGACCAGCGCACGCGCCACCGCGGCGCGCTGACGCTCGCCGCCGGACAGCTCGCCGGGCTTGTGCTGCAGACGATGGCCAAGGCCAACCGATTCCAGCAAACCCTGTGCGCGCTGCTGTGCCTCGGCGGTGGGCCGGCCAGCCAACAGCACCGGCATCATCACGTTTTCCAGCGCGGTGAATTCCGGCAGCAGGTGATGGAACTGGTAAACGAAGCCCAGTGCACGATTGCGCAAGCGACCACGCTGCGCATCCGAAAGCGCGCTCATTCGCTGTTCCGCGACATACACCTCACCGGCGCTGGGCACGTCCAGACCACCCAGCAGGTGCAGCAGGGTGCTCTTGCCGGCACCCGATGCGCCGAGAATGGCCACGGTTTCGCCCGCCGACACGCTGATGTCCAGGCCATCGAATACCGGCGTGTGCAGCTTGCCTTCGGCATAGGTCTTGCCGAGCCGTTCGGCACGAATCACTTCACTCATAGCGCAGCGCCTCCGCCGGCGCCGTGCGCGCCGCGCGCCACGCCGGATACAGGGTGGCGACAAAGGCCATCGCCAGCGCCACGCAGGCGATGGTGATGACGTCGCTGGCTTGCAGGTCGGTGGGCAGGCCAGTGATGTAATAGACATCCTCCGGCATCAGCTGGATGCCGAACACCCGCTCGACACCCTTCAGGATATGGTCGAGATTGAGGGTCAGCGCGATGCCGCCGATCACCCCGGTCAGCGTGCCGATGATGCCGATCAGGCTGCCCTGCACCATGAACACGTTCATCACCTGCGCGGGCGTCAGGCCCAGGGTGCGCAGGATCGCGATGTCGGCCTGCTTGTCGGTCACCAGCATCACCTGCGAGGACACCAGGTTGAATGCACCCATCGCGATGATCAGCGACAGCAGGATCGCCATCACCGTCTTCTCCATCTTCAGTGCGCGAAACAGGTTGGCGTTTTCCTCACTCCAGTCGGTGACCCGATAGGGGCCCTTGAGCCGCATCGCGAGGTCACGCCCGACCGCAAACGCCTGGTCCATGTCATGCAGCCGCAGGCGCACGCCGGTGACTCCTTCGCCCATCCGCAGCACGCGCTGCAGGTCGGCAAGATTGACCACTGCCAACCCCTTGTCGAATTCGTTGTAGCCCGCCTCGAACACGCCGCTGACCCTGAAACGCTTCATCGTCTGCACGCCCCCGAGCGGAGTGCTGCGGAAATCGGCCAAGGTCACGATGACATCGTCACCCACGCCCACGCCAAGCCACAGCGCCAGTTCGCGGCCCAGCACGATGTTGAAACTGCCTGCCGTGAGTTGCGCCAGCGTGCCCTGCACCATCTTCCGGCCCAGCACCGACACCTTGTCTTCTTCACTGGGCACCACCGCCCGCAGCATTGCCGGCTGGTTGTTGCTGCCGGAAATCAGTGCCTCTTTTTCGATGTAGGGCGCGGCGCCGGCCACGCGCGGATCGCGCATCGCCACCTGCACCGCATGCTGCCAGTCCTGCAACGGTTCGCCGTAGCCGCTGACCGTGGCATGCGCCGCCATGCCCAGCATGCGGTCGCGGATTTCCTTCTGGAAACCACTCATCACCGCCAAGGTGGTGATCAGCGCGGTCACCCCGAGCGCGATGCCAAGAATCGAGGCCAACGAGATGAAGGAAATGAAACCATTGCGGCGTTTGGCGCGCAGATAACGCAGGCCGATGGCGACGGGGACGGGTTTGAACATCATGGCGCCTTCAAGGTGACGGGCTATCCTGCCACCGATGCCGTCCTCAATGCAGTCTCGAAGCGCTGCATGGCCAGCCTCAGTTCACGTCTCCGCGCCGCATCCAGCACATCCGGCCACCATACCCGACGCTGCACGCGCCCCTGGCGATCACGCCATGCCATGAATGCCAGCGACCCGCGCCACTGCACCCGCAGTGCGTCCATTGGTTCGCCATCGCACTGCGCCGTCGCACCCGGCACGATCCGCAGCGAACACCGCGGCAGGCGGGCATACGCGCGCGCCGAACGCAGGCCGCAGGCACACGCCAGCGCTGCCCCCAGCCACGTCGGCGCGGGTGGCAAGTCGGTGGCAAACAGCGACAGCGGCGCCAGCAGCGCCAACGCCATCAAGGCGAGGGTGCAAACGCGCGATGGGCGCCAGTCAATCCTGCAGGCAGCGGATGCGTTCGACCAGTGCGCTGAGTTCTGCATCGTCCGGCGACTCGTGGCCAAGGAACCAGCGCCAGAGTTTGTCGTCTTCGCTGTCCAGCAGCCGCAGGAAAGCATCCCGTTGCGCGATAGGACTTTGCCGCCACGCGCGATCCAGCCAGCGTTCCAGCAGCTGGTCGAGCTCACGCATGCCGCGCCGGCAGCGCCAGCGCAGCTTCCGGAATTCGGCTTCGTCGCTCACACCTTGCGCGCCACCATCAGCTTCTTGATCTCGGCGATGGCCTTGGCCGGATTCAACCCCTTCGGGCAGGTTCGCGTGCAGTTCATGATGGTGTGGCAGCGGTACAGCTTGAACGGGTCTTCCAGCTCGTCCAGGCGCGTGCCGGTGTCCTCGTCGCGACTGTCCACGATCCAGCGGTAGGCCTGCAGCAGGATCGCCGGGCCGAGGTAACGGTCACCGTTCCACCAGTAGCTGGGGCACGCCGTGCTGCAGCAGGCGCACAGGATGCACTCGTACAAGCCATCGAGCTTCTTGCGGTCATCCGGCGTCTGCAACCGTTCGCGATCCGGCGGCGCCGGCGTCTGCGTGCGCAGCCACGGGCGAATGCTGGCGTGCTGCGCGTAGAAATGGGTCAGGTCCGGCACCAGGTCCTTCACCACCTGCATATGCGGCAGCGGGTAGACGGGAACCTCGCTCTTGCCGCAGCTCTCAATGGCGCAGATGCAGGCCAGCGTATTGGTGCCGTCGATGTTCATCGCGCACGAACCGCAGATGCCCTCGCGGCAGGAACGGCGGAAGGTCAGCGTGGGATCGACTTCATTCTTGATCTTGATCAGCGCGTCCAGCACCATCGGCCCGCACTTGTCCAGGTCCACCTCGTAGGTGTCCGTGCGCGGGTTCTGGTCGACATCCGGGCTCCAGCGATAGATCTTGAAGGTGCGCGTGTTCTTCGCACCCTGGGCCGGAAAGTGCTTGCCTTTCTGGATCTTCGAGTTCTTCGGGAGGGTGAATTCAGCCATCTCGCGATTCCTGCTTGTGTGGGCGCGGCGTCAAGCGCGACGCCCTCTTGCGTTGTTCCTGGCCGCGGCTTGCGCCGCGCCTGCGCGGATCAATACACCCGCTTCTTGGGTGGCACCACGTCGACTTCGTCCGTCAAGGTGTACAAATGCACCGGACGGAAGTCGAAAGCGGTTTTGCCCCCCTCGTCCACCGTCACCAGCGTGTGCTTCATCCACTCGGCGTCGTTGCGATCAGGGAAGTCCTCGCGCGCATGGGCGCCGCGACTTTCCGTGCGCTGTTCCGCCGAATGCATGGTGGCCACCGCCTGATCCAGCAGGTTGGACAGCTCCAGCGTCTCGATCAGGTCGGAGTTCCACACCAGCGAACGATCGCTGACGTGCACCTGCTCGAACGACGCGTGCACCTTGTCGATCTTGGTGCAGCCTTCCTTCAGCGTGTCGCCGGTACGGAACACCGCGGCATCGGCCTGCATGGTGCGCTGCATGTCCAACCGGATCTGCGCGGTGGACAGCTCGCCGTTGGCGTTGCGCAGGCGGTCGAAACGGGCCAGCGCCTTGTCCAGCGCATCTGCCGGCAATTCCTTGTGCGGCGCATCCGGCTTGATGGTGTCGGCACAGCGATGCGCCACCGCACGACCGAACACCACCAAATCGAGCAGCGAGTTGGAACCCAGCCGGTTGCCGCCGTGCACCGAGACGCAGGCCGCTTCGCCAATCGCGTACAGGCCCTGCACCACCGCGTCGTTGTCCTCGCCCTTCTTCTGCACCACTTCGCCGTGGTAGTTGGTCGGGATGCCGCCCATGTTGTAGTGCACGGTCGGCAGGATCGGGATCGGCTGCTTGGTGACATCCACCCCCGCGAAAATGCGCGCCGACTCGGCGATGCCGGGCAGGCGCTCATGGATGACCTCGGGGCCGAGGTGCATCAGGTTCAGATAAGCATGGTCCTTGTGCTCGCCCACGCCGCGGCCTTCGCGGATTTCGATGGTGATCGCACGGCTGACCACGTCGCGCGACGCCAGGTCCTTGGCGCTGGGCGCGTAACGCTCCATGAAGCGCTCGCCCTGCGAGTTGGTGAGATAGCCGCCCTCGCCGCGCACGCCCTCGGTAATCAGGCAGCCGGCGCCGTAGATGCCGGTGGGATGGAACTGCACGAACTCCATGTCCTGCAGCGCCAAGCCGGCGCGCAGCACCATGCCGCCACCGTCGCCGGTGCAGGTATGCGCCGAGGTCGCGCTGAAATAGGCACGGCCGTAGCCGCCGGTGGCCAGCACCACGCCCTGCGCGCGGAACAGGTGCAGGGTGCCCTCCGCCATGTCCAGCGCCAGCACGCCACGGCAGGCGCCGTCCGCGTCGAACACCAGGTCGATCGCGAAATATTCGATGAAGAACGTGGCATCGTGCGCCAGCGCCTGCTGGTACAGCGTATGCAGCATGGCGTGGCCGGTGCGGTCGGCCGCCGCGCAGGTGCGCTGCGCGGTGCCCTGCCCGTAATGGGTGGTCATGCCGCCGAACGGGCGCTGGTAGATGTGGCCGTCTTCAGTGCGCGAGAACGGCACGCCCTGATGCTCCAGCTCGATCACCGCCGCTGGCGCGTTCTTGCACATGTATTCGATGGCGTCCTGGTCGCCCAGCCAGTCGCCGCCCTTCACGGTGTCGTAGAAGTGGAAGCGCCAGTTGTCCTCGCCCATGTTGCCCAGCGCAGCGGCGATGCCGCCCTGCGCCGCCACGGTATGGCTGCGGGTCGGGAACACCTTGCTGATGCAGGCGGTCTTCAGGCCCTTCTCGGCCAGGCCGAAGGTGGCGCGCAGGCCGGCGCCGCCGGCGCCGACCACGATCATGTCGTACTTGTGTTCGGTGATCTTGTAGGCAGACATCGAAAATCAGCTCCCAAGCGCGATGCGCAGCACCGCAAGCACGCCGGCGATAGCCGCCAAGGCGCAGACAAAAATATTGGCCAGATGGGCAACGCCTGCCGTCAGCGGCGTATGCACGTAATCCTCGATGACCACCTGCAGGCCCATCTTGGCGTGCCAGAACGCGCAGATCAGGAACGCCACCAGGACCGTGGCGTTGATCGGGTCAGCCACCAGCGCGCGGAGATAGCCGTACTCGACGGTGCGCAAGGTCAACAGCGTGCCCAGCAGCCACAGGCCGGACAGGAGGACGCCAATCGCGGTCACCCGCTGCCAGATGAAATGGCCGGTGCCGTCTTTCGCCGATCCCAGCCCGCGTGCGTGCTTCAAGGGCGTGCGCAGGTCGTTCGAATTGCTGCTCATGCCTGCCCCCCGCGCATCAGCACGATGCCCCAGGCCAGTACCACCAACACCACGCTGCCGATGACGGAAATCCAGCTGCTGCGGATGAAATCCGGGATGGCAAAACCCAGCCCGGTGTCTTGCACCAGGTGACGGATGCCGTTGATCAGGTGGTAGGCCAGCGACCAGCTGAAGCCGAACAGCACCAGCAGCCCGATCGGCGAGCCTGCGCAGGCCACGAAACCGGCCCAGTGTTCGGCTCCGCCGGCGAGCGCAAGCAGGCCCCAAACAAGGCCCAGCGCCCCCGCGGCAAGGCAGATGCCGGTGGCGCGATGGGTGATGGAAGTCATCATTTGCACTTGCTTGCGATAGACCTGCAAGTGCGGAGACAGCGGGCGTTCGCGGGTCGCCATGGGGCTCTCCGGTTGGGCGGCAAAGCCGCGTGGGATCAAAAGTCGATGCAGCGGCCGTTCTTTTCCCAATCCCCGTAACGGGTTGGCTCAAGGCCCTCGCGGCCGCCAAATTCAGGAGCCAGTGCGCTCCCTGAAATCGCCGGTACCGCTGCTGCCGTGGAGGGCGCCGGAAGCGAGGTCGCTTCGGGCACGGGCTCTGCCGTGGGATGGGATTGGCTTATCATCGATGCGCTCACTATCGGTCAAGTGTACGTCCCGCAGCCAATGCACGACAAGCCACACACCGCACCAACACGCGAATTTGCCCTGCCCGACCATGCCGTGCTTGCCATGACCGGGCGCGACGCACAGGCATTTGCACAGGCGCAATTCATGAATGACGTGGCTGCGCTTGGCGACGGCCAATGGCAGTGGAGCGGCTGGCTGACGCCCAAAGGCCGCGTGATCGCGCTGTTCGCCCTGCTTCGCCTGGATGCGCAAACGCTGTGGCTGCTGCTGCCAGACGGCAATGCCGCAGCGCTGGCCGAACAACTGCGGCGCTACGTGTTTCGCAGCAAGGTGAGCCTGGACGTTCGCGACGACCTGCGCGTGGGTGGCTGTTTTTCGCCGCCCGCGCAGGCCGCTGCGGCAAGCATGGCGCATGCCGGCGACAGGATCGAGCTGGACCTGTCGGGCGACGCCGATCCACGCCAGCTGTGGATCGACACGCAGCCCGCCGCAACGGATGCCGAAGACCTCGCCCGATGGCTGGCCAGTGATCTCCGCCACGGCCTGCCGCACTTGCCGATGGACCAGACCGGACAATGGACGCCGCAGCAGTTGTCGCTGGAACGACTGCGCGCTTTCAGTATCAAAAAAGGCTGCTATCCCGGGCAGGAAATCGTGGCCCGCACGCACTTCCTGGGCCAGGCCAAGCGCGGGCTGGCCTTGCTCGACACCGACACCGCGCTGGCCGCTGGCGCCGAGGTGGGCGATGGCGCGCGCGCGCTGGGTACCGTGGTGAGCAGCGTTGGCACCCTTGCGCTGGCGGTGCTGCCGCTGGAGCGCGGCGATGCGCCGTTGTCCAGCGGTGGCACGCCCGTGCGCGAACGCCCACTGGCCGGCGGCCTGGCGCGCTGACTCAAGCCAGTCGCCGAGCCTGGGACTGCGCACCGAGCGACAAATCGCGACATTGGCCCGCCCGAAGCCATCCACCTGATGTATAAAACTTGGCAGCGGCCGTTACCGGCGTCATCGGGGTGTGTCCCGTGGCATGCGCAAGGGGGAAAACCGCATGGTGGCCAGCATGTTCATGAGCAGGTATCCCAGCCTGCTGCTTGTACTGCTGCTTGTACTGCTGCTTGTACTGCTGCTTGCCCTGCTGCCGGCCACGGCATTCACCACCGAAGCACCGCAAGACGCCCGTGCGGCCAGGATTCGCGTCGTCGGCGACAACAACTACCCCCCTTATCTGTTTCTCGATGCCGACGGCAAGCCGCAAGGCTATGAAGCCGACATGTGGCGGCTGTTCGAAAAGTACAGCGGGAACCGCGTCGAACTGGTGCCGATGGATTGGGTGGCATCGCAGCAGGCGGTGCAATCCGGACGGGCCGATGTGATCGACATGCTGTTCCGCACGCCGGAACGCGACCCCCTCTACGACTTCAGCCCTGCCTTCGCCACCGTGCCAGTGGCCATTTACGCCAGCAACCGCATCCCCGGCGTGAAAGACATCGCATCGATGAAGGGCCTCCCCGTCGGCGTCGAGCGCGGGGATGCCTGCGTGGAGTACCTGCGCTCGAAAGGCGTCACCGCCATCCAGCAATATCCAAGCTATGTGGCGCTCATCGATGCCGCTGCGCGCGGCGAACTGCATCTCTTCTGCTCGGAAGAAAACCCGGCCAATTACTTCCTGTATCGCGCCAAATCGCTCGACAAGTTCAGCCGCGCATTCGTGCTGTACGAAGGTCAATTCCACCGCGCGACCCGCAAAGGCAATATCGCCTTGCTGCAAGCCGTGGAGCGCGGCATGGCCGCGATCCCCCCGTCCGAGCGCGACGCCCTCAAGGAAAAATGGCTAACGCAGCCGCATGTCTTGCCGCCATGGGTGCAGATGACCGGCATCGCATTGGGCATCGTGCTGGGGGTGCTGGTGCTCATGACGCTGTGGATCTGGATACTGGGGCGCAGCGTGCAGGCGCGCACCCGCGAGATCGCCGCAAGCGAAAACAAGCTGCGCGCGCTGTTCGACGCCAGCCCGGATGCGATGTGGGTGAAGGATTTGTCGGGCATCTATCGCGAATGCAACGACCGCACGCTGGACATTCTCGGCATCGAGCGCAAGCAACTCATCGGCCAATCCGATCAGGCGCTGTTCCCGCCCGAGGAATTGCCCGAGGTGCTGGGAACCGACAAGCAGGCCGTCGAGACCGGCGAAACCCGGATCATCTACATGGACAACACGGTGGCCGACGGCAGCCAGAAGCATCTGGAGGTCATCAAGGTCCCGCTGAAGGGGGCCGATGGCGCGATCATCGGCCTCCTCGGCGTCGCCCGCGACATCACCGAACGGCAGCAAGCCCAAGCGCAACTCCGGCTGTGGGCCCAGGCGTTCCAGCATGCCGCGTTCGGCATGGTCATCTTCGACGCGCGCACCCACACCATCATCATGGCCAACCCCACCTTCGCCCGCGAGCGCGGCTACGCGCCGGAGGAACTGGTCGGCCAGCCGGCGGACGTGCTGTACCCCCCGGATCTGGCGGCAGAACGCACCCGAGCCCGCATTGCCAACGACCACCTGGAGCACTATCTGGTCGAAACCGAGCAAGTCACCCGCGACGGCCGGCGCTTCCCGGTGCTGCTGGACTGCTCGATTTCCCACGCTGCCGACGGCAGCCCCCAGTACGTGGTCGCGTACGCCCAGAACATCGGCGAACGCAGGCAGGCAGAAGCCGAATTGCGTCTGGCCGCCGTCGCCTTCCAGACCCAGGAAGCGATGATGGTGCTGGATGCGGAGGGCGTCATCCAGCGCGTCAACGCCGCGTTCACCGCGCTCACCGGATACGAAGCAGGCGAGGTGGTCGGTGCGGATCCGTCCCTGCTGGAGTCGCAAAATCCCGAGCGCAGCTTCTACCAGCGCATGTGGGCGCAACTCCGCAGCGACGGATTGTGGCTGGGCGAAACATGGATATCGACCAAGGAAAACCAGTTGCGCGTCGTGCGCGTGGAAGTGTCATCGGTGGCCGACAACGACGGCACCATCCGCCACTACGTCTGCGCCATGTCCGACCTGACCAGCGAACACGAGGCCAACGCCCGCGCCGAGCATATGGCGCTGTTCGATCCGCTCACCGACCTGCCCAACCGCAATTTCCTGAACGAGCGGCTGCAACACCTGCTCGATGAAGGCGGTGCGGCCACCGGCGCCCTGCTGCTGATCGATCTTGACCATTTCAAGCGGATCAACGACCTGCGCAGCCATGCCACCGGCGACCGCCTGCTGGCCTTCATCGCCCAGCGCCTGCGGCCGCTGCTGGATGAAGGCGATGTCCTGAGCCGTCTCAGCGGTGGCACGTTTGCGCTTTTGTTGCCATGCACCCCACCCCATCAGGAACGTCGCGAGGAACGCGCCACGCGCTTCGGCGACCGCATCCGCCAGGCCCTGCACGAGCCATTCTGGCTGGACCATGTCGCTCCCATCTCGGTCACCGTCAGCATCGGCTGGACGGGACTGCGCCCAGGGCAAAGCGCCGCCGAATCGGTGCTCAAGGAGGCGGAGCTGGCGATGTACGCCGCCAAGTCCGCCGGACGCGACCGCGTCTGCATGTTTGCACCGGCCATGCTGGATGCTCTTGAACGGCAGGAGGCGCTGGCCAGTGATCTGCTCAATGCCATCACCGAGGACGCGAGCGGGCTTGACCTGCACCTGCAACTGCAGACCGACCGCCAGGGCCGCGCCGTGGGCGCAGAGGCCTTGTTGCGCTGGACCCGCCCGAACGGGGAAGAAGTGCCGCCGGACGTCTTCATCCACCTGGCGGAAGAAAGCAGCCTGATCCTGCCGCTCGGCGACTGGGTGCTGCAGCGCGCCTGCGACCGCCTGGCCGCATGGGCCGCATCACCGCTTACCCGCGACCTGTCGCTTGCCGTCAACGTCAGCGCCAAGCAGTTCGCACAGCCGGGGCTGGTTGACGACGTGAGCCGCGCGCTGGCGCGCAGCGGAGCGAACCCGGCACGACTGAAGCTGGAGATCACCGAAAGCGCGATTCTCGGCAATCTCGACGAAATCGCCGGCAAGCTGGCCAGCCTGCGTGCGCTGGGCATCCGCATCTCGCTGGATGATTTCGGCACCGGCTACTCGTCGCTCAGCTATCTGTCGCGACTGCCGCTGGACCAGCTGAAGATCGATCGTTCCTTCATCAACCGGCTGCCCGAGGACGACAACGATGCAACCGTGTCGCAAACCATCATCGGCATGGGTCGGGGATTGGGGCTGGAAGTGATTGCCGAAGGCGTGGAGACCCAGTCCCAATGGGATTTCCTCAGCGGCCACGGCTGCGATGCGTTCCAGGGCTTCCTGTTCGCCCGGCCACTGCCGCTGGCGGACTTCGAGGCGCTGCTGCAGGCGCGCAGCCTCATGTCCTGATCGCGTATTGGCCCTCCCCGGCCCCTGTCGCAGCGGCCATCGTCGCGCCATGATGGCCGCACGGGGAGCAAGCACATGGCAGCACTGCAATCGGATGTCCTGATCATCGGCGGCGGTTTGGCCGGCATCGTCACCGCGCTGGAGTCGCTGCGCGCGGGCAAGCGCGTGGTGCTGGTGGATCGCGACACGCGCGAACGTTTTGGCGGCCTGGCGCTGTGGGCGTTCGGCGGCATGGCGCTGGTGGGCACGCCGCTGCAGGCGCGAAAAAAGATCATCGACACCCCCGACATCGCCCTGCGCGACTGGTTGCGCTTCGGCGAGCTGGACCCGGGCGATCACTGGCCGCTGCAATGGGCGCGGCATTACGTCGAACATTCACGCACGCACGTGCACGACTGGCTGCAAACCCACGGCATCCGCTTCATGCCGGCGGTGAACTGGGTGGAGCGCGGCCGCCACGGCGAAGGCAATAGCGTGCCGCGCTACCACATCGTCTGGGGTACCTCGCGCGAACTGGCCAGGCGCATGATCGCCGCGTTGCACGAGGCCGGCTCGAATGGCGGGCTGACCCTGCTGCACGGGCACCGGGTGACCGCGCTCGACCACGCCGGCGGTCGCGTTGCCGGCGCGCTGGCGATGGACGCCGACGGCGCAGACGTGCGCATCGCCGCCCCCGTGGTGGTCGTGGCGACAGGCGGCATCAACGGCAGCCATGCGCAAGCACGCCGCAACTGGGCGCCCCACTACCCATTGCCGGCCAGCATGCTCAACGGTGCCCATCCTTACGCCGACGGCACGTTGCACCACGCCGCCGCCACGCTGGGCGCGCAGATCACCCATGCCGGCGAAATGTGGAACTACGCCGCCGGTTTTCCGCATCCATTCCCGCAGTTCGATGGCCACGGACTGTCGGCCATCCCGTGCAAATCCGCGCTATGGCTCAACCACCGGGGCGAACGCATCGGCCCGGAGCCGCTGGTCACCGGTTTCGACACCCACTGGCTGTGCAAGCGCGTGGCCGAGCAGGAAAAACCCTGGACCTGGCATCTGCTGAACCGGCGGATCGCACTCAAGGAATTCGCGATTTCCGGTGCCGAACACAATCCACGCATTCGCGACCGGCAGTTCCTGCGCTTCGTCGCCGACACCCTGTTCGGCAACACGCGCTTGGTGCGGCAAATGCAGCGCGAAAGCCCGCATTTCCTGACCGATGACACGTTGCCGGGACTGGCGGCAAAAATGAACGCGCTGACCTGCTCGCATGACATCAGCCCCGACGTCCTGCAGGCCAGTGCCGATGCCTTCGATGCCCACTTCTCGCCGGGTGCAACCGCACACGATGACCCGCAGATCCGCCGCATCCTGCAGGCGCGCCAGTGGGGGCCGGACCGGCTGCGCACCTGCAAGCCCGCGCCGCTGCAAATGAAAGGTGCCGGGCCGTTCATCGCCATCCACATGCAACTGATCACCCGCAAGAGCCTGGGCGGGTTGCGCACCGATCTGCACAGCCGGGTGCTGGATGCCAGCGACCAGCCCATCGAAGGCCTGTATTGCGTGGGTGAAGCTGCCGGCTTCGGCGGCGGCGGCGCCTGCGGCAAGCGCTCGCTGGAAGGGACGTTCCTGCCGGGCTGCATCCTCACCGCACGCGCCGCGGCGGGCCACATCACCCGCGGGCATTGAAGGAATTTTCGACGTGAATGGCGCCCAAGCCCTGCTCAAGACGCTGGCCGATGCCGGCATCGAGGTCTGCTTCACCAACCCCGGCACCAGCGAAATGCACTTCGTCGCCGCGCTGGATTCGGAACCGCGCATGCGCGCAGTGCTCGCGCTGTTCGAAGGTGTCGCCACCGGCGCCGCCGATGGCTACGCGCGGATGGCGGGCAAGCCTGCCGCCACCCTGCTCCACCTGGGATGCGGGCTGGGCAACGGCCTGGCCAACCTGCACAACGCACGCAAGGGCAAGGTGCCGGTGGTCAATATCGTCGGTGACCATGCGACATCGCATGTGCCGTTCGACGCACAGCTGCAGTCGGATATCGAAACCGTGGCGCGCAATGTCTCGCCGGGGTTCGTGCGCACGTCCAACAGCACCGCGGCGCTGGGCGGCGATGCGGCCGATGCGATCATCGCGGCGCGCGGCCTGCCCGGGCAGGTTGCAACGCTCATCCTGCCGGCGGACGTGTCCTGGGGCGAAGGCGGCATTCCCTGCCCGCTGCCAGCAAGGCCCGCAGCGCAAGCCGCCGACGACGCCACCGTGGACGCCATCGCGCAGGCCATTCGTGGCGGCGGCAAGAGCGCCCTGCTGCTGGGCGGGCAGACGCTTCGCGAAGATGCCCTGCTGGCAGCCGCGCGCATTGCAGCCCACAGCGGGGTCAAGCTGTTCTGCGAAGTGTTCCCGACACGCCTGCAACGCGGCGCGGGCTTGCCCGCAGTGGAGCGCATCGCCTATCTGGCCGAACTGGCGGGCGTGCAACTGGCGGGGCTTGACCACCTGATCCTGATCGACGCCAAATCGCCGGTCTCGTTCTTCGCCTACCCCGGCAAGCAAAGCGACCTGGTGCCTGCCGGGTGCCAGGTGCACACGCTGGCATCGCCTGCGCAAGACGCGCGGGCCAGTCTGGAGGCGCTGGCCGCCAATCTGGGCGCCCTGCGGGCGGCGCCCCTGCAAGCCCCCATGCGCCCAACCCGTCCACGCGGCAGGCTCACCGCACCAAAGGTTTGCAAAGCGGTGGGCGCACTGCTGCCCGAACACGCCATCGTGATCGACGAAGCCATCACCTCCGGCTTGATGCTGGGCGTGATGACCCAGGGGAGCCCGCGTCACGACCTGCTCACCTTGACCGGTGGCGCGATCGGGCAAGGGCTGCCCAATGCCATCGGCGCCGCCATCGCCTGCCCCGGCCGTCCAGTCATCGCACTGGTCGGCGACGGCAGCGCGATGTACACGATCCAGTCGCTGTGGACGCTGGCGCGCGAGCAGCTTGACGTCACCGTGATCGTCTTCAACAACGCCAGCTATTCGGTGCTCAACGTGGAACTGGATCGCGTCGGCGCCGAACCCGCCGGCCCCAAGGCGCGCGCGCAGCTGGACCTGCATCGCCCGGTGCTGGACTTCTGCCGGCTGGCGCAGGGGATGGGCGTGCATGCCGCACGCGCAGAAACCGCCGAAGACTTCTGCAAATCGCTGGAATACGCACTGGCACAGCCTGGCCCGCACCTGATCGAGGCCGTGGTCCCCGAATCCTTGTCGGGCGCAAAACGCAGGATCCTGCCCTGGATGCTGCGCGCCCTGCCCCGTCTGCCGCCGGCAGCGGGGTTGGCGCTCAAGCGAAAAATCGCGCCCTGAAATCCGGGAGGTGGCGGCCGCACCCATGGCATCCCTGCCGCCGGCCGCCACTCCCCGGCAAAACCCAACCACCAAGCGCGGCACGTCCCTGTGCCGCAGCGACGCCGGTTCCTTCCGGCGCCGCCATTGAACGTTTCCTAGACCGCTGCCACGTCCAGCGACGCAATGCGGATCAGCAGAATTTCACCACTGCCATCCAATGCAAATCGCGCGCGGCCTCCTGCATCCGGCCGCAGCAAGGCGGTGTCGCCACGCGCCAGTGCGCCCAGCCCGCATTCCTCGGAAAAATGGGCCTGCCCTGCCAACAGATGCACCACCCAGGTTTCGCCGGGCGCAACAAACAGCACCATCGCCCCAACCAGCGGACGCCGCCAGAGCTGGGCATCCACCGCCGCACGCTTCCACATCAGGTTGAAATCGCGGGTTGGACCGTCCAGCAACTCGCCGATCAGGGTGCGCTCACCCGAGAAATGCAGCGAACCATGCGGTGGATGCAGTTCATGCACCTTGCCGTCGTCAAAGCGCAGGCGCAGCCCATTGCCGTCCAGCAGCACCAGCTCACGCTCAACCCCCGGAAAGGCGGAAAACGGGGCGTCAGTCTCGATTTCGGCGATCGACAGGCGCCAATCCCAATTCTCGCAATCGGGGACACGCCGGATTTCCGATGTCCATCCGGCGCCATTCTTCCAGCGCATCCTGCGATAGTCGGTCGCTCTTAGCACGCAGGACCCCGACCCGGGAACCTCGCGCATTGCGGTGGCGCACCCTGGCTCGGTTCTACGCGGGCTCATCGGCGCGCCACCTGCTGCGGCTCCTGTTGCGCCGCAGGCTTCATGGCCTGGCGTGCACTGGTCACGGCGATCCGGTCACGATTGATCTCGACCGTCCTCAAGCCGATGCCCTTGACCATCGCCAGCTGCTCGGGGCTGCGGAACGCGCCATTGGCCTTGCGATAGTCCACGATGGCCTGTGCTTTGACCGGGCCGACATTGACCAGGACGCGGTCAAGCGTGGACACATCGGCCGTGTTGATGTTCACGGTTTCACCGGCCACGGCGACTCCCGCCACTGCAAGCCACACGAACAATGCGCACATCAGGGTTGTCAAGGATTTCATGGCGTCGCTCCAGCGATGAACGTCCGGCACGTCGATCGAACGACGCCCCGATGCGTGCAGATTGCCCCCTTCCATCGATCCAGCCTATCGGGCTGCGCCTCGAAATGCATCGGATTTCTCCCTATCCACGGGTAGGAAAATTCTGACCCGAATGCAAGGACCCCACCCGTCACGAAGGCTTGTCCGCGTGCGGCGTTACAATCGAGGCCATCATTTCAGCCATCCACAGGGGCCTCATGCACATCTCGCACATCAATGCCGACCAGATCCGCGACTTCGTCGGCGCCAAGTGGGATGCCGACATCGTCCCGCAGCTGGTGGACTACATCCGCATTCCCAACAAGTCCCCCATGTTCGATGTCGACTGGGTGAAAAACGGCCATATGGATCGCGCGGTCGCGCAAATGGCGACGTGGGCAAGGGCGCAAGCCATCCCCGGCATGCAAGTCGATGTACTCTGCCTGGAAGGCCGGACGCCGTTGATCTTCATCGACATCCCCGCCGCCAACGGCGGGCGCAACGACGACTGCGTGCTGTTGTACGGGCATCTGGACAAGCAGCCGGAGATGACCGGCTGGGATGCGGGCAAAGGCCCGTGGGAACCCGTGCTGGAAGGTGATCGCCTGTACGGGCGCGGCGGGGCGGATGACGGCTATGCCATCTTCGGCTCCCTGACCTCGATCCTGGCGTTGCAGGCACAGGGCGCGGCGCATGCGCGCTGCGTGGTGCTGATCGAGGCCTGCGAGGAATCCGGCAGCTACGACCTGCCCGCCTACGTGGATCACCTGGCCGACCGCATCGGCAAGCCATCGCTGGTGGTTTGCCTTGACTCCGGCTGCGGCAACTACGAGCAGCTGTGGTGCACCACCTCGCTGCGGGGACTGACCGGCGGCAACCTCAGCGTGCAGGTGTTGTCGGAAGGCGTGCACTCGGGCGATGCCTCCGGCATCGTGCCGTCCAGCTTCCGCGTCATCCGCGACCTGCTTTCGCGCATCGAAGACGAAGACACCGGCCGCATCCTGATCGACGGCATGCACGTCGACATCCCGGCTGATCGCAAGGCGCAGGCCAGCAAGGTGGCCGACGTGCTGGGCGATGAAGTCTATGACAAATTCCCCTTCCTGCCGGGCATGCGCCCGATGGCCGAGGATCTGACCGAGCTGGTGCTCAACCGCACCTGGCACCCGGCCCTGTCCATCACCGGGGTCGATGGCATCCCGCCGCTTGCCTCCGCCGGCAACGTCCTGCGGCCGTTCACCGCGCTCAAGCTCAGCCTGCGCCTGCCGCCCACGCTGGACGGCAAGCGCGGTGGCGAACTGCTGCAGGACGCCCTGCTGAAAGATCCACCCTACGGCGCCAAGGTCAGCCTGAGCCTGGAAAAGGCCAGCTCCGGCTGGAACGCACCGGCCCTGGCCCCGTGGCTGGAAACCGCCATCGAACAGTCCAGCCAGGAGTTTTTCGGCAAGCCGGCGATGTACATGGGCGAAGGCGGCACCATTCCCTTCATGGGCATGCTGGGCGAGAAATTCCCGGGTGCGCAATTCATGATCACCGGCGTGCTGGGCCCGCACTCCAACGCCCACGGCCCCAACGAATTCCTGCACATTCCCATGGGCAAGGCGGTCACCGCCTGCGTGGCCCGCGTGGTGGCCGAACATCACGCCGCCAGCCTGCGCGGGGAAACTACCGGCATGGCAGCGGCGGCGGGCAACTCCTACGCCGATACCCCGGGCGGGTGCTGCTGAGCCTGACCTGACGCCCCGATACCCGCAGGCCCAACAGCCACGGCGAGCCACCGCCGTGCGCTGTGCTTCGCTACCCGTCCCCATCGCGAATCAGCCGCCCCACGCGCTCGACAGGCTCTCTCTTCATGCTGATCGCCCTTCTGATCTTCGTCGCCACGATCGTATTGGTCATCTGGCAGCCGAAAGGCCTTGG
This sequence comes from Thermomonas paludicola, assembly GCF_024498955.1. Lineage (GTDB taxonomy): Bacteria > Pseudomonadota > Gammaproteobacteria > Xanthomonadales > Xanthomonadaceae > Thermomonas > Thermomonas paludicola. Next base: position 1,124,359 of record NZ_CP093311.1, on the reverse strand, counting down.
CGTTGGCTGGAGCGCGATGTTCGGGGCCAGCCTGGCGCTGGCGACAGGGGGGGTGAGCCTGGCCGACATCCCGACGGTCTGGGGTTTTGTCTGGAACGCCACCTTCACGTTCATCGCGGTCATCATCATCAGCCTGTTGCTGGATGAAGCCGGATTCTTCGAGTGGGCCGCGCTGCACGTGGCGCGCTGGGGCAAGGGCAGCGGGCGTCGGCTATTCACCTTCTTCATCCTGCTCGGTGCAGCGATGGCGGCGCTGTTCGCCAATGACGGCGCGGCGCTGATCCTGACGCCCATCGTCATCGCCCTGCTGCTGGCCATGCGGGTCAGCCCGGCGGCCACGCTTGCGTTCGTGATGGCGGCCGGCTTCATCGCCGACACCGCCAGCCTGCCGCTGATCGTGTCCAATCTGGTCAATATCGTGTCGGCGAATTATTTCGGCATCGGCTTCGCCCGCTACGCATCCGTCATGGCACCGGTCAATCTTGTTTCCGTGGCTGCATCGCTGGGCATGCTGCTGTGGTTCTTTCGCCGCGACATCCCGCAAACCTATGCGCCTGCAACGCTGAAGGAGCCACGCTCGGCGATTGTCGATCGCACGACCTTCAACGCGGGCTGGGCGGTACTGGCACTGCTGCTGGCGGGGTTTTTCGGATCAGAGCGAATGGGTATCCCCGTCAGCGCGGTGGCAGGCACCGGCGCCTTGGCCCTGCTGGGCGTTGCGGGACGCGGGCGGCGGATCTCGATCCGGAAAGTACTCAAGGAAGCGCCGTGGCAGGTCGTCGTGTTCTCGCTGGGCATGTACCTGGTGGTGTACGGACTGCGCAACCAGGGATTGACCGACACCTTGGCAACGGTGCTGGATCATCTTGCTGAATACGGCGTATGGGGGGCCACGATCGGTACTGGGCTGCTGATCGCGTTCTTGTCCTCGATCATGAACAACATGCCAACGGTACTGGTGGGTGCGCTCTCCATCGATGCCAGCCACGCCGAGGGTATCGTGCGTGAGGCAATGATCTACGCCAATGTCATCGGCAGCGATCTGGGACCGAAATTCACGCCGATCGGCAGCCTGGCCACATTGCTCTGGCTGCACGTGCTGGCGCGCAAGAACATCCGGATCACATGGGGTTACTACTTCAAGGTCGGCGTGGTCCTGACGCTCCCCGTGCTGCTCGCCACCTTGACGGCGTTGGCCTTGCGACTGGATTTTTTTTGATAATCGTTTGATGGAAAACAATTTCCATGACCAAAGCCAAGACAGAAGAACACACTCCACTGATGAAGCAGTTCTTCGCCGCCAAGGCGGAGCATCCGGATGTGTTGCTGTTCTTCCGCATGGGCGATTTCTACGAGATGTTCTATGACGACGCGCGCAAGGCGGCGCGGCTGCTCGACATCACGCTGACCCAGCGCGGCAGTTCCGCCGGCCAGCCGATCCCGATGGCCGGGGTGCCCTACCACGCGGCCGAAGGCTATCTGGCGCGGTTGGTGGCGCTGGGTGAATCGGTGGCGATCTGCGAGCAGATCGGCGATCCGGCAGCCACGAAAGGATTGGTGGAACGCAAGGTGGTGCGCCTGGTCACTCCCGGCACGGTGACCGACGAAGCGCTGCTCGACGAGCGCCGCGACACGCTCCTGTTGGCCATCAGCCGCGGCAAGTGCGGCTACGGGCTGGCGTGGGCAGACCTGGCCAGCGGCAGGCTGCGGGCCAACGAAGTTGACAGCGATGACGCGCTGGAAGCCGAGTTGGCGCGCCTGCAACCGGCGGAAACCCTGGTCCCCGACGACGGTCGCTGGCCCGATGCGGTGCTGGAAGCACGCGGCCTGCGTCGTCGCGCGCCCTGGTTGTTCGATGCCGACAGCGGCCGTCGCCAGTTGCTGCAGTTTTTCGGCGTGCATGACCTCGGTGCATTCGGCATCGATGACAAGCCGCGCGCGGTGGCGGCCGCTGCCGCCCTGCTGGGCTATGTGGAGGAAACCCAGAAGCAGCGCCTGCCGCATCTGCGCGCAATCGCGCTGGAAACCAGCGACGACGCCATCGCGATGAACGCGGCCACCCGCCGCCACCTGGAACTGGATTCACGCGTCGATGGCGACGCCAAGGCCACCTTGCTTGGCGTGCTGGACTCTACCGTCACGCCGATGGGCGGCCGCCTGCTGCGGCGCTGGCTGCACCGGCCGCTGCGCGACCGCAGGGTCGTGGGCGAACGCCACCATGCGGTGGCCACGTTGCTCGAAGCACGCGCGGAGGACGATCTGCGCGGCGCGTTCCGCGGCCTGGGCGACATGGAACGCATCCTGTCGCGCGTGGCGCTGCGCAGCGCACGACCGCGCGACCTGTCCACCCTGCGCGACGGCCTGTCGCTATTGCCCGCGGTGCAAGCCATTCTTGCGCCGCTGGACTCGCCGCGCCTGCAGGCGCTGCATGCCGCACTGGGCGAACATGACGCCACGGCACATCTGCTGCGCTCGGCCATCGTCGCCCAGCCACCGTTGCTCGCACGCGATGGCGGCACAATCGCCGACGGCTTCGATGCCGAACTCGACGAGCTTCGCCAACTCTCGACCCATGCCGATCAATTCCTGATCGACCTGGAAACGCGCGAGCGCGAGGCCAGCGGCATCCCCACCCTGAAAGTCGGCTACAACCGCGTGCACGGCTACTACATCGAAATCAGCAAGGGACAGAACCACAAGGCGCCGGTGCATTACACCCGCCGCCAGACGCTGACCGGCGCCGAGCGCTACATCACCGAGGAGCTGAAGGCCTTCGAGGACAAAGTGCTGTCTGCGCGCGAGCGTTCGCTGTCACGCGAAAAGCTGCTGTACGAAAGCCTGCTGGATCAGCTCAACCACGTGCTGGAGCCGCTGCGCCACTGCGCCAACGCACTGAGCGAGCTGGACGTTCTGGCGGGTTTTGCCGAACGCGCGCAAACGCTGGATTGGGCAATGCCGATGCTGCGCGACACCCCGGGCATCGCCATCGAACGCGGCCGGCATCCGGTGGTGGAGGCGCTGCGCGACGCACCGTTCGAGCCCAACGACCTGCTGTTCGACAGCGAGCCGGATGGAAGCGGCACCCGCATGTACATCATCACTGGCCCCAACATGGGCGGCAAGTCCACTTTCATGCGCCAGAACGCGCTGATCGTGCTGCTGGCCTGCATCGGCAGCTTCGTGCCGGCATCGAGGGCGGAGATCGGCCCGATCGACCGCATCCTCACCCGCATCGGCGCCGGCGACGACCTCGCCCGCGGCCAGTCCACCTTCATGGTGGAGATGAGCGAAACCGCTTACATCCTGCATCACGCCACCGAGCAGTCACTGGTGCTGATGGATGAGATCGGCCGCGGCACGTCCACCTACGACGGTCTGGCCCTGGCCGACGCCGTGGCGCGACAGTTGGCATCGAGCAATCGCAGCTACACCCTGTTTGCCACCCACTATTTCGAGTTGACCACGCTTGCCGAGCCCGGCAGCGGAATTGCGAATCTGCATCTGGATGCCGTTGAGCACGGTGATGCACTGGTGTTCATGCACGCGGTGCGGCCCGGCCCGGCCAACCGCAGCTTCGGCTTGCAGGTGGCGGCGCTGGCCGGCCTGCCCAACGCGGCATTGCAGCAGGCGCGTGCACGGCTTGCCGAACTGGAGGCGCAAGGTCGCGATGCACCCAGTGCGCAGATGAGCGCACCGGCATTGGACGCGCCGCAGCAATTCGGCCTGTTTGCACCGTCGTCCGCCGCGCTGGACGCACTGGGCGCGCTGGACCCGGACGACCTCACGCCGAAACAAGCGCTGGAAGCGCTGTATCGGCTGAAGGCACTGGCATGACGACTCGCCTCGCCGTGCGCGTGGATGCCCTGTTGACCGGGCGTGCCAAGGCCTATACGCGGCCCGGCAGCGCCAGCGGCATCGACAAACACCTGCGCGCCGGCATCGTGCGGATCGGCGAGCTTGGGCTGGAGGGCGACGAACAGGGCGACACCCGCGTCCATGGCGGGCCGGACAAGGCCCTGCACCATTACGCATTCGAGCATTACGCAGACTGGCAGGCAGACCTTGGCCCGCTGCCGCTGCTGCAAACCCCCGGTGCGTTTGGCGAGAACATCAGCACGCGCGGGCTGGACGAAGGCGAGGTGTGCATCGGCGACCGCTTCACGCTGGGCAGCGCACTGCTGGAAATCAGCCAGGGCCGGCAGCCGTGCTGGAAGCTCAACGACCGTTTCGGGGTGACCGACATGGCACGACGGGTGCAGACCACCGGCCGCACCGGATGGTATTACCGCGTGCTGCAGGCGGGCAGCGCAACGGCCGGCGACCTGTTGACGCTGACTGCGCGGCCGCATCCGGGCTGGACGCTGCGCCGACTCAACGCGGTACTGTTTGACCGCGTGCTCGACCCGGCGGTACTGCAACCCGCACTGCAGCTTCCGCTGGTACCGTCATGGCGAAAGCTGGTGGAACGCCGCCTGCAGCAATGCGAGGTGGAAGACTGGAGCCGGCGCATCGATGGGCCGGATCCAGATTGACCGCAACGCTCTGCCGGCTATGCGCTGGCCCGTGACAGCGCTTGCAGCAAGTCGTCCCACAGATCCTCGACGTCTTCGATGCCCACCGACAGCCGCAGCAGACCCGGGGTGATGCCGGTCGCGGCCTTGACCTTCTCATCCACCATGCGGTGGGTCAGTCCGGCAGGATGCTGGATCAAGGTATCCACCGAGCCCAGGCTGACGGCGGCAGTCATCACCTTTACCGATGCCATCAATTTGGCCGCCGCATCGTGGCCACCCCGCACCTCGAATGCCATCAGGGTGCCGGGGCCTGACATCTGCTGGCCAACCAGCTGGCCGTTCACCGCGTCCTTCAGGCCCGGATAGAACACCTTGGCGACCGCCGGATGCTCGACAAGACGCTGCGCCAACACTTGTGCATTGGCCTGCGCCGCCTCCACCCGCAGCTTCAGCGTCGGCAAGCCACGATGCAGCAGGTATGCCGCCAATGGGTGCAGCAACGCGCCGGTGGCCGCGCGCACGGTGCGCAGCGGTGCGGCATGCGCGTCATCGCAGCAAATCACGCCGGCGATCACGTCACCATGCCCGCCAAGGAACTTGGTGGCGCTGTGCAGCACATAGGTCGCACCAAACTCCACCGGGCGCTGCAACACCGGCGTGGCGAAGGTGGAATCCACCAGCACCGGCACCTTCCCCGCAGCCGCGACGACAGCACGGATATCGATCAGATTGAGAGTGGGATTGGAGGGGGTTTCGATCACCACCAGCGCGGTCTCCGGGCGCAGGCGCGCCGCAATTTCGGCCGCATCGGTGACGAACTCCGGCTCCAGCCCGCACATGCCGGTGGCCAGCAGGTGATCGGAGGTGCCGTACAGCGGCCGCAGCACCAGCACATGCTTGCCGTGCTGGGCGCGATCCAGCAGCACGGCGGTCATCGCGGCCATGCCCGAGGCATAGGCCACACAGGCTTCGGTGCCTTCAAGCGCCGCGATCGCATTCTCGGTGCGCGCCACGGTGGGATTGTGCAGGCGCGCGTAGATGGGATTGGCGGCGTTGGCCTGCCCGCCCACCAGCGCATCGAAGCTGGCACTGCCCACGTCCAGATCAGCGATGGGATAGGTGGTGGACAGGTCGAGCGGCGGCGCGTGCACGCACAGCGCGTTGAAGTCTTCGCGGCCGGCGTGGACGGCGGTGGTCTGGAAACGAGGCATGGCGATCTCCGATACGGATGGATACCGCTATGCTAGAACCTTGTTCGACGTTAAACATGCATATCGAACAATATTTCAATATAGAAGCCATAAGCCATGCTTGATCGAATCGACTACGCCTTGCTGCGCCTGTTGCGGAAGAATGCACGCCTGCCAAACAAGGATCTGGCCGCCAAAGTCGGCATCGCGCCGTCAACCGCACTGGAACGCGTGCGCCGGATGCGCGAGGAGAAGGTGCTGCTGGGCTACCACGCCGAGATTGCGCCGGCCGCGATTGGCGTCGGCCTGCAGGCGATGGTGTCGGTGCGCCTGGCGAAGCATTCGCGCGCGCTGGTCGATGGATTTCACCACCACGTGCTGCACCTGCCCGAAGCATTGGCCTGCTATCACGTGGCCGGCGCCGACGATTTCCTGGTGCACGTGGGCGTGCGCGACAGCGAACACCTGCGCAACTTCACCTTGACCGCCTTCACCGAGCGCGAAGAGGTGGCGCACATCGAAACGCGACTGATCTTCGAGTTCCGGCGCAATGTCGAGCTGCCCCCCTCGCCCGCCATCGGGCAGCCGGAAGGCACGCCGCCTCCTACTGGAACAGGCGGTATGTCCGGGTGCTGACTTCGGTCATCCAGGCGTAATAACTGACCCGCCATTGCCTGCCGACATTGGGCGCCCAGGGATCGAACACCATCAGGCTGGTTCCGCGCCCGCTTGGATCCGCGTCGCCGCGAATCCCCACCACCACCGTCATGTGGCCCGGGCTTGCGTTTCCCTTGGCGTATTCGCTGGAGCGCCAGAGCGTATCGACCATCAGCGGCCCTGCCCGCAGCATCGCGGCGAAGGCCTGCGGTGTCCGCGAGGCGGGGGGAAAGTAACGCAGCCCGTGGGCCCGCGCATAGCGTTCGGTCTGCGGCACCCAATTGCCGACATCGCTCTGGTTGTACAGCCCGTCCTGGTCACTCCACATGTCGGCCGGGGTAGCCGCCTTCACCGCATTGACGGTGCTGCGCTTGAGCATTGCAGTGGCTGCCGCCCAACAGGTCGTTTGTGTTGGCTGCGGGATGAAGGGGCGCTGGTGGCGAATCGCGGCGTAGGACTCCGCATCGAACAAGGCATTTTGGGTGCATTGCCCGGCCTCGCCATCGACCACCAGCCAGGCCTCGTCCTGGTAACGCCGCACCGCGGCCAGGGTCCGGTTGCCGAAATCCCCATCCGTGGCCAACGCCGCACCCGGCAACTTGCGGTTCAATGCTTCCTGCAGGCGGCGCACCGGCTCCCCCCGCGCCCCCATTTTCAAGACCGTGACGGCCATGCCCTACCCCAACGTTTCAACGTGGGCACATGCTGCCGGCAGGCCAAGCAGTACACCATTCCCGAAACGGCCTAAGCGCGAAGTTCGGGACGTGGCCAATCAGCCTAGTGCGCAGGGGACGCCCGCTATATCGCATCGATATCACCCAATGCGCGAATCAGGCGGCGTGCCCGCTTGTCCGGCCTGGTGTCCGGCGGCTGGAAGCCCGCGCGCTCCGCCAGGCGTTGCTGGCGCTCCTGCTGGCGCGCCAGCATGGAAGCGTCGGACTCCAGATACAGGGTTTGTGCGATGCGAGCCGGGCCACGCGTCGTGGACAGCGCGCGCACTTCAAGCTGGAAACGTTCTTCGCCGCGCATCACCACCAGCGCATCGCCAACCCGCACGCTGCGCGCGGGCTTGGCGCGCTGCCCGCCAAGTTCGACCTTGCCGGTTTCGATGGCCTGCCTGGCCAGCGCACGGGTCTTGTAAAAGCGCGCAGCCCACAACCATAGATCAAGGCGCACACCGGCATCGGCTTCGGGCTGCATGTGCATGGATAGGCGACCTGAAACGCAAACGGCCACCCGAAGGTGGCCGCCGTGCGGATAACCGCGCGCCTTATTCGGCCGCTTCAGTCGCCGCGGCTGCAGCCGCAGCCGCCTTGGCTCGCGCCTTGGCATTGCCGGCCAGGTCTTCCTTGATGCGCGCCTTCTTGCCTTCCAGGCCGCGCAGGTAGTACAGCTTGCTGGCGCGCACATCGCCGCGGCGCTTCACTTCCACCGAGTCGATGACCGCGCTGTAGGTCTGGAACACGCGTTCGACGCCGAAGCCATGCGAGATCTTGCGCACGGTGAACGCGGAGTTCAGGCCGGCGTTCTTCTTGGCAATGACCACGCCTTCGTAGGCCTGCACGCGCTCGCGATTGCCTTCCTTCACCTTGACGTTGACGATGACGGTATCGCCGGGGCCGAAGTCGGGCAGCTTGCGCGCAACCTGGGCGGATTCGAATTCCTGGAGCAGCGTGTGGATCGAGGGCTTGTTCATGGGATCAACCTGTTGAGTCTTGTTGCGTGCGGACGCACGCGCCTGTTGGAGTAGTTGTTGCGCGAGTGCACGTGGACCCGCGTCATGGCACTGGGGTGGAACAACATCAGGGCATGGCCCAGCCCGGCATTATAGCGGTAATTCCAGTGCCATGGCAGGCGCTCATGCATCTCCCTGCGGCGGCTCGCCAACCGCCTGCAGCCAACGCGTCCGGAATGCGTCCAGTAAAGCCGCGTCCTGTTTCGACAGCACCGCTTCGTCCAGCAAGTCCGGGCGCCGCAGCCAGGTGCGGCCCAGCGACTGCTGCCGGCGCCATTGCGCAATCTGCGCGTGATTGCCCGACAGCAGGACCTCCGGCACAGCCCCCAGCGCGTGCTCGACCGGTCGGGTGTAGTGCGGGCAATCCAGCAAGCCATCGCCCTCGAAACTGTCCTGTGCTGCAGATTCGGCGTCATTGAGCGCACCGTCCTGCAAGCGCGCAACCGCGTCGATCAGCACCGCCGCCGCCAGCTCGCCGCCGGACAACACGTAATCGCCAATCGAGATTTCCTCGTCCACGTCCGCCTGCAGCAGGCGTTCGTCCACGCCCTCGTAGCGGCCACACAGCAGGATCAGGCGCGGCAACGCCGCCAGCTCACGAACCTTGCGCTGGTCCAGCCGCCGCCCCTGCGGGCTGAGATACACCACGACGGCAGGCGCCGGGTCGGCGTCGCGCGCCGCGCGGATCGCCGCACGCAGCGGATCGATCAGCATCACCATGCCGGGGCCGCCGCCGAACGGGCGGTCGTCCACGCGCCGGTAGTTGCCTTCCGCGTGATCACGCGGGTTCCAGCCGTGGATCGACAGCAATCCGCGCTCGCCGGCACGCCCCACCACGCCATGCGCAGCGATCTGGGCGACAAATTCGGGAAACAGGCTGACGATGTCGAAGCGCATCGCCGCCCTCAGAAGTCCGCGTCCCAGTCCACGGTGACCAGACCGGTCTCGAAGTCCACGCCCAGGATGACATCCGGCTGCAGGAACGGGATCATCCGCTCGCGTTCTCCCTGCGCCACCAGCACATCGTTGGCGCCCGTCGAAAACAGATGCGAGACGGTACCGAAATCGACGCCTGCGGCATTGACGACACGCAGGCCTTCCAGATCCACCCAGTAGTATTCGCCCGGTGCGGGCTTGGGCAAGGCCGAGCGCGGCACCAGTATGTCGGTCCCGCGCAACGCATCGGCGGCATCGCGATCCGCAACGCCGGGGAGCGTGGCAATCAGCCCCTTGCCCCCTTCGCGCACCTTGACGCCCTCGCACGGGCGCACCTGGCCGCGCGCGTCGCGCAGCATCCACGGCTGGTAGCGGGCGATCGCATTCAGCGGGGCGGTGAAGCTTTCCAGCTTGACTTCGCCGCGCACGCCAAACGCACCATGCAACCGGCCCACGGCGATCATCCGCTGACTGGCGTCCGGTGCGTTCATGGGTGCAATGGGCCGCCGGTGGCGGCCCGTTGAATCAGGCCGCGGCCTTGACCGCAGACTTGTACAGGTCTGCCACTTTCTCGGTCAGCTGCGCGCCGCTGTCCATCCAGTGCTTCACGCGCTCGAGGTTCAGCTCGACGCGCTTTTCGGCGCCCTGCGCCACCGGATTGTAGAAACCCACGCGCTCGATGTTGCGGCCATCACGCGCGCTGCGGCTGTCGGTGACGATGATGTGGTAGAAGGGACGCTTCTTGGCGCCACCACGGGTAAGGCGAATCTTGACCATATGCTTGCGTTCTCGGTGCTGCCCAGCGGCCGGAATGGCCGGGTAAGCCTGCAAGTTTAACGCCTTTTCAAAGCGCGGCCAAGCGCCTGGCCATGACAGCCTCCAGGCGGCTGGCCGTTCGCTGGCCGTCAGGCCTGCTCCGGCATCGCCACGCGCGCCTTTGCCGGCGCCCAAGCCGCCATCGTGAGCCGGTCGCGCCCCTCCTGCTTGCTACGGTAGAGCGCCGCATCCGCTCGCGAGATCAGCCCTTCGGGCGCCTCGCCCGATGTCGCAAGCGCGGCACCGATACTCACCCTCACCGGCCGGTTCGACCACTGCCTGGCGTGGAACGCCGCAAGGATGCGCTGCCCCACCTGCGCCACCCGCCCTGCGTCGCTCTGCACCAGAACCACCGCGAACTCCTCGCCTCCATAGCGCGCCGCCAGATCGCCGGGGCGCAGCTCCGCATGCAGCAGGCGCCCGACCTCCCGCAACACATCGTCCCCTGCCTGATGGCCAAAATCGTCGTTGAAACTTTTGAAGTGGTCGAGATCAAGGATCAGCAGCGCGACGTCCTCGCTCTCCCGAAGCGCCTGCGCCAATCCCGCGTCGAACGCGCGCCGATTGGCCAGCCCGGTCAACCCGTCGGTGTTGGCATCGGTGCGCAACGCAAGCACGGTGCGCCGCTGGCGCTCGCTGCGATCCAGCAGATAGGCCACCCACAGGATCGCCGCGGCGACCATGCCGCCGGTGACCACCGCAGCCAGCGAAAGCGCCTGCGCTTCGGACACACCCAGCCACGCCTGCACCATCTCGAACAGGAAGGTCAGCAGGCTTGGCAGCAGCAACGCAGGCAGGATCAAGCGACGCGCGAATGCACCGCCCGGACTGTCGGCCACCACGATCCGAGTCAAACCGGTGGATGGCACCGATGCCATCCACGCTAGCGTCAGCAACAGCAGCAGCGACGCCGTCACGATCGGCATCCTGAGCGGCAGGTGGAATGCCGACCCGGCCAGCACAAGCCCGAATGCGGCAATCGACGCCATGCTGATGGCGATGGCCGCAAGCGCGCAGGCCTCACGCAACCAGACCGCCTGCCGTGATGTGACCGCCATCCCCACCAGCCCCAGCAGCGTGAATACCACTGCCGCCAGTTCCAGCATTTTCCCGGGCGGCCTGTTCGGCCAGTGTGGAAGCAGCCCCCCCAGATCGGGCAGGCAAATCACCCTGGCGCCCGATGCGAATTCCAGCAGCTCGCACCCGGCGAACAGGGTCAGCAGCAAGGACAGGAGGAAGCTGGTCCGGGGCGAGCCGCGCGACAACAGCAGTGCGCCACCAGCGAGCAGGGCAGCCAAGGCTGCGCCAGCGCGCATGCTGGTGGCCGGGAGTGCAAACACCTGCAAGGGCTGCGCAGCGCTCACCCACGCCAGCAGCACGATCAGCGATACCGCTGTCAGCAACCAGCCCACGACGCGCGAGAACACAATGAATCCGCGCACCACTTCGGCATTGACGCGAATGTCATTGCTCATGCTCAACCCGTTGTCGAGTGCGGGCTGACGTAATCGCCAACCGGGGTGCGAAATGCAACGTTCAGCCGGTTCCAGCCGTTGATGGCGATGACGGCCAGAGTCAGGTCCACCAGCGATTTTTCATCGAAATGACGGCGCGCTGCGTCATAGATACCATCGTCCACGCCCTGCGCACCGGCCATCGCAGTGACTGCTTCGGTCCAAGCCAGTGCCGCGCGCTCGCGTTCGGTATAGCAGGGCGCATCGCGCCAGACCGGCAGCAGGTACACGCGCTGCTCGGTTTCACCCTGCGCCCGCGCATCCTTGCTGTGCATGTCCAGGCACCAGGCGCAGCCATTGAGCTGCGAGGCGCGGGACTTCACCAATTCGAGCAGCGATGCTTCCAGGCCGCTTTGATGCACCTGCCTCTCCAGCTGCAGCATGGCTTTGAAGGCCTCTGGCGAAGCCTGCTGATAATCAAGACGCTGCTGCATCGAACACCCCCCAAGGTTGATCCAACATCACGCCCAGTCAGCGCATCGGCAGACCGCCGCGTCCGCCCATCATGCCGGACAGGCCGCGCATCATCCCTTTCATGCCGCCGCGGCCCAGCTTGCCCATCATCTTTTCCATCTGCTGGTATTGCTTGAGCACCTTGTTGACGTCGGCCGGCGTGAGGCCGCTGCCACGCGCCACGCGGGCGCGGCGGGAGCCGTTGAGGAGATCCGGGTTGCGGCGCTCCTTTTTCGTCATCGAGTTGATGATGGCGATCATCCTCGGCACTTCCTTGCCGGTGACCTGCTGCTTGACGTGCTCGGGCAGTTGACCGACGCCCGGCAGCTTGTCCATCAGCCCGGACAGGCCGCCCATGTTCTGCATCTGCTCGAGCTGGTCGCGCATGTCGTTGAGGTCGAACTTCTTGCCCTTGGCGACCTTCTCGGCAAGCTTCTGCGCCTTGTCCTTGTCGACCTGCGCCTCGACCTGCTCGACCAGCGACAGCACATCGCCCATGTCGAGGATCCGGCCGGCGGCGCGATCGGGGTGGAATACGTCGAGGCCGTCGGGCTTCTCGCCCACGCCGACGAATTTGATCGGCTTGCCGGTGATGTAGCGCACCGACAGCGCCGCGCCACCGCGCGCATCGCCGTCGGTCTTGGTCAGCACCACGCCGGTCAGCGGCAGCGCCTCGCCGAAGTGCTTGGCGGTGACCGCGGCGTCCTGGCCGGTCATGGAGTCGACCACGAACAGGGTTTCGACCGGATTGACCGCGACGTGCAGCGCCTTGATCTCGGCCATCATCGCGTCATCGATGCTGGTGCGGCCGGCGGTATCGACGATCAGCACGTCGGCGAAGGTTTTCCGGGCCTCCTCGATCGCCGCCTTGACGATGGCCTGTGGCTTCTGCGAGGCGTCCGACGGGAAGAAAATCGCCCCCACCTGCGCAGCCAGCGTCTGCAGCTGCTCGATGGCGGCCGGGCGGTACACGTCGGCCGACACCACCATCACCTTCTTCTTGCGCTTGTCCTTCAGATGCTTGGCCAACTTGGCCACGGTGGTGGTCTTGCCCGCGCCCTGCAGGCCGGCCATCAGGATCACCGCCGGTGCCGGCACGTTGAGGTTCAGGTCCGATGCCTGCGCGCCCATCACCAGCGCCAGTTCGTCGCGCACGATCTTCACCAGCACCTGGCCCGGACTGAGCGAACGCATCACTTCCTGGCCCACCGCGCGCACCTTGATGCGCTGGATCAGGGCCTGCACCACCGGCAGCGCCACGTCGGCCTCCAGCAGGGCGATGCGCACCTCGCGCACGGCCTCGCTGATGTTGGATTCGGTCAGGCGGCCGCGGCCGCGCAGGCGCTCGATGGTGCCGGACAGGCGCTGGGTCAGGGATTCAAACACGCGGCGTGACCTTCAACATGGAGAGGAACAGGCAATTATATAGAGCCATGCCGCATGTCGCCGCGCCCGCGGGCAAACCGATAGACTTGCCGACATTCAGGCAAGGACGAGGATGGAGATGGCACACAAATGGATGCGCGGCTTGCTGACGGCCCTGGTGGCACTGCTTCCGGCAGCCGCCGTCGCGCAGGCTGCCAAACCCGTGGTCGCGCCGGTGCAGGCGCGGGTTGCGGTTGCCGCCAATTTCGCCGACGCCGCCAGGAAACTGGCGGCCGACTACGCCCGCCGAAGCGGGCAACGGATCGACATCAGCGCGGCTTCCACCGGCAAGCTCTATGCGCAAATCCGCAACGGCGCACCGTTCGACGTGCTGCTGTCGGCCGATGCCGACACCCCTCGCCGGCTGGTGAAGGAAGGCTTGGCCGACGGTGGCACCCTGCACGACTACGCCATCGGCCGGCTGGTGCTGTGGAGTCGCGATCCAGCACGGGTGAAGGACGGCGAAACCCTGCTGCGCAAAGGCGGCATCACCCGGCTGGCCATCGCCAATCCCGAGCTGGCCCCCTACGGCGCGGCCGCGCGCGAAGCGCTGATCTACGTGCGTCGCTGGGAAGAACTCAAACCCACGCTGGTGATGGGTGAAAATGTTGGCCAAGCCGCGCAGTTCGTGGTCAGCGGCGCCGCGCCATTGGGCCTGTTGCCGCGCTCGCTGGTGCTGGAGGCCCGCAAGACCACGCCCGGCTCGGGCTGGGAAGTGCCGGCGTCTTGGCATGCGCCCATCGTGCAAACTGCCGTGCTGCTCAAGCGCGGCGAGCGCAACCCCGCCGCGCGCGGCTTCCTGAAGTTCCTGCAAACCCCGGCGGCGCAGACACGCATCCACGCCTTCGGTTACGACTGACAGTCGATGGACGCCGCGCTTGCCGCACCACCAGCCTGGCTCGCCGCCACTTGGGTGACGCTGAAGCTGGCCGGGCTGACCACCGCAATCCTGCTGCTGCTGGGCATGCCGCTGGCGTGGTGGCTGGCGCATACGCGCTCGGGCTGGCGCATCCCGGTGGGCGCGGTGGTGGCGCTGCCGATGGTGCTCCCACCCACGGTACTGGGTTTCTACCTGTTGATCAGCCTTGCCCCGAACGGCCCCGTCGGCCAGCTCACCAGCGCGCTTGGGCTGGGAACGCTGGCCTTCACCTTCCCGGGGCTGCTGCTGGCATCGGTGTTGTATTCGTTGCCGTTCGTGGTGCATCCCCTGCAGGCCGGCTTTGCCTCGATCCCACCGCCGGTGCTGGAAGCCGCGGCGACCTTGCGCGCTTCGCCGCTGGATCGCTTCGTCAGCGTGGTGTTGCCGCTGGCAAAACCATCCCTGTTGACCGCCACCCTGCTCGGCTTCGCCCATACCGTGGGCGAATTCGGGGTCGTGTTGATGGTGGGCGGCAACATCGAAGGCGAAACGCGGGTGCTGTCGGTGCTGCTGTACGACCAGGTGGAGAGCATGGCTTACGCCGACGCACACGTGCTGGCGGCCTGCCTGCTGCTGTTCTCGTTCGGCCTGCTGCTGCTGATGCAGTGGCTGGGCCGGCGCACGGTGACGACCCATGGATGACGCGCAACACGACATCCGTCTTGCCTTGCAGCTGGCGTACGCCGATTTTCGACTGGACGTCGACCTGACCCTGCCTGGCCAGGGCACCACCGCCGTGTTCGGCCCGTCGGGCAGCGGCAAGAGTACCCTGCTGCGCGCCATTGCCGGCCTGGAACCCACCGCTACCGGCACGCTGCGGGTCGCCGATCAACCATGGCAAACCGCCAACATGCGCTTGCCCGCACACAAGCGTGCCACCGGCGTGGTGTTTCAGCACACCGCGCTGCTGCCACACCTGACGGTGGCGGGCAATCTGCGTTATGGCTGGAAACGCGCCGGCGCGCCAGCCGGGCTGCTGCAAACATGGATCGAACGTTTGGCGCTGGCGCCTCTGCTGCTGCGCCGCCCCGAGACCCTGTCCGGAGGGGAGCGCCAACGCGTCGCCCTGGCCCGCGCGCTGGTGACCGAGCCCCGCTGGCTGTTGCTGGACGAACCGCTGAGCGCGCTGGACGGGCAGCGGCGCGCCGACATCCTGCCCTTCCTGGAAGCGGTGCGCCGCGATGCCGGCATCCCCATCTTGTACGTCACCCATGCAGTGGAGGAAGTGGCGCGACTGGCTGACCATCTGGTGCTGCTGGATGCCGGCAAGGTGACCGCGTCCGGCCCTGCGCTGGACGTACTCAATCGCCACGACTTGCCACTGGCCCTGCGCGAGGATGCCGGCGTGGTGCTCGATGCGCAGGTGGAGGGCCGCGATGACCACGGCTTGCTGACCCTGCACACGCGCGCAGGCCCATTGCACGCGCATGGCCCTGCCCATGCCCGAGGTACGCGGCTGCGCGTGCGCATCCAGGCACGCGACGTCAGCCTTGCGCTGCAGTGCCATGACGATTCCAGCCTGCTCAATGTGCTGCCCGCAACACTGGTTGGCATCGACCCGCTTCCGGGTGGGCAAATGCAGGCGCGGCTGGACGCGTCCGGCTGGCCGCTGCTGGCGCGCATTTCCCACCGCTCGATGCAGCGCCTGCAGCTGCAGCCCGGCATGGCGCTGTGGGCCCAGGTCAAAGCCGTGGCGTTGCTGGTCTAGGCCTGCGTCGCGCGGACAAATTGACATCGATCAAAGACCTGCCGCCTGTCGGCACCGACGATGCCCACTGGATCCGCGCCGGGAGGCACGCATGCAGCACGCATCATTCCACCCGGTCACGCGCCCCACCCACGCCGGCAACGCGGGATACCCGCGATGAGGGCCTTGCTGCGCCATGTGCGCGACTCGGTCGAGCAACTCTCCCCGGGCTATTTCAGCATGGTGATGGCCACCGGGATCCTGTCGCTGGCCGCGCACTTGATGGGCGTTCCGCTTCTGGCAAACGCGCTGTTCGCGCTCAACTGGGTCCTGTTCGTGATCATCGGCGTGCTGGCGTTGCTGCACGTGTACTGGCACCCGAAACTGGTGCGCGAGGATCTGTTCGACCACCTGCGCGCGCCAGGGTTTTTCACCTTCGTCGCGGCGTGCTCGATTCTGGGCAGCCAGAGCCTGCTGCTGGGCGGCAGCCTGCGCCTGGCCACCCTGCTGGGCGGCATCGGCCTGCTGACGTGGGTGGGCTTCACCTACACCATTTTCACGGTCCTGACCGTCAAGCAGAACAAACCGGGGCTGGACCGCGGCATCAACGGCGGCTGGCTGCTGGCCGTGGTGGCCACGCAGTCGATGGCAGTACTGGCCGCCTTGATCTCCAACCACATGCCCCAGCCGCTGCGCCTGGAAATGAATTTCTTCGCGCTGTCGATGTGGCTGTGGGGCGGCATGCTCTACATCTGGATGATGTCGCTGATCTTCTATCGCTACACGTTTTTCGCGTTCTCGCCGGCCGATCTGTCGCCGCCGTACTGGATCAACATGGGCGCGATGGCCATCTCCACCCTGGCCGGCTCGCTGCTCATCCTCAATACCCCGCACGCGCCGTACCTCAACTCGATGCTGCCCTTCATCAAGGGCTTCACGGTGTTTTACTGGGCCACCGGCACCTGGTGGATTCCGATGCTGGTGGCCTTGGCGATCTGGCGACACGGCGTGCGCCAATTCCCGTTCACTTACGACCCGATGTACTGGGGCGCGGTGTTCCCGTTGGGCATGTACGCCGTCAGCACGCTGCGGATGATGGAAGCCATGAACCTGCCCTTCCTCGGCAAGCTGCCGCACGCGATGTTCGCCATCGGGATGACCGCATGGGTGCTGCTGTTCATCGGCCAGCTGCGCGCGCTGCGCCGCCATTGGGCCGCCTCCTCCCGCGCCTGATCGATTGACTCAAATCAAATCCGCACGCCGCCGTGATCGTTATCCTTTTCTTCGCTATATACATAACTACATATCGAAGGATCCCATGAAACTCCATCACTTCCTGCTGGGTGCGCTGCTGGCCACCGGCAACCTCGGCGCCACCAACCCCGCCATCCCGGCAAACAAGACCGCGCAGCCCACCCGTGCGTTCACGCCCAGCGTCGACGTTCGCATCAGTGGCGCCGTGAAAGCGCCGCGCCTGTTCGACGTCGCCACACTGAAGAAGTTGACCGCACGCAACAGCGGCCCGATGGATGTGGTGTGCGCCTCGGGCGCCACCGTCGGCAAGGTCGCCAATTTCCGTGGAGCGCGGCTGACCGACGTTCTCGATTCCGTTGGCCTGAACCTCGATGGCCACAAGGACGGCCGTCGCATGGTGGTCGTGGCGCGCGCCACCGACGGCTATGCGGTCACCTTCTCCTGGAATGAGCTGTACAACACCTCGATCGGCAGGGACGTGCTGGTGGCCTGGGAGAAGGACGGCAAGCCGCTGGACGCGCGCGAAGGCCAACTGCTGCTGATCTCCGGGCAAGACACCAAAACCGGCCCGCGCCACGTGCGCTGGCTGAGCAGCATCGAAGTCGTGCGCATGCAGTGACGCTCCGCGCGGGGTGATGCGCATCGTCCCGCACCCGATTCCCCACGCCGGCAAACCCACAGCCCTGCCCTCCCGAACGCGCGGACGGCGGCAACGGCGCGGCGTGCCCTTCTTCCACATCGAGCAACGCCCATGCACTCCACTTCCACGCTCCTGCGCCGTCGCGCGCTGTCCGCCGCCCTGCTCCTTGGCCTTGCCGGCCTTGCCACCGCCCATGCCGAAGACGCCGCCGACAAGAGCGGCAAGCCCTTCGAACTCGGCCGCGTGGTGGTGCAGGGCAAGCAGGACACACCGCCTCCCACCGGCGAATCCGCCATCACCCGCGAACAGCTGGATCAACTCAACCGCGAAACCGTGGGCGAGGCCGTCGCCATCGCGCCCGGCGTGGCGCTGTCCCACAACAGCCGCAACGAGTCGATGGTGTACGTGCGCGGCTTCGATCCGCGCCAGGTGCCGGTGTTCCTGGACGGCATCCCGCAGTACGTGCCCTACGACGGCTACATCGACTTCGGTCGCTTCACCACCTTCGACCTTGCGGAAATTCGCGTCGCAAAGGGCGCGGCCTCGCTGCTGTACGGGCCGAACACGCTGGGCGGCGCGATCAACCTGATTTCGCGCCGGCCGACGCAAGCCCTGGAAGGCGACATCCGCATCGGTGCCGGCAGCGGCGGCGAGCGCAAGGCGGCCGCCAACCTCGGCATGCGCCACGGCATGTGGTACCTGCAGGCGGGGTTGTCGTGGCTGGATGCCGACAGCTTCCCGCTGCCGGACGGGTTCAAGGACTACAAGGCCAAGCCGACCGATACCGGCGACGAGCGCGAAAACGCCGACCGCAACGACCGCCGCGCCTCGATCAAGATCGGTTTCGAGCCCAGCGTACGCAGCGAATTCGCCATCGGCTACGTGAAGCAGGAAGGCGAGAAGGGCAACCCGGCCTATACCGGCAAATCCACCAGCGGCATCCGCTACTGGCGCTGGCCGTGGTGGGACAAGGAAAGCCTGTACTTCATCGGCAATATCGGCCTGAACGATGCCCACGCACTGAAATTGCGGGCCTATGAAGACCGCTACAGCAACGGGCTGGAGGCCTACACCGACAAGACCTACGGCACCCAGTTGCTCAACACCAGCTTCCCCAGCGTGTATTCCGACAAGACCCGCGGCGCGAGCGTGGAACTGGCCAGCACGCAGTTCGCCAACCACGACCTGCACGTGGCGCTGCACTACAAGGACGACCGCCACCGCGACACCAACCCGAAATCGCCCGCCAAGGATTACCGCGACGTCACCACGGCCATCGCGGTGGAAGACAGCATCGCGTTGGACCAGGGCTACAACCTGCGCATCGGCGCCAGCCACGAGAAACGTGACGCCAAGGAGGTGTACTTCTGGCCCACCGGCTCCACCACCGCCAACAACGCATTGGTGGAACTGAGCCGTGATCTCGGCGACTACGGCCAGCTGTTCGGCAGCTATTCGCACAAGACCCGCTTCCCCACCATCAAGGACCGCTACTCGGCGCGCATGGGCAGCGCGCTGCCGAACCCGGACCTGAAACCGGAGTTCGCGCGTCACTTCGAACTGGGTTGGCGCGGGCAGCCGTGGGCCGGCGCACAGGCGGAAGCCGCGCTGTTCCAAAGCCGCATCAACGACCTGATCCAGGACGCCATCGTGCCGTCCAACCAGTGCGGCAGCACGGTGTGCAACCAGGCGCAGAACATCGGCAAGGCGCGCAGCCGCGGCGTCGAGCTGTCGCTGCAGCAGGACATCGGCGGACGCGGACAGGCAGGCATGGCCTATACGTGGCTGGATCGCGACAACCTCGGCAATCCCGCCGTGCCGCTGACCAACAGCCCGCGCCAGCGCCTGTTCGCACATGCGCAGTGGACGTTCTCGCCACAGTGGAAGGCGCTGGTCACGGCGGAAGCGGAGCAAGGCCGCATCGTCACCTACGCCGGCCCCGGCAACCGGGGCGGCTTCCTGCGGCTGGGCGGCTATGCCACGTTCAGTGCGAAGCTGGTGTGGTCGCCGCTGGACGGCCTCGACATCGAAGCCGGCGGACGCAACCTCGGCGACAAATGGTACGAACTGGCGGAAGGCTACCCGATGCCTGGCCGCAGCTGGTTCGCCAACGTCAGCTACCGGTTCTGATGCCGCACCGCGCTCCCGCCGGACACGTGCCGGCGGGAGCGCTTACACCGCCACCGCCAGGATCACGTGCGAGGACTTGACCAGCGCCAGCATCGGCACGCCTTCGCGGATGCCGAGTTCCTTCGCGCTTTCATTGGTGACGGTGGCCACCAGCCGCCTGCCGCCCGCCAGCTGCAATTCCACTTCGGCATTGACCGCGCCCTCCCGGCAGGACAGCACGGTGCCGGCCAGCGCATTGCGCGCGCTGGTGCGCACGCCGGGTTCGCCCAGCACCACGAACGAGGACTTGACCAGCGCGATCGCGCTGCCGCCCTCGCGCAGGCCGAGGTCATCGACGCTGCGGTTGGTGATGATGGCGACCAGCTGGTCGCCGCCATCGAGATCAAGCACCACCTCGCTGTTCACCGCGCCGCGCTGGATCGCCTGCACGGTGCCTTCGAACTGGTTGCGCGCGCTGGTTCTGAGCATCAGGTTGCCGAGCCTCCTCAGCAGGTCATCGATATTTTCAACACGCCCGGTCCCGCCGTGACCCGACAGCAGCCGGTTCTGCAGCGCAGTCAGCGCATCGTGGAAGGCCAGCACGCGCCTGCCCATATCGGTCAGGCGCGCGCCGCCGCCGCCACTGCCGCCGGCTTCGGCGGTGACCAGCGGCTCTCCTGCAAATTCGTTGAGCGCGGAAATCGCATCCCACGCCCCCTTGTAGCTCATGCCCACTGCACGCGCAGCCGCGCTGATCGAGCCGTGGGCATCCAGCGCCTGCAGCAGGCGCGCGCGTTGCGGGGTCAGGCTGGTGCCCGCGCCGCGCAGATCGATCAACGGTTGCAGCACGGAGGCTCCGGCACTGGCCATGGGACATCGGTTGCGGATGGCGTGGCAGGTTACACCACGCCATCCGTGCCGAACGCGCGCGGTCAGCCGGCCTTGCCTTGCGCGTCGATGATTTCGGGCAGGTCGGTTTCACGACCGATCTGCGGGAAGTGGCGGCGTTCCATGCGGCGGATGGCAAAGTGCATCCACGCCAACGCGCTGGCCACCACCACGAACAGCAACATGAAGCAGCTGGTCCAGACCCCGGTGAGGTCATTGAGCGCACCGAACGCGATCGGCAGGATGAAGCCGCCAAGCCCGCCGATCATGCCGACCACGCCACCCACCGAGCCGACATAGTCCGGGTAGTACACCGGGATGTGCTTGTACACCGCAGCCTTGCCCAGCGACATGAAGAAGCCCAGCACGAACACCAGCACGGTGAACGGCACCACGCCGATGGCCAGGTGGAAGGTGATGTCGCCGTTGATGCCCTTGACGATGTATTGCGTGTCCGGATAGGCGAGCAGGAACGTGCAGATCGCCGACACCCCGAAGGTCCAATACATCACGGTGCGCGCGCCGAGTTTGTCCGACATCCAGCCACCCACCACCCGGAACAGGCTGGCCGGGATGGAATACGCGGCGGCCAGCGCACCGGCATGCGCCACATCCATGCCGTAGGCGCCGATCAGATAGCGGGGCAGCCACAGGGCCAGCGAGACAAATCCGCCGAACACGAAGAAGTAGTACAGCGCGAAGCGCCACACTTGCAGGTTCTTCAGCGGCGCCATTTGCTCGGCGAAAGGCATCGGCTTGACGCCTGCCTTGCGGCGCTGCTCCAGCGAGGGGTCTTCCTGCGAGAACAGGTAATACAGGATCGCCACCACCGCCAGGCCCACCGCCCAGACCTTGGCGACCATGATCCAGCCTGCCGCCACCATCACCATCGGCGCCAGCAGCTTGGTCACCGCCGAGCCGATATTGCCGGCGCCGAAGATGCCCAGCGCGGTTCCCTGCTTCTCCGCCGGGAACCACTTGGAGACGTAGGCCACGCCGACCGAGAACGAACTCCCTGCGATACCCACGCCCAATGCGGCGAGCAGGAACTGCGGATAAGTGCTGGCGTGGGTGAGCATCCAGGTAGCGGCGGCACCGGCCAGCATCACCGCGGTGAGCACTTTGCGACCACCCAGCTGGTCGGCCCAGACGCCAAGGAAAATGCGCAGCACCGAGCCACTCAGGACGGGAGTGGCGATCAACAACCCGAACTCGGTGTCGTTGAGCCCCAGGTCCTTCTTGATCTGGATGCCGATGATCGAAAAGATCATCCACACCGCAAAGCAGGTAGTGAAGGCGAACGTGCTGAGCCACAGCGCGCGCTGTTGGCGGGCGGGGCTGATTTGCGAAATGTCCTGCATGGACGTGCTTCCAGTTGAGGTTGGGAAACCTTTTGCCGCAAGCACGCCCGGTGGTATCAGGCGGCCTCGGCCTCTATGGCGTCCAGCCCGCGAACCTCGTAGCGTTCCTGCAAACCCAACAGGTATTGCTGAAGTTCGCGCTGTCGAACCTGCAGTTCAAGATAGTCGGAAATCCGCTGCCGGACTTGATCAAACGCAAGTTCCTCGCCTGCTTCGATCACATCCACGCAGACCACGTGATAGCCCCAGCGGGACTCCACCGGGAATGCCGCCATGCCCTGGCGCAGGCGGAATACCTGACGATCGAATTCGGGCGTGGTCTGCCCGCGTTCAAGCCAACCGAGGTCGCCGCCATCGCTCTTCGACGGGCAATCGGAATGACGCGCCACGAAGTCGGCGAACAGGTGCGGCTGTTCCTTCAACTCGGCGATCAGCTTCTCTGCCTGCGTGCGCGCACTGAAGCGCCCATTGACATCATCCACCGCGGCGCCCAGCAGGATATGCCGCAGCTTGATCCGGTCCGGCGCATGGAAGCGTTCGCTGTTCTGTTCAAAGTAACGCCGGCAGTCCTCTTCGCTGGGCACGCGGTTTTCAACCTCGCGCTCCAGCAACAGGCGAATGCAGGCTTCTTCGGCAGGCTCGCCCTCCTGGGCCTGCACCTCGTCCAGCAAGCCCAGCCGCGCAACCTCGCGCTGCAGCAGCTGGCGCACGACCAGCGCACGCGCGGCGTCGGCGCGCGACTGCGCGGGTTTCATGGCGCGATGGAACTGCATCTCGCGGGCGATTTCGGCTTCGCTGATCGCGGTATCGCCCACGTACAGGTACGCAGGCGCCGCCTGCCCCAGCGTGCGCGGACCATCTTCGGCATGGTCATGCTGATGGGCATGCGCTTCTTCCGCCACCGTCCTGCCGCTATCGATGACGGTGATCGGCAACTCGCGCAGGCGCGGCTTGCTCTCGCTCATTGCTTACGCCCTCGGCCCGTAGCGCAGCGTCTGCTGACGGCGGCGAACGACCTGATAGGGCCGCCACAGATAGCTGACCGGGATGCTCCACACGTGCACCAGGCGGGTGAACGGCGCCACCAGGAACAGGGTCATGCCAAGCAGGATGTGCGCCTTGTACACCCAGCTCACGTCACCGATGAAATCGGCCGCGCCGCCACGGAAGGTCACGATGTGCTGCGCCCATTCGGCCAGCGCCATCATCACGCCGCCATCCATGTGGTGGGTGGATTGCACGATGGTGTACAGGCCCAGCAGCAGCTGTGCGAACAGCATCAGCAGGATCACGGTATCGCCGGTGGTGCCGGTGGCGCGCACGCGCGGGTTGAACAACCGGCGCACGGTGAGGATGGCGATGCCGATCAGGCAGACCGCGCCGAATACGCCACCCGCCACCATCGCCAGCAGCTGCTTCTGCGGTGCGGTGATGAACGGTTCGTACACCGAATGCGGGGTGAGCAGGCCAACAAGATGGCCACCCAGGATCGCAAGGATGCCAAGGTGGAACAGGTTGCTGCCGATGCGCATGCCCTTGTCGGACAGCAGCTGGCTGGAACCGGTGCGCCAGGTGTACATCGACCTGTCGAAGCGTGCCCAGCTGCCGATGAAAAACACCGCCAGTGCGATATACGGATACATCTGGAACGCGAAGGTATTGAAGTAATTCATGACTGCACCTGGCGAATGTCGGCGGAGCGTGCGGGGATGCGGGTGGGCGGTGCGCAGTTTTCGTCGGGCGCCTCGTTGCCGAAGCGCACCGCCTCGTCCTCCCACAGCCGGTCCATGACTTCGGGAGTGTCGTCGCGCGGCTCTTCGCTGGCGCGCTGGCGCAATGCACCCAGTTCAAGCTTGCCGTCGGCAAACTCGACCAGGGTTTCCAGCAGCAAGGCATAGGGGCTTTCGCGCTGCCCGGCACGCGCGGCAAGCAGGCCCACGATATGGCTGACGTGGCGCAACCAGTCCTGGGCCTCTTCCTGCGGGCGCTGGCTGAGGTATTCCAGCACCAGCGGCAGATAGTCCGGCAGTTCCTTGGCGTCCAGTTCGTAGCCGTTCTTTCGATAGGCGTCGATCAGGTCCACCATGGCCTGTCCACGGTCGCGCGACTCGCCGTGGATGTGTTCGAACAGCAGCAAGCTCATCGAACGGCCGCGATCGAACAACGACAGCCATCGATCCTGCGCGTCCAGCGGATCGGACGCCAGCAGTTCGCGCACGAACTGCACGAATGCCGCGCGCCGTCCTGGCGGAAGCCCGGGGCCATCCACCGCCGCCAGCAGTTCATCGCCATGCTGCCACAGCGCATCCTGCGGGTAGTCCAGCAGCACGCCGATGAGCTTGAGCACGCTCATTCGACCACCTCGAACTTCTCCTGCCGGTTCGGATGCACCGCGTAGGTCGTGGTCTTGCGCTGGCTGAACAGGTCGGCCGGGCTGTCGCCGCTGCACCCGTTGCCGAACGTGAAGCCGCAACCGCCGCGCTCGCCAAACGCATCGTTGGCGTATTCGCGATGCGCCGTCGGGATCACGAAGCGATCTTCGTAATTGGCGATGGCGAGGTAACGGTACATGTCCTCGGCCTGGGCCACGGTCAGCCCGGCTTGCTGGAGCACCGCCAGATCTTCGACACCATCGACATTCATCGCACGACGCCAGGCGCGCATCGCCATCATCCGCTCCAGCGCGCGGATCACCGGGGCTTCATCGCCGGCGGTGAGCAAGTTGGCCAGGTAGCGCACCGGGATGCGCAGCGACCCGACGTCCGGCAGCTGCGCCGTTCATGCCCACGCGACCACGCTCGGCGGCCGACTGGATCGGCGACAACGGCGGCACGTACCACACCATCGGCAAGGTGCGGTATTCCGGGTGCAGCGGCAGCGCCAGCTTCCAGTCGATGGCCAGCTTGTAGGTCGGCGAATTCTTCGCGGCCTCCAGCCAGTTGTCGGGTATGCCTTCCGCACGCGCGGCTTCGATCACCTTGGGATCATTCGGGTCGAGGAAGATGTCCAGATGCGCCTGATACAGATCCTTTTCAGCCGGCACCGACGCCGCTTCCTGGATGCGATCGGCGTCGTACAGCAGCACGCCGAGGTAGCGGATGCGGCCGACGCAGGTTTCCGAACACACGGTGGGCTCACCCATCTCGATGCGCGGATAGCAGAAGATGCATTTCTCGGACTTGCCGCTCTTCCAGTTGTAGTAGATCTTCTTGTACGGGCACGCCGACACGCACATGCGCCAGCCGCGGCACTTGTCCTGGTCGATCAGCACGATGCCGTCTTCCTCGCGCTTGTAGATCGCGCCGGACGGGCATGCCGACACGCACGCCGGGTTCAGGCAGTGCTCGCACAGGCGCGGCAGGTACATCATGAAGGTCTTTTCGAAGGCGCCGTAGATCTCCTTCTGGATCCCGTCGAAATTGCGATCCTTGGCGCGCTTGGCGAACTCGGTTCCGAGGATCTCTTCCCAGTTCGGGCCCCAATGGATTTTCTGCATGCGCTCGCCGGTGATCAGCGAGCGCGGCCGCGCCGTGGGCTGATGCTTGCCATCAGGCGCCTGATGCAGGTGCTGGTAGTCGAAGTCGAACGGCTCGTAGTAGTCGTCGATCTGCGGCAGGTCCGGGTTGGCAAAAATCTTGGACAGCATCCGCCAGCGGCCGCCAGCGCGCGGCACCAGCTTGCCGGCACGGGTACGCACCCAGCCGCCATTCCACTTGTCCTGGTTCTCCCACTCCTTGGGATAACCGATGCCGGGCTTGGTTTCGACGTTGTTGAACCAGGCGTATTCCACGCCTTCGCGCGACGTCCACACGTTCTTGCAGGTGATCGAGCAGGTATGGCACCCGATGCACTTGTCCAGGTTCAGCACCATCGCGATCTGTGCGCGGACCTTCATCACACCACCTCCTTGGCATTGGTCGAGCGTTCCTGTTCGGTAACGGGATCGCCATCCAACCAATCAATTTTGTCCATCTTGCGCACGATCACGAACTCGTCGCGGTTGCTGCCCACGGTGCCGTAGTAATTGAAGCCGTAGGCGAACTGGGCGTAGCTGCCGATCATGTGCGTCGGCTTGAGCACCACGCGCGTCACCGAGTTGTGGATGCCGCCACGGGTTCCGCTGATTTCCGAACCGGGCACGTTGATGATGCGTTCCTGCGCGTGATACATCATCGCCATGCCGTTCATCACGCGCTGGCTGACCACCGCGCGAGCGGCGATCGCGCCGTTGACGTTGAACAACTCGATCCAGTCGTTGTCCTCGATCCCGGCCGAGCGTGCATCGTCCTCGCTGATCCACACGATCGGGCCACCGCGCGACAGCGTCTGCATGATCAGGTTGTCGGAATAGGTACTGTGGATGCCCCACTTCTGGTGCGGGGTGATCCAGTTCAGCACGATTTCCTTGTTGCCGTTGCTGCGCTTGTTGTGCAGCGGCTCGATGGTCTTGGTGTCCACCGGTGGGCGGTACTGCATGAAGCCCTCGCCGAACGCCAGCATCCACTCGTGGTCCATGTAGAACTGCTGGCGGCCAGTCACCGTGCGCCACGGGATGAATTCGTGCACGTTGGTGTAGCCCGCGTTGTAGCTGACGTGTTCGTCTTCCAGCCCCGACCAGGTGGGCGAGGAAATGATCTTGCGCGGCTGCGCCTGGATGTCGCGGAAGCGGATGGCCTCGTGCTCCTTGCCGATCGCGAGATGGGTATGGTCGCGCCCGGTGAATTCGCCAAGCGCCGCCCATGCCTTGACCGCCACGTGGCCATTGGTTTCCGGCGCCAGAGACAGCACGCATTCGGCCGCGTCGATGGCGGTGTCGATGTTCGGCCGTCCCTTGCTGACGCCTTCGTCGAGCACGCGATGATTGAGATCGCCGAGGAATTTCACCTCGTCCTTGGTATCCCAGTTGATGCCCTTGCCGCCGTTGCCCTGCTTGTCGAGCAGCGGGCCCAGCGACGTGAACTTCTTGTACAGGTTGGGGTAGTCGCGCTCGACCACCGCGATCGACGGCATGGTCCGGCCCGGGATCGGCTCGCACTCGCCCTTCTTCCAGTCGGTCACGCCGAGCGGCATCGCCAGCTCTCCGGGGGTGTCGTGCAGGGTCGGCACCAGCACCACGTCCTGCTCCACGCCAAGCACGCCAGGCGCCATGTCGCTGACGGTCTTGGCGATGCCCTTGAAGATGTCCCAGTCGCTGCGCGCTTCCCACGCCGGATCCACTGCCTTCGACAGCGGATGGATGAAGGGGTGCATGTCCGAGGTATTGAGGTCGTTCTTTTCATACCAGGTCGCGGTAGGCAGCACCACGTCGGAATACAGCGCGGTGGTGCACATGCGGAAATCCAGCGTGACCAGCAGGTCCAGCTTGCCTTCCGGCGCCTCGTCGCGCCATTTGATTTCTTCCGGCTTGACCGCGCCGCGCTCGCCCAGATCCTTGCCCTGCAGGCCATGGCGGGTGCCCAGCAGGTGCCGCAGCATGTATTCGTGGCCCTTGCCCGAACTGCCCAGCAGATTGGAGCGCCAGATGAACAGGTTGCGCGGGAAGTTCTGCGGCGAATCCGGATCGGCGTAGGCGAAGTCCATCGCCCCGCTCTTGAGCTGGGACACCACGTAATCGGCGGGGGTGCTGCCAGCCGCTTCGGCGGCCTTGACGATCCCCAGCGGGTTGCGATCCAGCTGCGGCGCGCTGGGCAACCAGCCCATGCGAATCGCCTGCATGTTGAAATCGGCCTGGCTGCCGCTGTACTTGGCCGGGTCGGCCAGCGGCGACAGCAGCTCCTTGATCTCGACCTTCTCGTAGCGCCACTGGTCGGACATGAAGTAGAAGAACGAGGTGCCGTTCATCTGGCGCGGTGGCTTGCTCCAGTCCAGGCCGAACGCGATCGGCTGCCAGCCGGTCTGCGGACGCAGCTTTTCCTGGCCCACGTAGTGCGCCCAACCGCCACCGGTCTGGCCGATGCAGCCGCACATCATCAGCATGTTGATGAGGCCGCGGTAGTTCATGTCGTTGTGGAACCAGTGGTTCATGCCCGCGCCGACGATGATCATGCTGCGGCCGTTGGTCTTGGCCGCCGTGCTGGCGAATTCGCGCGCGATCTCGATGACTTCGCCGCGCGACACGCCGGTGATCTTTTCCTGCCACGCCGGGGTGCCCGGCACGTTGTCGTCGAAGCTCGACGCCACGTTGCCGCCACCGAAGCCGCGATCCACGCCGTACTGCGCAAGCAGCAGGTCATAGACGGTAGCCACCGCCCATTCCTTGCCATCGGCCAGCTGCATGCGCTTCACCGGGATGTTGCGCTCGAGGATTTCGTCGAATTTGGACGCCGTCCAGCGGTCATGCTCGATGCCGCCGAAATACGGGAAGCTGACGGCTTCGATGCCGTCGTTGGCGTCCTTCAGGCTCAGGCGCAGGCGGGTCTCACGGCCCGCGCTGTCCTTCTCTTCGATATTCCACTTGCCCTTCTCGCCCCAGCGGAACCCCACCGACCCGTTGGGCACGCTGATTTGCCCGCTGTGCTCGTCCAGGCCGAGCGTCTTCCACTCGGGATTGTTGGTTTCGCCCAGACCGCCCAGGTCAGAGGCGCGCAGGAATCGCTGCGGCACCAGCCGCCCATCGGCGCGCTTTTCCAGCCGCACCAGCAGCGGCATGTCGGTGTACTGCCGGCAGTAGTCGACGAAGTACTCCGTCTGGCTGTCCACGTGGAACTCTTTCAGGATCACGTGGCCGAAGGCAAACGCCAGTGCGGCGTCGGTGCCCTGCTTGGGATGCAGCCAGTGGTCGGTGAGCTTGGCCACTTCGGCGTAGTCGGGGGTGATCGCCACCGTCTTGGTGCCGTTGTAGCGCGCCTCGGTGAAGAAGTGCGCATCCGGCGTGCGCGTCTGCGGCACGTTGGAGCCCCACGCGATGATGTAGCGACTGTTGTACCAGTCAGCCGATTCCGGCACGTCGGTCTGCTCGCCCCACACCTGCGGGCTGGCGGGCGGCAAATCGCAGTACCAGTCGTAGAACGACAGGCAGGCGCCACCCAGCAGCGACAGGTAGCGCGCGCCGGACGCGTAGGAAATCATCGACATCGCCGGGATCGGCGAAAAGCCGATCACGCGGTCGGGGCCGTATTGCTTCACGGTATAGAGATTGGCGGCCGCGATGATCTCGTTGGCCTCGTCCCAGTGCACGCGGGCAAAGCCACCCATGCCGCGGCGGGACTTGTAATCCTTGGCCTTGTCGGTGTCCTCGACGATGCTTGCCCACGCCTCCACCGGCGACTTGTCCTTGCGCGCCTGCCGCCACATGCGCAGCAGCGCGCCGCGCACCAGCGGGTACTTCATGCGATTGGCGCTGTACAAGTACCAGGAATAGCTGGCGCCACGCGGGCAGCCGCGCGGCTCGTGGTTTGGCAGGTCCGGCCGCGTGCGCGGGTAATCGGTCTGCTGGGTTTCCCAGGTCACCAGGCCGTTCTTGACGTAGATCTTCCAGCTGCAGGAGCCGGTGCAGTTCACGCCGTGGGTGGAACGCACGATCTTGTCGTACTGCCAGCGCGCCCGATAACTGTTTTCCCAATCGCGGTTTTCGGTCTTGGTGAGACCGTGGCCGTCGGCAAAGGTTTCGGTTTCGCGCCGGAAGAACTGCAGACGGTCAAGGAAATAACTCATGGGAACATCCTCTTGGCTGGCGAACGCAGGTCGCGCGCGCGCATCTTTCTGTAGGTGGCAACATGGACCACCGGATTGTTTTTGTCGAGCTTCAGCACGGTGTTTCGGCACCGCGACGGAAGTACCACCACCACGTCACCAGCAGGCACGTTGCGTAGAACGCGACGAAACCGTACAGGGCCATTTCCGGGCCGCCCGTCCACACGATCGACGTGCCATAGCTCTTCGGGATGAAGAAGCCGCCGTAAGCGCCGATGGCGGAGCTGAAGCCAATCACGGCAGCAGACTCGATGCCGGCCTGGCGCGTGGCGGCGGCCTTGCCTTCTTCGTTCTCGTTGGCCGCCCAGCGTTCGTGCAGCGTGCGGAAGATCACCGGGATCATGCGGAACGTCGATGCGTTGCCAATGCCGCTGAGCACGAACAGCGCCATGAAACTGCCGAGAAACCCGTGGAAATTCCCACCCTGCCCATGGTGCGGCAGGAAGTGCACCACCGCGAACACCGCCACGATCATCAGCGCGAACACCCAGAAGGTGAGCAGCGCGCCGCCCAGCTTGTCGGCCATCCAGCCGCCCACCGAGCGCATCAGCGCCCCGACCAACGGCCCGAGGAAGGCGTAGGTCATCGGGTTCACATCGGGGAACTGGGTTTTGATCAACATCGGGAAACCGGCCGAAAAGCCGATGAACGAACCGAAAGTGCCGATGTACAGCCAGCACATCAGCCAGTTGTGCTTGCGCTTGAAAATCACCGCCTGCTCGGTGAACGAGGAGCGCGCCGCGGCCAGGTCATGCATGCCGAACCATGCCGCGATGGCGCAGATCACCAGGAACGGCACCCACACGAAGCCGGCGTTCTGCAAAAACAGCTGCTTGCCCTCGGCGGTCAGCTGCGGCGCACCGGCGATGGCGCCGAACAGGCCAAAGGTCACCACCAGCGGAATCACGAACTGGGTCGCCGAGACGCCGAGGTTGCCCAGCCCCGCGTTCATCCCCAGCGCGAAGCCCTGCTTGGCCTTGGGGTAGAAGAACGAGATGTTGGACATCGACGACGCGAAGTTGCCGCCGCCCAGCCCGCACAGGATGGCGATGGCGACGAAATGCCAGTACGGCGTGGCCGTGTCCTGCACCGCGATGCCAAGCCACACGGCGGGCAGCAGCAGCGACGCCGTGGCGATGGCCGTCCAGCGCCGGCCGCCGAACATCGGCACCACGAACGAATAGAAGATGCGCAAGGTCGCCCCGGACAGCGCCGGCAGCGCGGCAAGCCAGAACAGTTCATTGGTGTCGAACTTGAAGCCCACCTGCGGCAGGCTGATGGTCACCGCCGAAAACATCTGCCAGATGGCGAAGGCCAGCAGCAATGCCGGTATCGAAATGGCCAGGTTGCGATTGGCGATGCGGTTGCCGGTTCGCGCCCAGAACGCGGCGTCCTCCGGGTGCCAGTCGTGAATCACGGAACCTACGCTGCGTGGCTTGACGGCCAGTTGGGCGTTCATGGGACATACCTGCTGATGGAGAAGCCTGTCGCGAGGCGCCGGGCCCTCTCGGACCATGGCCATGCCCTCGCCATGCCAACCATAGTGCGATACCGGCCCGGATGGGGATTTGACTGGAATCAAAATCACCCCGGCATGCCTGTGCTGGCTTGATGCAGATCAACCACCAGACCGCGCCCGCAGGTCGTTTCACCCTGTCTTTATGCCCGGGACCCGGCCCGGGCATTGGCTACGAAATGGTGGCTCCACGCCGAATCACGCCCCGGCTGCGCACGCTGTCGCGCACATCGACCTCGAAATCCAGCACGAGGTCCTCGCCCCCCGACGTCGAAAACCGCAGCGTCAGTCCGTCCCGACAGGGCAACCGCGCCACGTATTCATCGATCAAATGACGCGGCAAGCCGAAGCAAACGCCCTGCCCCTGCACGGCAAACGACGGCGCCAACGCCTCCAGCGCCCGCACCTGCAGGCACGGCGCCACGTCGCCCGGCAACACGGTCAGGTTTTCGACGACTTCGCCCGCTTGCAGCCGCGCCAGCTCCTGCTCGTCAATGCGCAAACGCAGGCGTTGCCCCTGCATTTGCACCTTCATGCGTGCGCCCCGTGGTCGTGCGCGTGCCCGCCGCCGGCATCATCCACAGGCGCATGCACATCGCCGCAAAGCGAACAGCCTTCGCTCCAGATGCTGTCACCGTCGATGTAGTGTTCCTGCTTCCAGATCGGGCTGGTGTGCTTGACCGCTTCCACCACTTGCCGGCAGGCGCGGAAGGCTTCATCCCGATGGGGGGTGCCGGCGGCCACTACCATGGCCAGGTCGCCAATTCCCAAGCGCCCTTTGGCATGCCCGATGTAGAGCTTGAGCTTGCCGTCGAAGTCGCGCTCGGCTTTGGCGGCGATCTCGGCAAAGCCATTCAGCGCCAGCGGCACGAACATGTCGTAGCTGATGCCGGTGACGACGCGGCCGTGGTTCAAGTCGCGCACACGGCCGACGAACAGGGTGATGCCGCCAAAGCCGGGGTCGGAAACGAACGCCAGCGCCGCTGCCGGATCCAGTTTTGCGTCGGCGATATCCACGACTGCGCAGTGATGCCTGTCCATGTCAGCCTCCGCTGACCGGCGGCAGCACCGCCATCTTGCCGTCGGCGGGCAGCGCCTCGGCGTCGCGCAGCACGCGGGTTTCGCTGGCAAACGCCGAGCGCGCCAGCAGCGCCGGGTTGAAGCCCGGCCAGCGCGCACGCCCGTGCGCGTCCAGCGCCGCGCGCAAATCGGCCACGCGCGCGCCCTCAGGCAGGACCAGCGCCACCTGCGCGGTGGGATCACAATCCCGGAACGCCCCAAACAAACTCAATTCGACTTTCAAAGTGTCACCACGCTGTCAATGTGCGGGGCCAGCAGATGCCCCAATCCGTACACCTCGACCAAATCGCCCGCAACGGGCGAGTCCTGATCCTCGGCCACCACGATCCAGCAATTCGCCTCCGCCAGCGGCTGGATGCGAAACGATTCCTGCCCCGCCAGTACGCGGGCCTGCAGCTGCCCCTTTGCATCCACCTCCAACTGACCTTTCAGATGGAAGCGCAGCGGCGCACGCTTGCGAAAACCGCCGGCCAGCGGCACCCGCAGCGCGCGCTCCGGGGCAAGCCCGGTCAACGCCCGCAGCGCAGGCTCCACGAAGAAGCGCAGCCCAACCGCCGTGGACACCGGATTGCCGGGCAGTCCGAAATACAGCTGCCCGTGCGGCAGGACGGCGAACAGCAGCGGCTTGCCGGGACGAATGCGCAGCTTGTGGAAATGCAGGGTTGCACCCACGCTGCGCAGCGCGTCAGGCACGAAGTCATGGCGCCCCATCGAAACCGCGCCCGTGCTGAGCACGACTTGTGCGCCCGCCGTCAACGCGCGCTCCAGCGCGGCCAGGAAGGCTGACGCGTCGTCGCCGACCGTTTCCCGCAGCACCAGCTTCGCACCGGCATCGGCCACCCGTGCGGCCAGATACGGGCCATTGCTGTTGCGGATCTGCCCCGACGCCAGCGTTTGCGTTGGATCATCCACCAATTCGCGGCCAGTGTTGAGGATGGCCACGCGCGGGCGCGGCATCACCGCCACCTCGGCCACCCCCAGCGCGGCCAGCAGCATCATTTGCGTCGCCTCGATGCGGCAACCTGCCGCCAGCACGCAATCGCCGCGCCGCACATCCTCGCCGCGCAGGCGCACATGCTGGCCAGGGTGCACATCGGCGGTCAGGCGAATGCGTTGGGGGCGACCCGCGCCATCGCGCTCCAGCACCTCCACCTGCTCCACCGGCACCACCGCGTCCAGGCCATCGGGCAGCCGCGCGCCGGTCATGATTTCCCAGGCACCTGTCGATGCAGCCACCTGCGCATCGCCCGCGGCCTGCGCGCCCGCCACGTCGAATTCGGTACCTGCCGCCAGCGGCGCATCGCCGATGCGCAGGGCAAACCCATCCATCGCCGAATTGTCGAACGGCGGCAGATCCTCGCCACTGACCACCGCTTCGGCCAGCACCTGCCCCACGGTTGGCGCCAGCCGTTGCACGGGAAGGCGCCCCGCTTCCCGGCGAATGATCGCCAGTGCTTCGGCGTGACCGATCACGGGTGCGCCCCGCCATCGATCATCGCCAGCGCATGCGCCAGCAGCGGCGCCAGCATGTCCATCCCCTGCTGCGCCGCGCGCGGGCTGCCCGGCAACGCCACCACCAACATTTGCCCCACCTGCACCACGCTGGCCCGGCTCAGCCAGGCCAGCGGCGTGTGCTTTGCGCTTTCGCTGCGGATCATCTCGGCCAGCCCGTCCACACTGCGGTCGGCCACCGATCGCAGGGCTTCCGGGGTCATGTCGCGCGCACCCAAGCCGGTGCCTCCGGTGCACAGGCACAGGCGCACGCCCTGGCCCGCCAAGCTGCGCAGGCGCTCGGCCAGGGGGTCAATGCCATCAGGCAACACCTCGACATGATCGACGCTGCCGCCCAGCTTGCGCAGGCCTTCCACCAGGACCGGGCCGGAGCGATCCTCGTACGCGCCATGGCTGGCGCGATCGCTGAGGGTGATGACGGCGCACGCCACGCCGTGCAGCCGGGCCAGGTCGCGCGGCTGGTAGTGCGCACGCTCATCGTCGCTGATGCCGTCGGGATGGATCCACAGCCCCTTCTTGCCGCCTTCCTTGAACAGCAGGCGGATGCCACTGATCGTCAGCGCCGGCTGCACCGGCTTGGTCAGGTCGTACAACGTGAGCAGCGCGGCATTGACCCCTGCCAGCGCCTCCATCTCCACGCCGGTGCGCGCCTCGCAGGCGGATTCGCAATACACGCGGATGGCGTGACGTTCCGGCACCGGCACGCAGCGTACGCGTACCAGTTCCAGCGAAATCGGATGACACAGCGGCATCAGCATGGACGCCATCTTGGCGCCCTGCAGACCGGCAATTTCCGCCATCACCAGCGCGTCGCCCTTGGGCAGGCGCCGCTCGATCACGACCTGATAGGCCTCCGCGCCGGGATGGAATTCCCCCACCGCCACCGCCCGCCGGCGGGTAGGCCGCTTGCTGCGGATATCGGCCATGTAAAAGGCCGCGTCGCGTTGCGTCGTCATGTTCAATCAACCACCAATCGAAGCCAGATGCGGGGTAATGCCGGTGTTGCCTTGATGCAGGCCGTGGCCGGCAGCCTTCAAGCCCAGTTGGGTGGCGATGCGCGCGACCAGGGCATCGTGATCGGCATCGGCCTGCAACAGTGGCCGCAGGGCGATGCCGAAATCCCCGAACAGGCACAGCCGCAAGTCGCCGCGCGCCGTCACCCGCAGGCGATTGCAACCGGCACAAAAATCCTTGGAATACGGGGCAATGACGCCGATCCGCCCGCGATAATCGGGGTGCGCGTACTCGCGCGCCGGGCCAGCATCAGCCGCGCGCGGGCGCAGCGTCCAGCCGGCATCCAGCAATTGCTGCTCCAGCATCTCCGCGCGCACGTGGTGGCGCTCGAAATACGCCTTGTTGTCGCCGGTACGCATCAGTTCGATGAAGCGGATCGCCACGTCGCGCTCGCGCAAATAGTCGCACCAGGCCGGCAACTCGCCGTCGTTCAAGCCGCGCAGCAGCACGGCATTGAGCTTGACCGAATCGAAGCCCAGCGTCTGCGCGATCTCCACGCCTTCGGTGACTTCGGCAAAGCGGTCATGCCCGGTGATGGCCGCAAAGCGCGCCGGATCCAGGCTGTCCAGACTGACATTGATCGCGGTCAGCCCCGCGTCGCGCCAGGTGCGGATATGCCTCGGCAGCAGGCAACCATTGGTGGTGATGGCCACCTTTTCCACGCCAGCCGTCGCCGATACCGCGGCGATGATCGACGGCAGATCCTTGCGCAGGCTGGGCTCGCCGCCGGTCAGGCGCAGCTTGCGCATCCCCAGCGCGGCAAACCCGCGCACCAGCCGCTGGATTTCCTCGAGGGTCAAAAAGGTCGGCCGGCCATCCGCGTGGTAGCCGTTGGGCAGGCAGTAGCTGCAGCTGTAGTTGCAGGCTTCGGTCAGCGACAGCCGCAAGTACGGAAACCTGCGACCGAAGCCGTCAACGAGAGGTTGCATGTTGTCGCTCCAGTCCAATGGCGGGAGGCCGGCCCGTTTCCAGTCCGACCCGGTGACCTTGGCAGGCCACGGCCCGGTTGCCATATCCCGCAGGGGACGCAGGCGGCCGGGCTTGGAGTTGCAGGGCTGACCCTGCGTGCTTGCCAGCATAGCCTTGATGGAGGCGGCCGCGCTTGATCGCCGTCAATATCGGCAAATTCGCTCTGCTTCACGCCCCCCGGCCACTGCGACAGAAAGGGCGGGCGTGTAAGCTTCGCGCCTGCCCACACAACGTGCCCGCACCATGAGCCTTGCCAGTTTCCAGGATCTACTCGACGCCGCCCATCGCCAGAGCGAGCCGCAGCGCCTGTTGTTCGTGTTCGCGCGGGTGGAGTTGCCCGAAAACGCCTCTGCGGAACAGCAGGCGCGCTTTGAAAAACGCGAAGGCGGCACGCTGTCGCCCGTGTTGTGCGTGGACAAGACTCCCGGCGAGGTGGCCAATTTCGCCGCGTTGGCGGAAGAGTCAGCCAATACCGGGCAGGACTGGGACATCGTGTTCGTCGGCAGCCTGTCGGGCCGTGCCGGCATCGCGCCAAACGCCGATGAAGCGGCACAACCGCTGCGTTTCATGGTGAATGCCATCAACGATGGCCAAGTCGCGCAGTTCGCCGCGTTTGACCGCGACGGCGAGATCCTGCAGTTCGGTTGAAAGGCGGGTGAAGGTCGGCTGGTTCAGCCGCCGACCACCATGGCCCGCACCATCTGCAGGCCGAGGAAGAACACGATCAACACCGTGTTGATCGCCCACACCACGGTGAGCGCCTGCGCCATGACGCCATAGCGCGGATCCTTGGCATTGGGCGCAGCGCGCCAGACGGCGGCCACGATCCAGGCCGTGTAGCCCAGCAGGAACACCATCAGGCCCAGCGTCGCACCGGGCAGCTGGTGATGATCGACCATGAAGGCGACCGCCAGCCAGAGCAGGTTGCTGGGAATCACGCCGTAGAGCCAGAACACCTTCCAGAGCGGGCTACGTTCGGGAAGATACGATGCGTGCGCTGCTTGCATGGGAAAGCTCTCCGGGGTTGTCCAAACCAGCATAGCACCGCGCCGACGGCTTGGCGCAAGCGGTTGCATCCACGCGGAGGATGGCTGTGCGACACTTCCGCGATGATGATTCTCGCCTTCACCGTGCTGCTGTATCTGGCGACCGCCGGCTGGCTGGCGGTTGATGCAACCCGCAGCCACAGTCCCGGTGCGCGCGGATGGCGCCTGCTTGCGCTGGTCGCCGTTCTGCTTCACGCCACGGTGCACGTCCTTGCCTGGCGGCAAACCGGAATCACCGACCTGCATTTCTATGCGGCGCTGTCCCTGGTGAGCTTGGGAATGGCAGCCATGACCACGCTGGCAGGCGCCGGCGGGCGCTTGCCCGCGTTGGGCGTGGTGGTGTTTCCACTGGCAGCCGCCCTGCTGCTGCTTTACAGCGTGTACGGGCACGCACGCCAGCCCGAGCCGTTGGACTGGCGCTTGTTGCTCCACGCGTGGCTGGCCCTGCTGGCCTATGCCGCGCTGGCGCTGTCGGCGGTGCTGGCGATGTTCCTGTGGGCGCAGGAGCGCGCCCTGCGCCAGCGCGAATTCCATGTCTGGCTGCGCGCCCTGCCCCCGCTGACCGAGCTTGAAACGCTGCTGTTCCGCACGATAGCGGTGGGCTTCATCCTGTTGACCGCCACCCTGCTGACCGGCGTGCTGTTCGTCGAGAACCTGCTGGCCCAGCACCTGGTCCACAAGACCGTGCTCAGCGTGCTGTCCTGGCTGGCATTCGGTGCCTTGCTGCTGGGCCGCTGGCGGCGTGGCTGGCGCGGCGTCACCGCTGTGCGCTGGACGCTGGCGGCGATGGCACTGCTGGTACTGGCATTCTTCGGCAGCAAATTCGTGCTGGAACTAGTGTTGCATCGCGCAGGCTGAACAATTTACTTGTCAGCGCAATGTTTGCATTGACAAATATTGCATGGGTTAGCAAAATGCCACCCCATGAACACGACGCCCCCGCCGGAAAGCGCCTGCAGCGGATCCTCGCTGGGCCTTCTGTTTCGCCAGGTGCGCGATGCCATGTGGGCACGCATGGCGCGCGAATTGGCCGAAGCAGGCCATGACCTGACCTTCAGCCAGTACATTGCGATCAAGAAACTGGCCAACGGCACCGCCAGCGTCACCGACCTTGCCCGCGCCGCCGATCTGAACCCCGGCGCGATGACCCGCCTGCTGGACAAGCTGGAGGCACGCGGGATTCTGGCCCGCGTGGCCGATCCTCAGGATCGTCGCGCCCTGCACATCGACCTGACCGAAACCGGGCGCCAGCTGTGGCGCGACGTTGACCAGTGTGGCCGGCGCGTGCGCGAGCGCGCGTTGCAGGGCATGGACGACGCCACCCGCGCGCGACTGACCCGCCTGCTGGAGCAGGTGCGCAACAACTTGCTTTCGACGGACTGACCTTCATGTTTCGAACCTCCCTTCTCGCCGTTGCCCTGGGCGGCGCATTGCTGGTGACCGGCTGCGCCAGCGGCGGCGGCCTGCACCCGGCCGCCGGGCCGGCCGATCCTGCCGCCTATGGCGTGACCCGCAGCCTGGCGGGCGCCCCGCTGAGCGACGCCGCATTCCCGCAACGCGATTGGTGGCGCGTGCTGGGTGATCCACAGCTGGACGCACTGATCGATGAGGCCCTGCGCGGCACGCCGTCGCTGGCCGCGGCGGATGCCCGCGTGCGCAAGGCGCAGGCGCAAGCCGGGCTGGCCGACGCCGCGCGCGAGCCGACGCTGGGGGGCAGCGCGCAATACGCCTTCGCGCAGCTTCCAGAAGGCCTGGCGGGCAAGGAGATCGGCGGCAAATTGATGCAGAACGCCGTGCTGATGGTGAAATTCGACTGGCCGCTGGACGTGTGGGGCGGCAAGCGCGCGGAGTACGAGGCGGCGCTCGACCAGGCCCATGCCCGCCAGATCGAAGCACAGGCGGCACGGCTGACGTTGGCGGCGAATGTGGCGCGCAGCTACGTCGCGCTGGCACAGGCATTCGAAACGCAGGGCATCGCCCGCCGCGAGCAGGCCCGCAGCGAACACCTGCTGCAGCTGGCGCAGCAGCGTGTCGATGCCGGGCTCGACAACCGCATTGGATTGCGCAACACGGAAGGCTTGATCGCCACCGCGAAGGCACAGGCGAGCGCCGCGCAGCAGCAAATCGACGCGTTGCGCAACACGCTGGCCGCGCTGCTGGGGCAAGGACCGGATCGCGGCCTGGCCATTGAACGCCCGCAGCTGCTGAAGGCATCCGCGCCCGCCCTGCCATCCACGCTGCCCAGCGAGCTGCTGGGTCATCGCCCCGACGTGGTGGCCGCGCGCTGGCGCGTGGAAGCGGCCGCGCAGACGATCAAGTCCGCCAAGGCCAGCTTCAAGCCCGGCATCGACCTGAGCGGGCTGGCAGGGCTGGCGTCGAGCGGGTTCTCCGACCTGTTCCGCAGCGATGCCCTGCTCGGCTTCGGCGGCCCCGCCATCAGCCTGCCGATCTTCGATGGCGGCCGCTTGCGCAACAACCTGGCCGCACGCGATGCGGACTACGACCTCGCCGTTGCAGACTACGACGCGACCGCCGTGCAGGCGCTGCGCGACGTCGTCGATGCCTTGCAGGCGATCCACGCACTGGACGCGCAGGGCGCCTCGCTGCAACAGGCGCAGACCGCCGGCAAGGCCGCGCTGGAACTGGCGCAAGCCCGCTACAAGGCGGGCCTGGGCACCCAGCTCGACGTGCTTTCCGCGCAGAAACCGCTGCTGCAGATCGAACAGCAGCTCGCTGGGCTGCGCGCGCAGCGCTACGCCGCCGGCATCAATCTGAACCTTGCACTCGGCGGCGGAATCGCCACCGATGCGCCGACTCCTTCCGCGTCGCCCGACGCCGCCGCCAACTGACGCCGCCATGACCACCGAAACCACGCCCAACACGTCCACCGGCGCAGCCGCACCGCTGCCGCCTTCGCAAAGCTCGCTCAAGCCCGGCAACGGCAAACGCCGCCGCGCCCTGCTGATCCTGTTGACCATCGTGCTGCTGGCCGGCATCGGCTGGCTGGCCTACTACCTGCTGGTCGGGCGTTGGCAGCAAGAGACCGACGATGCTTACGTTCAAGGCAACATCGTCAGCATCACCGCGCAAACGCCGGGCACGGTGGTGGCCATCAACGCCGATGACGGGATGCGGGTGACCGCCGGGCAAGTCCTGGTGCAACTGGATCCGAACGACGCCCAGGTGGCCTATGAACAGGCCGAAGCCAATCTTGCGGCCACCGTGCGCCAGGTTCGCGGCCTTTTCAGCAGCGCGGACAGCGCACAGGCCGACATCGACGCGCGCGAAGTGGCGCTGCAGCAGGCGCGCGCCGACGTGGCTCGACGTACCGGACTGGTCGCCAGCGGCGCGGTGTCTGCCGAAGAACTGGCGCACGCGCAGGCACAACTGAAGGCGATGGAGGCCGCGCTGTCGGCCTCTCGCGGGCAGCTGTCGCGCAGTCGCGCATTGATCGATGCGACCACGGTGGGCAGCCAGCCGCAGGTGCAGGCCGCCGCCGCACAGCTGCGCCAAGCCTTCCTGAACCTGCAGCGCGCAGCGATCGTGGCGCCGATCGACGGCTTCGTCGCCAAGCGCAGCGTGCAGTTGGGTCAGCGCGTGCAGCCTGGCAGCCCGTTGATGGCGGTGATTCCGCTGGATGAAGTGTGGGTGGATGCCAACTTCAAGGAAACCCAGCTGCATGGCATGCGCCTGGGACAACCGGTGAAGCTGGTCGCCGACGTCTATGGCGATGACGTGCAGTTCAACGGCACGCTGACCAGCCTCGGGCTGGGTACCGGCAGCGCATTCGCGCTGTTGCCGGCACAGAACGCCAGCGGCAACTGGATCAAGATCGTGCAGCGCATTCCGGTGCGCATCCAGATGGACCCCAGGCAATTGCGCGAGCACCCGCTGCGGCTGGGCATGAGCATGTCGGTGACCGTCAATGTACGCGACCAGGACGGCGCGGTCCTGCCGGCGGCGGCGCCGGGCAAGCCCGTGCTGGCCACCGATGCCTATGCCAGGCAGCTGCGCGATGCGGATGCGCGGATCGAGGCCGTCATCGGCAAGAACCTGGCACAGGGCCGCACGCCCTGATCTTCCCATGCAGGCGTCGCGCAGGCGGCGCGGCGCTTCGCCCCTCCCCCGCGGACGCCCACCGCCTGTCGCCGGCACCCCTCGCTGCCGCTCCCGCACCTTCTCCCCAATTCGCCAGCCCCATGTCCAGCATCGTTGACCAAGAAGAAGCCGCGGGCCTGCCGCCAGGCCGCGAGGCCACCACCACGCTGGCGAACTTCCGCCCACCCAATGTCGCCCTGACCACGCTGGGCCTGGCGCTGGCGAGCTTCATGCAGGTGCTGGACACCACCATCGCCAACGTGTCGCTGCCCACCATTTCGGGCAATCTCGGTGGCAGTGCCAACCAAGCCACCTGGGTCATTACCTCGTTCGCGGTCAGCACCGCCATTGCACTGCCGTTGACCGGCTGGCTGGCACGTCGCTTCGGCGAACGCAAGCTGTTCATGGTGTCCACGCTGGCCTTCGTGATCGCCTCGTTCCTGTGCGGCCTGGCACACAGCATGGGCCTGCTGGTGGCCGCGCGCGCCCTGCAGGGGTTCGTGGCTGGCCCGATGTATCCGGTGACCCAAGCCCTGCTGCTGTCGATCTATCCACCCGCCAAACGCGGCCAGGCCATTGCCCTGTTGGCGATGGTGACCGTGGTGGCCCCTATCGCCGGCCCGATCCTGGGCGGTTGGGTGACCGACAACTACAGCTGGGAGTGGATTTTCTTCATCAACATCCCGATTGGCATTTTCGCCAGCACCGTCGTGGGTTCGCAGCTCAAGGGCCGGCCGGAGAAGCTGGAAAAGCCGAAGATGGACTACGTCGGCCTGACCACGCTGGTGTTGGGCGTGGGCGCGCTGCAGGTCCTGCTGGATCTGGGCAACGACGAGGATTGGTTCGCCTCCACCACCATCGTGACGCTGGCCATCGTGTCGTCGATTTCGCTGGCGGTGTTCGTGATCTGGGAGCTCACCGACAAGGATCCGATCGTCAATTTGCGCCTGTTCCGCCATCGCAACTTCACCGCAGGCACCATCGCGATGGTGTTTGCCTATGGCGCCTTTTTCAGCGTGGGCATCCTGGTACCGCTGTGGCTGCAGCGCAATCTGGGCTACACCGCGATCTGGGCTGGTTTCGCCAGCGCGCCGATCGGATTCCTGCCAGTCATCCTGGCACCGCTGATCGGCAAGTACGCCAACAAGTTCGACCTGCGCATGCTGGCGACGGTGGCGTTCATCGTGATGGCCGTGACCAGCTTCACCCGCTCGCACTTCAACCTGGAGGTGGATTTCGCGCACGTGGCCATGGTGCAGCTGGTGCAGGGACTGGGGGTGGCGCTGTTCTTCATGCCGGTACTGCAGATCCTGCTGTCCGATCTGGAGCCCCATGAAATATCGGCGGGCTCGGGCCTGATGACCTTTGCACGCACGCTGGGCGGCAGCTTCGCCGCGTCGCTGACCACCTATGCGTGGTCACAGCGCACCACCGTACACCATGCCCAACTGACCGAACACATCAGCGCCACCGATCCCGCCATGCTGGAAACCGTTGCCCGCTACGGCGGCGGCGATCTCCAGCGCGGCGCGCTCGCGCTGGATCGGATGATGTCGCAACAGGCGCTGCAGATCGGGTTCAATGAAATCTTCCACCTGCTGGGACTCATCTTCCTCGGCGTCATCGTGTTCGTCTGGATCGCCAGGCCACCCTTTGGTGCGAAGACGGGCGTGCCTGCCGGCGGCGGCCACTGATGCGGGCTGCCGTCAGGCCTGTTCCAGCGCATCCGCCAGGCGTTCAACCGCAATGATCTGCATGCCCTTGTAGCTGCCGGACTTCGGTGCATTTCCGTTCGGGACAATCGCACGCTTGAAGCCGTGCGTTGCCGCCTCTTTCAGCCGTTCCTCGCCGTTGGGCACCGGGCGGATCTCGCCGGACAGCCCCACTTCGCCAAAGGCGATGGTCTTTTCCGCCAGCGGCGCGTCGCGCAAGGACGACAGCACTGCCAGCAGCACCGGCAGGTCGGCCGCGGTTTCCTGCACGCGGATGCCGCCGACCACGTTCACGAACACGTCCTGATCCCCCACCATGATCCCGCCGTGGCGATGCAGCACCGCCAGCAGCATGGCCAGCCGGTTGCCCTCCAGGCCAACCACCACGCGGCGCGGATTGGATAGCGGCGAGGCGTCCACCAGCGCCTGCACCTCCACCAGCAGCGGACGCGTGCCTTCGCGGGTCACCATCACGCAACTGCCGGGCTGCGGCTGGCCGCTGCCGGACAGGAAGATCGCCGACGGGTTGGACACCTCGCGCAGGCCGCCGTCCGACATCGCGAATACGCCCAGTTCGTTGACCGCGCCGAAGCGGTTCTTGAACGCGCGCAGCACCCGGAATCGGCTGCCGGAATCGCCCTCGAAATACAGCACGGCATCGACCATGTGCTCCAGCACGCGC
Organism: Thermomonas paludicola; assembly: GCF_024498955.1. GTDB lineage: Bacteria > Pseudomonadota > Gammaproteobacteria > Xanthomonadales > Xanthomonadaceae > Thermomonas > Thermomonas paludicola. The sequence goes on along the minus strand of NZ_CP093311.1, from coordinate 1,080,940 downwards.
GGGCCAGCGATACCGCCCTCCTTGGTCACGTGGCCGACCAGGAACACCGCGGTGCCGGTTTCCTTGGCATAGCGCACCAGCCGCGCGGCAGACTCGCGCACCTGGCTGACCGAGCCCGGCGCCGCGGTCAGGGTGTCGGTCCACAGGGTCTGGATGGAGTCGGCGATCAGCACGCGCGGCCTGGCGGCAACGGCGTGTTCCAGGATGCGTTCCACGCAGGTTTCCGCCAGCGCCAGCAGGCCTTCCAACGGCAACCCCAGCCGCTGCGCGCGCCCGGCCACCTGCGCCAGGGATTCTTCACCGGTCACGTACAAGCCCGGCAGGGTCGGCGCCATCAGCGCCAACGCCTGCAACAGCAAGGTCGATTTGCCGATACCCGGGTCGCCGCCGACCAGCACCACCGCCCCTTCCGCCAGCCCACCGCCCAGCACGCGATCGAATTCACCGATGCCAGTGGACACGCGTGCCTGCTCGCCAGTCGTCACATCGGCCAGGGCGGTGATCTTCGGTGCGTCCATCTTGCCGGCCCAGCCACCGCGCCGTGAGGCCGGCGACTTGGCCTGCACCACCGATTCCAGCACGATCTCCGCCAGCGTGTTCCAGGCGCCGCAGGCTTCGCACTGCCCCTGCCACTTGGCGTAATCCGCCCCACATTCGTTGCAGACAAACGCGGTACGGGTCTTGGATGCAGGCTTGGCCATGGGGATTCGCGGGTCGTGGATGCCGCTCACTTTAGCCGGCACCCGTCGCACCTGCCGAGACGCCGGACTCAAGTTTTCCCGTTGCTGGCCGCTGACGAGGACAAGCCTTCCCCGGCTGGACTCTGCCATGCGCATCAGCAATTCCAACCTGCAACTCTCCGCGCAACACGGTGCGCTGGACTACCAGCGCCGCCAGGAATCCTTGACCGCCTGGCGGGATGGCGCGAACGGTCGCCAGCAGATCAACATCACGTCCAGCAGCGAACGCCTGCACATGGGCGCCGGCAGCGAACGCCTGACCCTGAGCCAGGCGGCACGACGCCCCCCGATCCCCACGCCACCGCCCTCCCCGCCCGCACCGCAGCCGAACGCCGGCAACGCAGCCGACGACACCGATGCCAGCGTGAAGGACACGGGCGATTTGCGGTTCACCCTGTTGCGCTTGATGCTCGAGCAAATGACCGGCCACGCCATTGCCGTGTTTGACAGCAGCGAGCTGAGCGCAGACCCCGATGCCACGCCGCCACTGCCGGATGCCGGCGCCAGCAATGCCACGCAAGGCAGCAACAATGATCGCGCCGGATGGGGGCTGTCCTACAACCTTGAAGAAACCCACGTCGAGCAAGAGTCCACGCAGTTCAGCGCACAAGGCATCGTGCGCACGGCCGACGGCAAGGAAATCCAGTTGACACTTGAGTTGAACATGAGTCGCGAGTTCGCCAGCCAGAACAGCCTCTCGATCCGTGCGGGCGATGCGCTGAAGGACCCGCTGGTGGTCAATTTCCAAGGCAACGCTGCGCAACTCACGCAGACCACCTTCAAATTCGACCTCGATGCCGATGGCCGTGCCGACACCATGCGCGCAGTCGTCTCCGGCAGCGCGTATATCGCCCTGGACAAGAACGGCAACGGCAAGATCGACGATGGCCGGGAACTGTTCGGCGCGCTCAGTGGCAACGGGTTTTCCGAACTGGCGAAATACGACGATGACGGCAACGGGTGGATCGACGAAAACGATGCCGTGTTCAAGCAACTGCTGGCCTGGAATGGCGAAGCCGGTACGGCCGGCGGCAAGCCCTTGCAGACGCTGGCGCAGCTGGGCGTTGGCGCCCTGTACCTGGGCAACGCCAGCACGCCATTTACGCTCAAGGACAGCAGCAATGCACTGCAGGGCGCCATCCGCGCCAGCGGGCTTTATCTGCGCGAAGACGGAACTGCCGGCACGCTGCAACAAGTGGATCTGGTGGCATAGGCACAGCGCAGGCCCGGCAAGTGGAATGAAACGGGTGACCCGCAGCCTCCGCTGCGGCATGCTTGCCCATCCTTTCCACCGAACCTGACCGATGCCGATCCGCTGGCTCTCTGCTTTCCTGCTGTCACTGCTGCTTGCCGCCTGCGCGCACCAGCGCACCGCCTCCGACGCCACGCACTGGGCCAACGCGCAGCAGCTGGTGTTGGTCACCAGCGACGACTGGAATGCAACCGGTGGCGAACTCCGGCGCTTCGAACGCAGCAACGCTGGCTGGCAGCAGGTCGGTGACGCGGTGCCAGTGCTGCTGGGCCGCAGCGGCAGCGCGTGGGGCATCGGCCTGAACGCCACACGCGGCGACGGCCCCATCAAGCAGGAGGGCGACGGCCGCGCACCGGCCGGTGTATTCGCCATCGGCACCGCGTTTGGCTACGCCAGCAGCGCACAGACCGGGCTTGGCTACAAGGCGATGGGCGCCAACGACTGGTGCATCGACGTGCCCGAGTCGGCCTATTACAACCGCATCATCGACCGCAGCGTGGTCAAGGCGCCGTTCCTCGACAAGTCCAGCGAGCCGATGCGCCGCGACCTCCACGCCGACGGCGACCAGCGCTATCGCGAAGGCTTCGTCATCGAGCACAACGCAGGCGGCGGCGCGCGCCAGGGCGGCAGCTGCATCTTCGCCCATCTCTGGAAAGACCCGCAGACCACCACCGCCGGCTGCACGGCAATGGCGCCGGCCAGCATGGACGCGCTGCTGGCCTGGCTGGATGCACGCCGCAATCCCGTGTTCGTGTTGTTGCCGAAGGCGCAGTACGTCGCGCTGAGACATCAATGGAAGCTGCCGGAGGCAAGCCTGTGAGCCAGACCGCGCGCGTCCTGTCCGGCTTGATCGCCGGCATCGCCATCGGCATTTTGTTGGCGTGGCAGGCGCCGGAGCTTGGCCTGCGCATTGCCGCCACCGTCGAGCCGTTCGGCAAGCTCTGGCTCAACGCCCTGCAAATGACCGTGGTGCCGCTGGTGTTCGCGCTGGTGGTGGTGGGCATCAACCAGGCCAGCGATGCCGCCCACTCCGGGCGCGTGGCGCGGCAGGCGATTCTCAGTTTCGTGATTTTGCTCACCGCGGCGGCGAGCATGGCGGCGCTGCTGGCGCCGCTGGCACTGTCGATGCTGCAGCCAGACCCGGCCGTGGCGGTCGCACTGCGCGGCCATGCCACGGCGTTGCCGATCGCCAGCGGCGGCTGGGCCGATGCGCTGACCGCCATCATCCCCAGCAATGCCCTCGCTGCAGCCGCAGCCAGCGCGATGCTGCCATTGGTCACCTTCGCACTGTTTTTCGGCTTCGCCCTGACCCGCATCGACGCCGCCCCGCGCGCGCAGGTGGTGGGCCTGCTGAAGGCGGTCAGTGACGCGATGATCGTGATCGTGCACTGGGTGCTGTGGGCCGCGCCGGTCGGCATTTTCGCGCTGGTGCTGGCGCTGACCGCGCGCTCCGGGCTGGGCATGTTGCAGGCGCTGGGCATTTACATCCTGCTGGAATGTTCACTGTACGTGCTGGCCATCGTGCTGCTGGTGGTCGTGGCTGTCATCGTGGGTCGCCAGAAGTTCGGGCATTTCATGTCCGGGCTGGCTCCCGTGCAGGTAGTGGCGGCCAGCACCCAATCCTCGCTGGCCACCCTGCCAGCCATGCTGGACAGCGCCGAAAACAAATTGGGCTACCCCAATCGCATCGCTGGCCTGGTGCTGCCGATGGCGGTGTCGCTGTTCCGCATCACCTCGCCGATCCAGTACATCGCCACCGCCTGCTTCATCGCCTGGGCGCTGGGCGTGGATCTCGGCTTTGCGCAACTGGCGACGGGCGTAGCGCTGTCGGTGCTGGTCAGCATGGGCTCGGTGGGCCTGCCAGGCCAGGCGATCTTCCTCGCCACCAACCTGCCCATCACCTCCGCGATGGGCCTGCCGATTGCCGCGCTGCCGGTGCTGATGGCGGTGGACGCGATCCCCGACGTGCTGGCCACCGTGGGCAACGTGACCGCCGACATGACGGCGACGGCCATCGTGGCGTCACGGAACGACGAGCAGGCGCCATCCGCTCCACCCGCAACCACCGCTTGACAAGCTTCGCCGCAGTGCAGCAGAGTCGCCCCATGTCCCGTCACATGACCATCACCACGACCATTGCCACCTGCCCGGCGCGGTCGGTCAACTGTTCGCGAGCGACTACACCTGCCAGGACGTGCGCAAGCGCGCTGCCTTCGATTCGATGAACCGGCCGATCAACGCGCAGGGCGTCGGCGTCGACGAGCCAACTTCGAAATACGGGTTCTTCTGAAGGATCGCGCCGATGCCGTTCGCCGAAGGTTCATCACTGCTGGTACGCAACATCGATGCCTTCGGGCCGGCACTGCGCAACATCCTGCTGCTCGGCACCGCCGACGGGCTGGCCCGGGCGATTCCCGATTGCCAGCCGCTGATGGACGGCTACGAGGGCTTCGCCGTGACGCTGCCTGCGCCCGTCGCGGCGCAGTCGGCGCTGATCGAGGCGGCGCTGCCCGATGGCGCCGATGGCGGCAATACGCTGATCCTGCTCGCCGACGCCGACCAGCTCGTGCTGAAGGCGCTGCACGCGGCAACCGGCTTCCTGAAGGCGCGCGGCTTCATCGTCAATACGCTGTACGCGCGCACGCTGTTCATCGGGCCAGCGCAAGTGCGCGTCAACCCGATCCACTACGAAGTGATGTTCAACGAGGCTGGCAAGGTTGCCGCCAACCTGCGGCGCGGCCACTACCTCGAGTTCGGCACCTTCGACGGCCGCACGTTCACGCTCGCCTGGCACTCGATGGCGCAGCGCTGTCCGTCGATGCGCTTTTTCGGCTTCGACAGCTTCACCGGCATCCTCGGCGCGCGCAACGACGAGGTCTACGCCGACGGTACCTACTGCTCGAACCGCGAGACCTTCGAGCACAACTGGCGCGTCGCCGGGCTCGATCCGGCACGCTGCGCGTCGGTGCCGGGCGACTTCCGCGAGAGCCTGGCCGAGCCGGGCCTGCGCGAGCGTCTCGGCATTGACGCCGCGGCCGTGGTGCACATCGACTGCGACGTCTACGAGGCGGCCAAGGTGGCGCTTGAATTCGTCGCGCCGGTGCTGCAGCAGGGCTCGGTTCTGCTGTTCGACGAGTTCCATGCCAACCACGCGTCGAACGCAACCGGCGAGCGCCGCGCGCTGCGCGAGCTGTTGGCCGCGCATCCCGAGCTCGAGGTCGAGCGCTGGCACGACTACGCCGTCGAAGGGCGGTCGTTCCTGGTGCACCGGCACCGCTAGCTAGCCCGACCTGTTGCGGGTGACACTGACAGTGACCTTTCTGCGCATGCCAGCAACAGTGATGCCACGGTTCCACCCGTAACCACCACTTGACAAGGTTCGCTGCAGTGCAGCAGAGTCGGCCCATGTCCCGCCGCATGACCACCACCACGACCATTACCACCGGCACCGGTACCACTCGCCCGGTGCGGTCGGTCATGCGCGGATAAATCATCCAACCACGGCCCCGCACCTCGACAGAGGCGGGGCGGTTGCAGCCCTTTCCTGACGCGATGTGGAGCCCCTTCGGAGGCTTCATGGTTCCCTCGCAGCCCGCAGCACCCCAACCCGTTTTCCGCGCACACAAGTTCGGCGGCAGTTCGCTGGCCGATGCCGGGCGCATCCGCCATGTCGCCGACCTGCTGCTGACGGATACCGCCTCGCGACAGATCGCGATCACCTCCGCGATGCACGGCACCACCAATGCGCTGGTCGCACTGGGCGATGCGGCCACTGCCGGCGCCGAATGGCAGGACGCGCTCGATGCCCTGCGCCTGCGCCACTGCGACACCGCGCGTGCATTGCTGGCGCATCCGGATGCGATGCTGGCGCGGATCGACGCGCTCTGCGACGAACTGGCCGAGCTGCTGCAAGCGACTTCGCTGCTGCGCCAGCCGGGCCGCACCGCGCTGGAGCGCATCCACGGCATGGGCGAAGTGCTCTCGACCGCGCTGCTGCACGCGCACCTGGCCGAACGCGGCGGCGACTACGCCCTGCTGGACGCGCGCGAGGTGTTGGTGGTGCGCCACACCGATCTCGGCGCGGTGGTCGACTGGCAGGCCAGCGCGGCACTGCTGGCCGACTGGCGCGCGCGCCATCCGCAGTCGCGCGTCAACATCACCGGCTTCGTCGCCCGCGACGAACGCGGCCTGCCCACCACGCTGGGCCGCAACGGCAGCGACTATTCCGCGGCGATCTTCGCCAGCCTGTTCGAGGCCGACGAACTGCACATCTGGAGCGATGTCGATGGCGTGCTGTCGGCGGATCCGCGGATCGTGCCGGAAGCGGTGCCGCTGGCCGCGATGAGCTACCGCGAAGCCTGCGAGCTGGCCTATTTCGGCGCCAAGGTGATCCACCCGCAAACGATGACCCCGGCCATCGCGCGCGGCCTGCCGATCCTGATGCGCAACACCTTCCGCCCCGAGTTCCCCGGCACCCGCATCGACGCCGATGGCGACCGCAGCGCCGCCGGCCCGGTGAAGGGGCTGACGCTGGGCAGCGACCTGGCGCTGGTGTGCCTGGAGGGCGCGGGGCTGATCGGCGTGCCTGGCACCGCCGAGCGCGTGTTCGCCGCGCTGCATGCCGCGCACATCTCGGTGGTGATGATCTCGCAGGGTTCGTCCGAACACTCGATCTGCTGCGTGGTCCACCAGCGCGAAGCCGCCGCCGCGCGCGACGCCCTGCGCGAGGCCTTCGCCCGCGAACTGGCCGGCGCGCAGGTACAGGGCGTGACCCTGCTGGCCGGCGTCAGCGTGCTGGCCGCAGTCGGCGACGGCATGGCCGGCACGCCGGGCGTGGCCGCGCGGATGTTCGACGCGCTGGCGCGCGCCCGGGTCAACATCCGCGCGATCGCGCAGGGCGCATCCGAGCGCAACATCTCGGTGGCGATCGACGCCGCCGACGCCGCGCGTGCGTTGCGCGCCGTGCACGCCGCGTTCTGGCTGTCGCCGCAGACCATTGCCCTGGCGGTGATCGGCCCCGGCAAGGTCGGCGGCGCCCTGCTCGACCAGCTGCAGGCCGCGCTGCCGCGCCTGCGCCGCGACGCCAACATCGACCTGCGCCTGCGCGCACTGGCCACCCGGAACACACTGTGGTTGTGCGAACACGGCGACGACGCCGACTGGCGCGCGCGCATGCAGGCCGCGCCATCGGAAAACAGCCTCGACGCGCTGGCCGCGCACCTGCTGGACACGCACCTGCCACACGCGGTTGTCATCGACTGCAGCGCAAGCGACAACGTGGCGCAGCGCTATCCGGACTGGCTGGCCGCCGGCATCCACGTCATCACGCCGAACAAGCAGGCCGGTGCCGGCCCGCTGGAACGCTACGAGGCGATCCGCGCGGCGCGTGCGAAAAGCGGCGCTCGCTTCCGCTACGAAGCCACGGTGGGCGCGGGCCTGCCGGTGATTTCCACCCTGCGCGACCTGCTGGATACCGGCGACGAACTGCTCGCCATCGACGGCATCTTCTCCGGCACGCTGGCCTGGCTGTTCAACAAGTTCGACGGCGGCAAACCGTTCTCCGAACTGGTGCGCGAAGCGCACGCGCTGGGCTACACCGAACCCGACCCGCGCGACGACCTGTCCGGCACCGACGTGGCGCGCAAGCTGGTGATCCTGGCCCGCGAGTCCGGCATGCCGCTGTCGCTGGCCGACGTGCAAGTGGAAAGCCTGGTTCCCGATGCCCTGCGCGGGGCCGACCGCGATGCCTTCATGGCCGGGCTGGAAACCCTGGACGCGCCGATGCGGGCCCGGCTGGACGCCGCACGCGCGAACGGCTGCGTGCTGCGATATGTCGCCCGGTTGGAGCGAGATGGCAAGGCGTCCGTTGCGCTGCGCGAACTTCCCGCCGACCATGCCTTCGCCCACCTGCGCCTGACGGACAACTGCGTGTCATTCACCACCCGCCGCTACTGCGACAACCCGCTGGTCGTGCAAGGTCCCGGCGCCGGGCCGGACGTCACCGCCGCCGGCGTGTTCTCCGACCTGCTGCGGCTGGCCGCCGCGCTGGGAGCCAAGCTGTGAGCGGCGCGCAGTTCGAGGCGCGCGCGTTCTCGCCCGGCTCGGTCGGCAACGTCGGCGTCGGCTTCGACGTGCTCGGCCACAGCATCAAAGGCATCGGCGACACCGCCACCGTGCGCCGCATCGACGCGCCGACGGTGCGGATCACCGCGATCCGCGGCGCCGTCACCGACCTGCCGCTGGACGCCGGACGCAATACCGCCGGCATGGCGCTGATCGCGCTGCGCGAGGCGCTGGCCCTGCCGTTCGGCTTCGAGCTGGAACTGGACAAGGGCATTCCGCTCGGCTCCGGGCTGGGCGGCTCCGCGGCGTCCTGCGTGGCCGCGCTGGTGGCGGCGAACGCGCTGCTGGAGGCGCCGCTGTCGCCGCACGCCCTGTATCCGCACGCGCTGGCCGGTGAGGCCGTCGCCAGCGGCGGCCGGCACGGCGACAACGTCGGCCCCATGCTGTTGGGCGGGCTGGTGCTGGCGACCGCCGACCGCTTGACCAGGATCGACGTGCCGGCCGCATGGCACGCCGCCGTGGTGCATCCGCACGCGGTGCTGGAAACCCGCCGTGCGCGCGAAGCGCTGGCCGGCGCCTATGCGCTGAAGGAGTTCGTGGCGCAAAGCGCGAACCTGGCGCAGGTGCTGCTGGGCTGCGAGCGCGGCGACGCGTCGCTGGTGCGGGCGGGCCTTGCGGACGTGCTGGTGGAACCGCGCCGCGCGCCGCTGATCGCGGGCTTCGCTGCGGTGAAGCAGGCCGCCCTGGATGCCGATGCCATGGGCGCCAGCATTTCCGGCGCGGGACCCAGCGTGTTCGCCTGGTACGAGGACGACGCCACCGCCCGGCGCGCGGGTGCGGCAATGCAGGCAGCGTTTGCCGCCGCCGGCATCGACAGCGACCTGCATCTCACGCCCGTGGCGGGCCCGGCCGCGCAGGTGCTGGCATGAACGCGCGCAGCACGCGCGGCCGCGCGCCGGCCGTGTCGATCGCGGATGCCATCGCCGCCGGCCTGGCGCCGGATGGCGGCTTGTACATGCCCGAGACGTGGCCGTCATTCACGCCCGCGCAGTTCGACGGCGCGGACACGCTGGCCGACGTCGCCACTCGCTTCCTCGCCCCGTTCTTCGCGGGCGGCGTTTTGGCCGATGCCTTGCCCACCATCTGCCGCGACGCCTTCGTCGTCGAACCGCCGCTGGTCGGTTTCGGCAAGCCCAGCGACTTCCTGCTGGAGCTGTTCCACGGCCCCACCGCCGCGTTCAAGGATTACGGCGCGGCCTTCCTCGCCGGCTGCCTGGCCGCGCTGCCGCGTGGCGACAAGCCGCTGACCATCCTCGTCGCCACTTCCGGCGACACCGGTGCGGCGGTGGCCGCCGCCTTCCACGGCCGGCCCGGCTTCCGCGTCGCCATCCTCTATCCCGATGGCCGCGTATCGAAGCGGCAGGCCCACCAGCTCGGCTGCTTCGGCGACAACATCCGCGCGTTCCGCGTGGACGGCAGCTTCGACGACTGCCAGCGCCTTGTGAAGACCCTGCTGGCCGATGCCGACTTCCGCCGCGACGTGCCGCTGGGCTCGGCCAACAGCATCAGCCTCGGCCGGTTGCTGCCGCAGGCCGCCTATTACGCGCACGCCTCGCTGGTGCACTGGCGCGCGACCGGGCGCGCACTAAATTTCGTCGTCCCCACCGGCAACCTCGGCAACGCGTTGGCCTGCCTGCTGGCGAAGCGCATGGGCCTGCCGATCGGCGAACTGGTGCTGGCCAGCAACGCCAACACCGTGCTGCCGGACTTCTTCGCCGGCGGCGACTACGCGCCACAGCCCAGCATCGCCACGCTGGCGAATGCGATGGACGTGGGCGCGCCCAGCAATTTCGAGCGCCTGCGCTTCCTCTACCCGGACGCCGACGATCTGCGCGTCACCCTGCGCGCCGAAACGGTGAGCGACGACCAGATCCGCGCCGCCATCGTCCGCACCCGCGACGCGCGCGCCCACGTGGTCTGCCCGCACACCGCCTGCGCCGCCGAGGTGCTGGACCGCCTGCGCGCGCGCGGCGAACAAGGCGACTGGGCCGCCGTCGCCACCGCCCATCCGGCCAAGTTCCCGGACGTGGTGGAACCGCTGGTCGAACACGACGTGCCCCCGCCGCCTTGCCTGCTGGCCATGCTGCAGCAGCCCAGCAGCGCGGAGCCCATGGGCAACGATGCTGATGCGCTGCGGGCGCGCTTGCTGGATTGGTGAATCACCTTGGTCAATTCGCAAAATTCATGCGGCGAATCGAAATTTTCCCCGGCGGATTGGCTAATGCCCGGCCTGCTGCGATAATTCCCGGATTGTGGCCCCGTAGCTCAGCTGGATAGAGCGTCCCCCTCCTAAGGGGAAGGTCGCCCGTTCGAATCGGGCCGGGGTCACCAGCGCATCGGAAGGTGAATGACGCGTCGTGAGCAACAGGCAACCGCCGGCACATCAGGCGCTCGCCGGTTTCTGGCTCGCCCCTCGTTCGTCTTCACTCGTCGTCCCGCATTTTTTGCACTTATCGGAGTCCCGCCATGTCCCATCCCGTGCTCACCGCGCTTGGCCTGAATGCCGTCGAATCCGGCACCTATCTCGGCAACGGCGAATGGTCGAAGACCACCGACGCCGGCGTGATCGAACCGGTCAATCCGACCACCGGCGAAGTGCTGGGGCGCGTGCATGCGTCCTCGCAGGCCGACTACGACCTGATCGTCGAGCGCGCCCAGGCCGCATTCAAGATCTGGCGCACCACCCCGGCCCCACGTCGCGGCGAAGCCATTCGCCTGTGCGCCGATGCGCTGCGCACGCACAAGGACGCCCTGGGGTCGCTGGTGGCGCTGGAGATGGGCAAGTCGAAGCCGGAAGGCGACGGCGAGGTGCAGGAAATGATCGACATCGGCGAGTTCGCGGTCGGCCTGTCGCGCCAGCTGTACGGCCTGACCATGCACAGCGAGCGCCCCGGCCACCGCATGTACGAGCAGTGGCACCCGATCGGTCTGGTCGGCATCATCAGCGCGTTCAATTTCCCGGTCGCGGTGTGGGCGTGGAACAGTTTTGTCGCTGGCATCTGCGGCGACATCTGCATCTGGAAGCCTTCGCCCAAGACACCACTGTCGGCGATCGCGTCGATGAAGATCTGCAACGAAGCGCTGCGCAACGGCGGCTTCCCGGACATCTTCTTCCTGTTCAACGATGCCGGCAGCGAGCTGGCGCAACAGTTCGTCGATGACAGCCGCATCCCGCTGATCAGCTTCACCGGCAGCACCAAGGTCGGCCGCATGGTCGGCGAGCGCTGCGCGCGCCGCATGGGCCGCAGCCTGCTGGAACTGGGCGGCAACAACGCGATCATCGTCGATGAAACCGCCGACCTGAAGCTGGCCATTCCGGCGATCGTGTTCGGCGCGGTCGGTACTGCCGGCCAACGCTGCACCACCACCCGCCGCCTGATCGTGCACGAATCCATCTATGAAGACGTGCTGGCCAAGCTGGTCACCGCCTACAAGCAGGTGGAAAAGAAGATCGGCGACCCCACCGACCCGGCCAACCTGATGGGCCCGCTGAACAGCAAGGACGGCGTGGATGCCTACCTCGACGCCATCGCCAAGGCCAAGGCCGCAGGCGGCAAGGTGGAGACCGGCGGCGACGCCATCGACCGTCCGGGCAACTTCGTGCTGCCAGCCATCGTCACCGGCCTGAGCAACGATGCAGAGATCGTGCAGCACGAGACTTTCGCGCCCATCCTGTATGTGATGAAGTACCGCGACCTGAACGATGCCATCGACATGCAGAACGCGGTGCCGCAGGGCCTGAGCTCGTCCATCTTCACCACCAACCTCAAGCGCGCCGAAGCGTTCCTGGCGGCGTCCGGTTCCGACTGCGGCATTGCCAACGTCAACATCGGCACCAGCGGCGCCGAAATCGGCGGCGCGTTCGGCGGTGAAAAGGAGACCGGCGGCGGCCGCGAGTCGGGTTCGGATGCGTGGAAGGCCTACATGCGCCGACAAACCAATACCATCAACTACTCCGACTCCATGCCGCTGGCCCAGGGCATCAAGTTCGATCTCTGAGGGAACGCCATGAGCACACCCATCCGTCAAACCAGCGTGCTGGCCGTGGTCAGCCTGGTGTTCGGCATCCTCGGCTGGAACCTGCTGCCCTTCGTGGGCAGCGTTGTTGCAGTCATCTGCGGGCACATGGCCCGCAGCGAGATCCGCCGTTCGCAGGGCACGCTGGAAGGCGACGGCCTGGCGGTGGCCGGCTTGGTGATGGGATACCTGATCATCGGCTTGAGCGTGCTTGTAGTGGCGGCGCTGTTCCTGTTCTTCGGCGGGCTGGCGGCGCTGATCGCGATGTCGGGGCACTGAGCACTTGTACTCGCTTGCCCGCCCGTTCCTGTTTGGGTTCGATGCCGAGCGCGCGCATGGCCTCGGCCTGTTTTCGCTTGAAGCGGCCTACCGCAGCGGCTTGGGCTCCCTGTTGGCCAAGCCGCCCCGGCCGATGCCGGTCAAGGTGCTGGGCCTGACCTTTCCCAATCCGGTCGGCCTTGCCGCAGGCCTGGACAAGAATGGCGCGCATATCGACGCGCTGCTGGCGCTGGGCTTCGGCTTCGTGGAAGTCGGCACGGTCACGCCGCTGCCGCAGCCCGGCAATCCCAGGCCGCGCATGTTCCGTTTGCCGCAGCACGAAGCGGTGATCAATCGCATGGGCTTCAACAACGAGGGCGTGGATGCGCTGGTGCAAAACGTCGAGCGCGCCAAGCGCAAGACCGGCCTGCTGGGCATCAACATCGGCAAGAACAAGGACACCCCGAACGAGGACGCCGCCGCCGACTACCTGCTGTGCCTGCGCAGGGTCTATGCGGTGGCCGACTACGTGACGGTCAACATCTCCTCGCCGAACACCGCTGGCTTGCGCGAGCTGCAGGAAGAGCAGGCGCTTCGGCGACTGGTCGGCACCTTGCGCGACGAGCAGGAAAAGCTGGCGGGCCAACACGGCAAGCGCGTCCCGGTGCTGGTGAAAATCGCACCGGACCTGTCCGACAACGACATCGATGCGGCCGGCCGCGTGCTGGGCGATTTGCAGGTGGATGGCGTGGTTGCCACCAACACCACCATTTCGCGCGAAGGCGTGGAAGAGTCGCGCCGCGCGCTGGAAGCCGGCGGGCTGTCCGGCGCGCCATTGATGAGCCGCGCCACCACCGTGCTGCGCATGCTGCGCACGCGCCTGCCGGACAACATCCCGCTGGTCGGCGTTGGCGGCATCCTGCACGGCGCCGATGCGGCAACCAAGCAGGCGGCCGGTGCGTCGCTGGTGCAGCTGTACACCGGGCTGATCTATCGCGGCCCGGCGTTGATCAGCGAGTGCGTTGACGCCCTGCGCCGGCGCAAGGAAGCCCCCAGTCGCGGCACCCTGCCCCCGGAATGAACCTCGCCAGCGGCAGCGGTTATCGCATCACCGAGAATGCCCGGCTGGATGCACGCAACACCTTTGGAGTGCGCGCCAAGGCGCCGATGCTGGTGGACGTCAGCGATGCGCAAGCGCTGCCCGAATTGTTCGGCTACGCAATGCCGCGCGCTGCGTCCACGCTGGTGCTGGGCGGCGGCAGCAACCTGTTGTTTGCCGGCGACGCGCCGGGCGTGGTGCTGGCGCTGGAGACGCGCCGCATTGCCCTTGCCGAGGACCGTGGCGAAACGGTCATCGTGCGCGCCGATGCCGGCGTGGTCTGGCATGACTTCGTGCTGTGGACGCTGGGCCACGGCCTGAGCGGCCTCGAAAACCTCGCCTTGATCCCGGGCACGGTGGGCGCCGCGCCGATCCAGAACATCGGCGCCTATGGCATGGAAGTGGGCGAACGCGTGCATGCCGTGGACGCCTTCGACCGCCTCGACGGCCGTTTCGTGCGCCTCGCCGCGGAGGCGTGCGCGTTTGCCTATCGCGACTCGCTGTTCAAGCACGCGCCGGACCGCTACATCGTGACGGCGGTGGAATTCGTGCTGGACCGCGCGTTCCAGCCGCGACTGGCTTACGCTGGCATCACCGACGCGCTGCAGGCAATGGGCATTGAAGGCACGCCACGCGCGTCGCAGGTGGCCGAAGCGGTGATCCGCATTCGCCGCAGAAAGCTTCCCGATCCCGCCCTGCTGGGCAACGCCGGCAGCTTTTTCAAGAACCCGATCATTGCCTGCGCGCAGGCTGACGCCCTGCTCGCCGATTTCCCCGCCATGCCGGTCTTCCGTGGCGCCGGCGATGACAGCCGCAAGCTCTCGGCTGCCTGGCTGATCGACCAATGCGGATGGAAAGGCCATCGCGACGGTGATGCCGGCGTTGCGGCGTCACATGCGCTGGTGCTGGTCAACCATGGCCAGGCAACCGGCATGCAATTGCTGGACTTGGCCCATCGCATCGCGGCGTCCGTGCATGCACGCTTCGGCGTGGCCATCGAACCGGAGCCTCGCATCGTGGGGGCGGCGTGGTGAGTGCGCCGAAGAACACCCACGCCCACGCCGCGCTGCTGATGCTCGGCAGCACGCTGGGCTTCGGCCTGATGGCGATCTTCATCCGGCTGGCCTCGAAATCCATTCCGACGTGGGAAGTGGCGTTTTTCCGCAACCTGTTCGGCTTCATGACGCTGTTGCCGATGCTGGCCGTGCCCGCATTTCGCCAACCACGGCCGGCCGCCGCATTTGCCGACAGCGTGCGCACCAGGCAGCTGCCGCGTTACCTGATTCGCACGGGAATCGGCATCGCCAGTATGTTCTGCGGGTTCTGGGCGATCGCCAACCTGCCCCTGGCGCAGGCGATTTCGCTGACCTACTCCTCACCGATTTTCGTCACCATCGCCGCCATCCTGATGCTGGGTGAGCGCGTGCGCGCCCGCCGCTGGACCGCAGTGGCCCTTGGTTTTCTCGGCGTGCTGATCATCGTCCACCCGTGGTCGCATGCGTTCAGCGCGTCCACCCTGGTGGCCGTGGCAGCAGCAGTGCTGAGTGCGCTGGTGGCGGTGCAGATCAAGCAGCTGTCGCAGACCGACAAGGCCGACACCATCGTGTTCTGGACCTATGCGCTCTGGGTGCCGATGTCGCTGGTGCCGTCACTGTTCGTCTGGCACTGGCCGAGCGGCATCGCCTGGCTGTGGCTGCTGGCCACCGGCTTGATGGGCACCGTGGGCCAACTGCTGTGGACGCGCGCCCTGAAGCTGGGCGATGTCTCCGCGCTGACTCCGATCAGCTTCATGCAGCTGCCCATCGTCACCCTGGCCGGCTGGCTGCTGTTTGGCGAATCGGTCGGCACCTCCACCCTGCTGGGCGCGGGGATCATTCTTGGGTCGACGTTCTACATCGCGCATCGTGAAGCCGTGCTGGCGCGCCATGCCGCATCCAGGGCGGTCAACGAAGCCAACCCGCCGGGCGAGTGATCGGCACAGCCGCCGCCGGCGCGCGCAAACGCTACACTCCATCAACGCAGCCGCCAGCGCCAGCATGAGCAACGACAGCACGCCGCACCAAACCACCCAGCGCACGCTGTTCAGCGACGGCCCGCTGCATCCGACGCCGCGCTCGGCCTGCGTGGTGGTGATCCACGGCGAGGGCATCGGCCGCCGCGCCGACATCCGCGAGCAGCCGGTCATCGTGGGGCGCTCGCCCGAATCCGACCTGGTCATCGCCCACAACAGCGTATCGCGTCGCCATTGCAGGATTCGCCGCGACGGCAGCCAGTACCGGCTGACCGACCTCGGCGCGACCAATCCCACCCGGCTCAACCATGCGCCGCTCGATGCCGACGTCGAGCTGGCGGATGGCGACCAGATCACGGTTGGCGAAAGCATCCTCAAGTTCATCAGCCAGGACAGCGTGGAAGCGCGCTATCACGAGGAGATCTACCAACTTGCCGTGCACGACGCGCTGACCGAGCTGTGCAACCGACGCCACTTCACCGAACTGGCCGACAAGGAAATCGGCCGCGCGATGCGCCACCAGCGCCCGCTTGCGCTGTGCATCATCGACGTCGACCTGTTCAAGCCCATCAATGACCGTCATGGCCACATCAGCGGCGACGAAGTCCTGCGCCAAATCGGCGGGCTGGTGCGCCGCCACGCCCGCGGCGATGACGTGGCAGCCCGCATCGGCGGCGAAGAATTCGCCCTGCTGCTGCCGGAGTGCGGGCTGGACACCGCGCGCGAGTGCGCGGAACGGCTGCGCGAAGCGGTGGCAGCGACCCCCTTCGCCCCGGGCGGCGAACCGCAACGGATCACCATCAGCATCGGGATTGCGGCACTCGGCCCGCAATGCGACACCCGCAGCCGCTTGATGGCGGCGGCCGACGTTGCCCTGTACCGCGCCAAGAATGAAGGGCGCAACTGCGTGCGCCTGCAGCCCCCGCAGCCCGCCCAACCAACGGCTGCAGATCAGAGGTAGTCGTCGATCCGTATCGGATCCATCTGCTCGGGATGCAGGTAGCGCAGCGCATAGGCGCGATATATGCCAGAGCGCAGGAACAGCTCGAACAACTCGGGATCGATGTGCTGCTCCTGGCACATCCTCGCCATGATCGACAATGCCTGCGACAGGGTCTTGCCCGGTTTGTATGGACGATCACCTGCGGTCAATGCCTCGAAGATGTCGGCAATCGCCATCATCCGGCTTTCCATGCTCAGCTGGCTGCGATCCAGCCGGCGCGGATAACCCGTGCCGTCCAGTTTCTCGTGGTGGCCGCCGGCGATTTCCGGCACCCGGCGAAGGTGCCGCGGCAAGGGCAGCGCATCCAGCATCACGATGGTATTCACGATGTGCTGGTTGATCTTGTAGCGCTCTTCGCCGGTCAGTGTGCCGCGACTGATGCACAGGTTGTGCAGTTCGCCGTGGTCATACAGCAGCTCGGGGACCTCCATCGCAAAGCCCCATCGATTGTCCGGCGCAAGGTATTCGCGCTGCGGGCGGGCAATGCGATGCTCGGGCCTGTCGGCCAGCAGCCGCTCCTCCACCGGCAACGCTGGCGCGGGCCCGGGCTTGCGCTCAGCCTCGTCGCGCGACAGGCCCAGGCCGTCGTCCAGCGTGCGCAGCCAGCGCCGCTCACCGATCTGCTGCAGTCGCTGGCGGTGTGCAGGCGACAGGAATTCGCCCCCCAGGTTGCACTCGGCCACGAACGCGAAGTCCGCATCCAGCTCGGCCAGCAGCGCATCGCGACGCCGGCGCAAAGTGCATTCCTCGCCCCCCTGTGCAAGCGCCTTCCAATACTCCACCTCGGCATCGCGCTTGAGGACCTCGAACCGCGTCCTGATCTCGTGGATGCGGTTGTAAATCGTCTCCAGCTTGGTGGCTTTGTCCACCACGTGTTCGGGCGTGGTCACCTTGCCGCAGTCATGCAGCCAACCGGCGATCTGCAGGGCTTCCCACTGCTCCGCATCCAGCGCATAGGTGGCGAACGGCCCCTCGCTGGCATCACATGCAGCGCGCGCCAGCATGAAGGTGAGCTCCGGCACGCGCGTGCAGTGCCCTCCGGTATAGGGGCTTTTGGTATCGATCGCATCGGCGACCATGCGGATCGTCGCCTCCACCATCGCCTTCTGCGCGCGCAGAAGCTCCTGTGTTTCCACCGACGTTGCCGCGCTGGCGGCCAGCGCCTCGATGAAGCTCGCGCTGGCGGCATCGATGGCCTCCGCCTTGAACAGCAGCAACATGCCCAACAGGAAGTCGCGGCGATCGCGCAGCGGCAGCACCAGCACGTCCATCGAGGCAAACGCCGGGTCGATTCCCAGCGCGCGCAATTCCTCCTCCGACAACCGCCCGCCGAGCCGCTGCATGCCCTCGCGCGCGGCCGTCATCAATGCCGGCATCGCCTGCGGATCCAGTGAAGGCAGTTCTGGCGCCGGCTTGGCCTTGCCGCCCTCCAGGTCCAGCGCCGCAACGCGCAGGGCGTCACTGGTTTGATCCACCAGATAAAGCGCGCCGCCCCGGGCATCGGCGATGTCCACCAGCCTGTCCAGCAACCAGGGGCGCAGCGCATCGAAGTCGGTTTCAACCGCGATCCTGCGATTGATGCGCAGGAAGCGGCGCACGGTATCGCGCATCTGGTCGAATGCACGGCCCAGTTCGCCGATTTCGGTGATCTGCGATTGAATGACGGGGTGGTCGCTGAAGTCGAAGTTGCGAACCGCCTCCGCTTCCCGCGCCAGTTGCTCCAGCGGGGCAACGATCCGCCGCGAGACCAGCAACGCCACCACGGCTGCAGCCACCACCAGCACGACGAATTCGCCGGCACCCGGAATCAGGTCGCCATACCAGCGCAGCATTTCCCCGGACGCCACCACCAGCGCGACCGACAGCAGCGTGATGTAGAGATACAGCGGAAAACTCGCGCGACGACTGGCCATGCTTCCCCCCGAAGCGTCCATCACCCAGTCTAACGAGTCCTGCAGCCGGCAGCGGTCATCCCCCGGCGCGAGCGCGGTAATGCGTTTCCACGTACCCATCGATCAGGCCGATGAAGTCGTGCGCGATGTTGTCGCCGCGCAGGGTCACGGTTTTCTCGCCATCCACGAACACCGGCGCGGAGGGCGCTTCGCCGGTGCCGGGCAGCGAGATGCCGATGTTGGCGTGGCGCGATTCGCCGGGCCCGTTGACCACGCAACCCATCACCGCCAGCGTCATGTTTTCGGCACCGGGATGGCTGATCTTCCACTGGGGCATCCTTGCGCGCACGTGCTCCTGCACCACCTTCGCCAGCTCCTGGAAAAACTCCGAGGTGGTGCGGCCGCAGCCGGGACACGCGGTGACCATCGGCGTGAACGCGCGCAGGCCCATGGTCTGCAGCAGCTCCTGCGCCACGATCACCTCCTGCGTGCGCGACGCGCCGGGCTCCGGCGTCAGCGAAATGCGGATGGTGTCGCCAATGCCTTCCTGCAGCAGCACGCCCAATGCCGCGCTGGACGCCACGATTCCCTTGCTGCCGATGCCGGCTTCGGTGAGGCCGAGATGCAGGGCGAAATCGCTGCGCAGCGCCAGGTCGCGATACACGGCGACCAACTCCTGCACGCCGCTGACCTTGGCGCTGAGCAGGATGCGCTCGGCCGGCAGGCCCAGCTCCACCGCACGCTGCGCCGACTCCAGCGCCGACAGGATCAGCGCCTCGCGCATCACCCGGCCGGCATCCCAGGGCGTGGCGCGCCGGGCGTTTTCGTCCATCAGCCGCACCGCCAGTGCCTGGTCCAGCGAGCCCCAGTTGGCACCGATCCGTACCGGCTTGCCGTACTGGATCGCAAACTCGATCAGTTGCGCGAACTGGGTGTCCTTCTTCTTGCCGAAGCCGACGTTGCCGGGATTGATCCGGTACTTGGCCAGCGCCTGGGCACACGCCGGCTCGTTGCCCAGCAGGGTATGCCCGTTGTAGTGGAAGTCACCGATGATCGGCACGTTCACGCCCATCATCGCCAGCTTCTCGACGATGCGCGGCACCGCCGCCGCGGATTCGGCATTGTTCACCGTCACCCGCACCAGCTCGGATCCGGCGCGCCACAGCTCGGCGACCTGCCTGGCCGTCCCCGCCACGTCGGCGGTATCGGTATTGGTCATCGACTGCACCACCACCGGTGCGCCGCCGCCCACCTTCACCCCGCCAATCTCGACCTGGCGGGTGATGCGCCGGGGAAGCGGGCCAAACGGGGTGTGCACCGGGGAAGTGTCGCGATGGGCTGGGTTCATTCGCGCATTTTACTGCCGTGCGGCCACGCGTTGCGGCAACCCGATGCAAACCATCGCCGCCGCCGTCGCACAGCGATATGCTGCGGGGATGTTCGCCTCTGACCACGTGCTCACTCCCAGCCAACTGAACACGCTCGCCCGCGATCTGCTGGAAGGCACGTTTTCGCAGGTGCTGGTGGAAGGCGAGATCGGCAATCTGTCGCGCCCGGCATCCGGGCATCTGTATTTCACCCTCAAGGACGCACGCGCGCAGGTGCGTTGCGCGCTGTTCAAGCCAAAGAGCCAATGGCTGCGTTTCGCGCCACGCGAGGGGCTGCGGGTGCAGGCGCGCGGTCGGCTGACCCTGTACGAAGCCCGTGGCGATTACCAGCTGGTGCTGGACACCATGGAGGAGGCCGGCGAAGGCGCCCTGCGCCAGGCCCTTGAGGCATTGAAGGCAAGACTGGCCAAGGAGGGCTTGTTCGATGCCGGGCGCAAGCGCGCCCTGCCCGGCTTCGTGCGCCGGCTGGCGGTGCTGACGTCGCCCTCGGGCGCGGTGATCCGCGACATCACCAGCGTGTTGCGCCGCCGTTTCCCGCTGCTCGAGGTGGAATTGCTGCCGGTGCCCGTACAAGGCGAAGGCGCTGCGGCGCAGATCAAGGCCATGCTGCAACGCGCTGATGCCTGCGGTCGCTACGATGCCATCCTGCTGGCGCGCGGCGGCGGCTCGTTGGAAGACCTGTGGGCGTTCAATGACGAGGCGCTGGCAAGGGCCATCGCCGCCAGCACCACGCCGGTCGTGTCTGCCATCGGCCACGAAACCGATTTCTCGCTGTCCGATTTCGCCGCCGACCTGCGCGCGCCCACCCCCTCGGCGGCCGCCGAACTGCTGGTGCCGGATGCCGCCGCCCTGTCCGCACGCCTTGCCGGGCTGCAGCGGCAACTGCTGTCGCTGCAGGCCAATGCACTGCGCCAACGCATGCAGCATCTGGATCGCAGTTTCCTGCGCCTGCACGCACTGCGCCCGCAGGCCCGGCTGGCGATGCTCGCGCAGCGCGCCGCGCAGGCCCGGCTGCGCCTGGATCACGTCATGCAGCAGTGCTTGGAGCGGGCTCGCGGAGTCCTGCGCCATGCCGATGCAACCCTGCGCGCCCATCATCCGCGACAACGCCTGCAGCGCCAGCGCGAACGCTTGTTGGCGCTGGAAAACCGCCCGCAGATCTTGATGGCGCAGCGCTTGCAGCGCGACGCGCAGCACCTGCGCGGGCTGGCGCGCTCACTGCATGCCATCAGTCCACTGGCGACCGTGGCGCGTGGCTACGCCATCCTGCAGCAGGACGACGGGCGCGTGGTCCGCAGCGTCGACGATGTTGCCCCCGGAGATGCCGTTCGCGCCCGGCTTCGGGATGGTGAACTGCAGCTGCGCGTGCTTGAACCCCGCGCCAGCGAGTAGCCTCAGCCGCCTGGCAATGGCACCGGCGGGCTGAACAGGAACCCCTGCGCGTATTCGCAGCCCAGCTCGGCCAGGCGCTCGCGCTGGTGGCGGGTTTCCACGCCTTCCGCGATCAGCTCGATTCCCAGGCTGACCGCCAGCGCCACGATTGCGCGCACCACCGCCACGCTCTCGGTGCAGCCATTGGCATCCAATCCCGCCACGAAACTGCGGTCGATCTTCAGGCTGGCGATCGGGAAGCGGTGCAGATAGGACAACGCCGAGTAGCCGGTCCCGAAATCATCCAACTGCGCCAGCACGCCATGGCGACGCAGTTGGGCCAAGATGTCCAGCGTGCGTGGCGCATCATCCAGCAGCGCAACCTCGGTGATTTCCACGCGCAGCCGCGACGGCTCCACGCCGGCGTCGTCCAGCATGGCCAGCAGCCGGGTGGCGAAATCCTGCATGCGGAAATGACGCGGCGAAACGTTGATCGCCACATAGCCGGGCATCACGCGGCGAGCCATGTCGTCGATGACCTTCGCGAACATCAGCCAGTCGATCTGCTCGATCAACCCGCTGTCTTCGCCCACGTCCAGGAACTCGCCCGGCACCAGCAGTCCAAGCTGCTCGTGTCGCCAGCGCAGCAGCGCCTCGTGCCCCACCGCCTCGCCGGACTCCAGGCGCACGATGGGCTGGTAATAGGGAACGAAGCGCTCGGACTGGATCGCCCGGCGCAAATCGATTTCCATGTCCAGGCTGCGCATGGCCTCGAGGTGCATCTGCTCGTCGAACATCGCGCAGCGGTCGCGCCCGTCGCTCTTGGCGCGATACATGGCGGCATCCGCATCGCGCAGCATTTCCTCGCCGCTGCGATAGCGTGAATCCCACAGCGCGATCCCGATACTGGCGCTGGGGAACAGCTCGCGGCCGGCCACCCAGACCGGCATCGACAGCGACGCCAGGATGCGCCTGCCAAGCTCTTCGGCCATGCCTGGCCCGTCCAGCCCTTCAGCGAAAATCGCGAATTCATCGCCCCCCAGGCGCGATACCACGTCACCGCCGCGCACGCTGTCCACGATGCGCCGGCCGGCCTCGATCAACAACTCATCGCCCACCGCATGGCCCACGCTGTCATTGACCAGCTTGAAGCGGTCCAGGTCCATGAACAGCACTGCAAAGCAGGTGTGCGGATCATCCTTCGCCGCGGCGATGGCGCGCGCCAGCCGCTCCAGCAGTTGCAACCGATTGGGCAGCCCGGTCAGCGCATCGTGCCGGGTCTGGTGGATCAGCTTGCGCTCGGCGCGCATGCGCTCGCCGATCTGCTCGACCAGCTCGGCATTGGCCTCGGCCAGCTCGCGGGTACGCTCGCTGACCCGCTGCTCCAGGCTGGAATGCGCCAGCACCAGCCTGTCCTGCGCTTGTTTGCGCGCCAGGCTGCTGCCGATATGGAAGGCCACGAAGGTCAGCAGATCCTGATCGCGGCTGTTGAATACCACGTCGGTCGCGTAGCTCTGCACCGCGATCACGCCGACCACCTTGTCTTCACGCAGCAGCGGCACGCCCAGCCAGCAGTACGCCATGCTGCCATGGGTGCGCACCTTGCCCTCGGCCCGCAACCGGGCGATGCACTCCTGGTCGGCCAGCAGCGCCTTGCCGGTTCGCAACACGTATTCGGTCAGCCCGTCGGCCGGCTTCCGCGGCTGGCGCTCGAGGTCGCGTTCGTCCACCGAATACGGGAACTCGAGCATGCTGCCATCGTCGGACAACATGGCGATGTAGAAGTTGCGCGCGTACAGCAGCTCGCTGACGGTGTCGTGGATCTCGGCGTAGAAATGGCCCAGGCTTTCGCTGGTCAACGACAGCTCGGCGATGCGGAACAGGGCGCGCTGGATTTCCTGCACGCGCTGCCGTTCGAACACCTCGGACTGCAGTTCCTCGTTGGCGCGCTGCAACTCGGCCGTGCGCTCGGTCACCCTCGATTCAAGCTGCTTGCGCGCCTCGCGGCGCTCCAACGCGGTCAACACATGCTGGGCGACAAACGCCAGCAGGATGCGGTCGTCTTCGGAATAGGCATTCGGCTGCCGGTAGTTCTGCACCACCAGCGCACCCGCCACGCGCTCGTCGCGGCTCATCGGCACGCCCAGCCAGTCCGCGCTGTCCGGCCCGTTGTTGTCGTCCTGGCTGATTCCGAACTGCTTGCGCAATTCCGACGAGGGCCCGCGCAGCGTCTCGCCGCTCAACAGCAAGTGGGTGGTCAGCGTGTTGCCTTCCTCGGCGATCGGCATCTCCTGTTCCGGGTCGTTGATCCAGGGGTCCAGCTGATCGACGAAATACAGGAAGCGCATCGTTTGCCGATGGTCATCGAACATCACGATGTAGAAATTCTCGGCATACATCAGCTCGCCGACGATCGAATGCACCCGGCGCAGCAACACCGGAAGTTCCAGGCTGCTGCCGGCAAGGTCGGCGATTTCGTACAGCGCCTGCCGCAGCAGCTCGGACCGCTGCAGTGAATCGATCCGGGCCACCGCAAATTCAAGCTGCGCGGCCTGTTCCAGCAATCGCCGTGCCGTGGCCAGCCAGCCAGCGCATTGCGCCTCGGGCCACTCAGGAGCGGGACTCGCCGCCACCTGCAAGGCAACCCCTTCCGGCCCGATCCACGCTTGCCGCAACGGTTCGTCCTGCGGCGCCCCGCAGGCAGTGACATCGCTGCCCTGCCCCAGCGCCGAATGCTGCCAGCCCACCCGCACCCTTGTGCCGGCTCGCAACATGCCGGCAAGTCGCTCTGCAATGCCCGCAAACGCCGTCCCGCGCCGTTGCCTGGCACTCTCCGGCAACGAGGACGGGTGATCTGTCAAGGAAGCGTTCATCTTTCCCCATATTGCCTGCAACGGCGACCGGATGCCACGCCGGCGTGGTGCATGTCGCTGCGATTCGCCAACCCCGCTCCACCCTGACACGCGTTGACCCCTGCATGCGCCATGCATGCCACGCACCCTTGCCCCGCTCGCGCCCCTTCACGCCCGCTGCCGCAACCCGTAGGCTGCTGCCGGTGGAGATGCCAGACGACAGCGACGAGACCCTGATGATTGCCTGGACAGCCGGCGATGCGGGCGCGTTCGAGCAGTTGTATGGCCGCCATCGGCTGAAGCTGTATCGTTACCTGCTGCGCCAACTCCGCGACAATGCTCTGGCCGACGAACTGTTCCAGGACGTGTGGCAGCGGGTCATCGCCGCCCGTGCCGGCTGGTCCGTGCCGGAAAAAGCCGGGGGTGCCGGTTTCGCCACCTGGCTGTACACCATCGCCCACCATCGACTGGGCGATCACTGGCGCAGCCTCAAATACCGCCCGCCCGCGCCCGCCGATGCCGATGAACGACTGGCGCGGCTGGCCGATGCCAGCACCCCCGAGCGCGCGCTGTCGGAATTCGAATGCCGCCGCCAGTTGCAGTTGGCGTTGGACGGGCTGCCGCAGGAACAGCGCGACGTGCTGCTGCTGCGGCTGGAACAGGAGCTCACCCTGGAGGAGATCGGCGAGGTGACCGGCGTCGGCCGGGAAACCGTGAAGTCGCGCCTGCGCTATGCGATGGACAAGCTGCGTGCGAGGCTGTCGCCGTGAACCGTTTTCCACCCGAGCCTCTGGATGCCGAAGAGCGCGCACTGGCCGCGCAACTGCCGCGCCTGCGCGGCCGCGACGCTCCGGCGCCCGCGCTTGATGCGCGCATCCTTGCCGCCGCGCACGCCGCTGCCAGCGCGCCTGTCACTGCGCGACGCCGGCGCAGCTGGGTCGTGCCGCTGACGCTGACCGCTTCGCTGGGCCTGGCACTGGGGTTGGCATGGCAACTGCAGCCGCTGGAGACCCGGCCGATCCAGCACGCCCCTGCCGAGCCGGCAATGGACAACGTCCGCCCGCCAGCAGCCATCGCGCCCGCACCGGCGGTCAGCGCCGTGCCAGCGCCCGCCCTGCGCGTGGCAAAACCCGTCCAGCCAGCGCCGGCCGCGCCGCCGGTACCGGGAGCATCGGACGCACCCGCGGTGATGCTGGAGCAGCCGCGCAGCGTGCCCATGCCCGCGCCGATGCAGGCGGCCACCGCGTCAGACAACGCGTCGCCACCCGCAGCTGCGGCAAGTGGCGCGCCACTTCCGCCATCGCCACTTGCACCGCCACCGCCGCCCGCGCCGGAGGCGTTTCCCGCCGCCTCCGCTGCCCCGCCCCCCGCGGCACTGGCACGCACAGCCGCGGAAGCGGCTGCACCCGCCAAGGCACGCCCCGTCGAAGCGATGGCGAAGCAGGCGCAAGACGCCGCCAGCGATGCCCCGGCCGAGGACATCCCTCCCGCCACGATGGACAGCCCCGCCGCGCGCAACGCTTGGCTGCAGCGAATCAGCGAACTGCTGCAACAGGGCAAAACCGAAGAAGCGCGCGCCAGCCTGGTCGAGTTCCGCCGCCGCCACCCGGACGCGACACTGCCGGACGCGCTGCGCATGCTGGACCCCGCCGCCGCAAAACCGGCATCGCACTGAGCCGGGCGTTAAACTGCGCGCATGAATTCCCCCACCCCGGCGCCGGCCAAGGCGCCCATCGGTTCCCTGCGTGCCTTGTGGCCGTTCATCCGCCTGCATTCAGGCCTGTTCGGCGCCTGGCTGGTCGCATTGGCCTGCTCGTCCACGGCCACCCTCAGCCTGCCAGTGGCTTTCCGGCAGATGATCGACCACGGCTTCAGCAGCGGCGCCAATATCGACCGGACCTTCGCGTTCGTACTGGCGGTCATCCTGGCGCTGGCGCTGGCCACTGCCGCCCGCTACTTCTTCGTCACCCTGCTCGGCGAGCGCGTGGTGGCCGACTTGCGCACCCAGCTGTACGCCCACTTGCTGGAACTGGACGCCGGCTTCTATGACCGCAACCGCAGCGGCGAACTGGTCTCGCGCCTGACCGCCGACGCCGAGCTGTTGCGCAGCGTCATCGCCTCCAGCATGTCGGTGGCCCTGCGCAGCAGCGTGACCGTCATCGGCTCGATGGTGATGCTGTTCGTCACCAGTCCCAAGCTGGCTGCCTGGGCACTGCTGGGAATCCCGCTGGCGGTGGCCCCCATCATCATCGGCGCGCGGCGCATCCAGAAAGTCTCGCGCGCCAGCCAGGACCGCATTGCCGACGCCAACGCGCTGGCCACCGAGTCACTCGGCGCGGTTCGCACGGTGCAGGCGCACTCGCGCGAAGCATGGGAAGGCACGCGCTATGCCAAGGCGATGGACAGTGCCGTGGGCACTGCGCGCAAGCGCATCGGCGCGCAGGCCATCGTCACCGCCGTGGCCATCAGCCTGATCTTCGGCGCGGTGATCCTGGTGCTGTGGTCGGGCGCGCACGACGTCATCGGGGGCCGCCTGAGCGCCGGTGCGCTGGGTCAGTTCGTGATGTATGCGCTGATCGGTGGCGGCTCGGTGGGTGCACTGGCGGAGGTCTGGAACGAGCTGCAGAAGGCCGCCGGCGGCATGGGCCGCATCCACGAGCTGCTGCAAGAACATCCTGCCATCACCGCGCCCGCGCAGCCCGCGGCCTTGTCGATGCCGGTGCGCGGGGAGATCGTGTTCGACAACGTCAGCTTCCATTACCCGCAGCGTCCCGACGCTCCCGCGCTGGAAGGCTTCAGCCTGCACGTGCGGCCGGGTGAAACCGTGGCCCTGGTGGGCCCATCGGGCGCCGGCAAGAGCACCGTGTTTTCCATGCTGCTGCGCTTCCATGACCCGCAAACCGGCCACATCGCGCTGGACGGCATCGATATCCGCACGCTGGATCCCGCACGCCTGCGCGAGGCCATCGCGATGGTGCCGCAGGCGCCAAGCCTGTTCGCTGCCAGCGCCGCCGACAACATCCGCTACGGCCGCCTGAACGCCAGCGATGAAGACGTGCGCCGTGCGGCAGATTCGGCCGAAGCCAGCGAATTCCTGGATGCATTGCCGGACGGTTTCGCCAGCGAGCTGGGCGAGCGCGGCACCCGCCTGTCCGGCGGCCAGCAACAACGCATCGCCATCGCTCGCGCACTTCTCAAGGATGCGCCGGTACTGTTGCTGGACGAGGCCACCTCGGCATTGGACGCGCAAAGCGAACGCGCCATCCAGCAGGCGCTGGAAAACCTCATGATCGGCCGCACCACCCTGGTGGTCGCGCACCGCCTGGCCACCGTGCTCAAGGCCGACCGCATCGTGGTGATGGACCACGGCCGCATCATCGCCGAAGGCACGCATGCCGAACTGCTGGCGCAGGGCGGGCTTTACGCCGAATTGGCGAAGCTGCAGTTCCTGGACTGAGCCGCTTCCTTCGGCAAAACGCCCGGCATGGCCGGGCGTTTTTTCACGGTTACTTCTGCTTCCAGGCGCCGCCTGCCTGATACCACCACCCGGCGCGCGCGCTGGCGATCCATTGCTTGGCGAAGACGCCGCGAATCTGCTCTTCCCACTCCGGATGGCCGTTGGCCACCGCCACCTCGCGATACACCGCCTTGCGATCGCGATTGTCATCGGCCACGGCCGAGTTCAATGCCACCCGGTCCTTCAATTCGACGCTGGACGCATCGCGCACGGTGATCAGGCCGTCGCTGGTGAAGCCCAACGCGCCACTCTCGAACCCGGCGCGCAGGCTGCCATTGAAGCGACTCTCCATGCGCGACTGGATGGCCTGGATCGCCGGTGTCTTGATGCTGATATCCGGCGCCGACTGCGCCTGGGCGCTGCCCACGCCCACCAGCACCCACGGGTCGAAGCCGGACAGGTCCAGTTCGATGCGCCGGCCCAGCATCGCCATGCCGCCGCCGTTGCCGGGCGGCGGCTGGATCTGCACCTTGTCGGCGTCATTGATGACCTTCTCCACGAACTCCTTGGCCGCTTCCTTGGCCTCGGCGGCCGGGAAATAGACGTTGATCGTCACGCATGCGCTGAGCAACAGCGCCCCCGCGACCGGCATTCCCATCCAATATTTCATCGCCTTGCTCCCTTGTTGGTCAGTCAATCACCGGTGCAACATCGCCCTTGCCGGCCGCCATCAGCCGTTCCACCAGGGTGGGCCAGTCCACCGCGCGGTTGTAGCCGATCACCTGCAGGCGCGGCAGGCCGGCACCTTCCACGATAGTAAAGGCGTTGCCAGCTGAATGCAGGCCGGACATCGCACAGATCTGGTTTTCCAGCTTGCAGCCGATGCCGATGCGGCGGTAGCCGAAATCGTTGAACAACCCGATCAGCTGCCCTTGCAGGCTCTGCAACAGCCCCCCACCACCCACGCTGCTGATGTCCTGCACCGCGCGCTGGCTGATCCGTTTGCGCACGCCCGGCGCGTCATCGGTGATGAAGCGTGCGTCGAACGCCACCGGCGTCCAGTCCACCAGGCGCAGGCCGTTGATGCGGCCATCCAGCTTTCCGCTGATGCTGCCGAACCCCAGCACGTCGGTCAGCCGCAGCAGGTCCAGGTCATCCATCGCGATGTCCGCGCTCAGGCTGGGCGCGGTGCCGAACGGGCGCTCCAGTGACAGTTCGGAAAACGCCACCTGGCCGTCGAACAGCTGCAACGCCAGGCCACCGTCGAAGTCGATGCGCTCGTTGGCGTAGTGCGCGCGGGGAATGTCGCCGCCCAGTTGGCCCTGGAACGCCGGCAGGCCCAGCGCCTGTGACACCTGGCCGAAGTCGATGGCATCCAGCCGCATGCCGAACCGGATATCCATTCCCGCCCCGCCCTGCGGCGGCCGAATCACCACATCGTGCAGACCAAGGCTGCCGCCCATCATCGGCACCCGCGTCGGCGCGCGCGTGCGGAGCTCACCGTGGTCACTGGCAAACGCCATCCGCGCTGCTGCAAAGCCCAGCCCGTACAGCTTGCCGCCCTGCCACTGCAGCGCGCTTTCCACGCGCGCGCCGGCCGAGTAGCGCAGGTCCCCGCGCAGCCCGTCGAACACGAAGCGCTGCCCCGGATCACGCAGGTCAACGTCGTGCAGCTCGGCATCGATGCTGGCCAGCTCGCCATCGGCAACGCGCGCCTGTACGTCCAGCGCGCCATGCAGATCCACATCGCCCAGTCCGAACACCCCCATCCAGCCGGACAGGTAGCGCGGCTTCAGCGGGGTCATGTCGTCACTGTGCGCCTGCACTTGAAGCGACTGCAGGCTGCCATCAGCGCGCAGGCTGGCGCTGGCCGTCGCCGTCAGTGCGCTGCCGTCGCCCCAGGCAATGCGCGGCAGCACCCAGCCTTGCCCCGCGTGCTGGCTGGCCTGTATCTGCAAGCTCACCGGCGTGTTCGGCAATGCCACATAGGAATTGCCGGCAAGGAATTCGCCGCCGCGAAGCACACCATCCACCGTCGCCTGCGACAGCGTCGGTGTGCTGCGGTAGTCCAGGCGCAAGGCGCCGCCCAGGCCTTCGCCAACGATGCTGGCATCGGCGGTTTCCAGCCCGGCTGCAGCCAGTTGCAGCGGCCCGCTGATCCGCAGCGGACGCCTTGGCGTCGCATCCACCAGCAGCGCCCCATCCAATGTGCCAGCCTTGAAATGCGCGGCGGGCCACGCCTGATGCAGCAGCGCCTGCGCCCACAGCAACGGCACCCGGGCCAGGCCCAGCGTGGCCTGGTCCGGGCGCGCGGCGGTGCGGCCCAGCGCAACGCGTGCGCCGCCCTGCGACAACACCACCCGCGTCGATGCCTCGTCCAGCCGAATCGACAAACGCAACGGCGCAGCACGCCCGGCGCGCAGCTCGCCTTCGCAATGCCAGCCACCCCGTTCGAGCCGCTGCAGCGGGCAACGCCAATGCAGGTCGCGGAAGTGATAGCCGAGGCTTGGCGCATCCACCTGCGCGGCCCACAGCTGCAACTCACCGGACGTTGCCTGCTCCGGCCAATCCACGCGCACCTCCACGCGCTCCAACGTGACCACTGCGGTGGCAACCCGGGCCACCCGCAGCTGCGCCACCCGCGCCTGCGCCAATGGTGCGGCAAGCGTCAGCAGCATGGGCAAGCAACACGTTAGGATGAGTCGTGGCATCAGGCGCAGCATACAAAGGACGGCGGGCATTGCGATGAACCAATCCCCGAATGACGCACTTCCCCGCCTGCTTGTGGTCGAAGACGACCCGGTCAGCGCCGCATTCCTGCGCGAAGCCGCATCCGCGCTGCCGGCGATGGTCGAATGCGCGGGCTGCTTGCAAGCAGCCACCGATGCCTGCAAACGGCATCCATTCGACCTGCTGCTGGTGGATGCCAACCTGCCCGACGGACGCGGCGATGACCTGTTGCGTGCGCTGCGCGCCGACGGCATCGAGACGCCCGCGCTGGCGCACACCGCCGACAGCGATGCGCACACCCGCTCGCGCCTGCTGGAGGCCGGCTTTCGCGAGGTCTTGCGCAAGCCCATGAGCGCAGCAGAGCTGCACGCGGCACTGCGCATGCAACTGCAGCCATGCTGGGACGACGCCGGGGCACTGGCGGCGCTGGGCGGCAATCCCGACCACGTTGCCGCGCTGCGCGTGTTGCTGCGACAGGAATTGCCGGGCCAGCGGCAGCGCATCGCCGAGGCCGCGCGCGTCCGCGACGCGGCGGCTGTCAGCGCGGAATTGCATCGTCTCGCCGCCAGCTGCGGCTTCGTCGGTGCGGCACGACTGGGCGAAGCGGTGCGCCGGTTGCGGCCAGACCCGCTGCAACCCGCGCGCCTGCAGGCGCTGCAGGATTGCATCGATGCCGTGCTGGGCACCTCATCCGGACGCGCGGCCTAGCACCCCGCAGACCCGGCATGCCACGCCTCAGTCGCGCAGCTCCGCCAACAGCGCGCGGGTGACCGGATCGCCGGCTTCTGTCTCGCCGCGCAGCGCAGGCAGCAGGCGATTGGCCACCTGCTTGCCCAGCTCGACGCCGAACTGGTCGAACGCATTGATGCCCCACAGCACCGATTGCAGATAGACGCTGTGCTCGTACAGCGCGATCAACATGCCCAGGGTTTCCGGCGTCAAGGCATCCAGCAGCAGCAACGTGCTGGGGCGTCCGCCGGGATAGCGGCGATGCGGGTCGTCGCTGTCCTGCCCGTTGGCCAGCGCCTCGGTCTGCGCCAGCAGGTTGGCCAGCAGCGCGGCGTGATTGGCCGCATGCGGGTGGTCGGCCTGGCGCACGCCGATGAAGTCGGCCGGCACGATCTGGGTGCCCTGATGCAGGGCCTGGAAGAAACTGTGCTGGGTATCCGTGCCGGCACCGCCCCACCACACCGGGACGGTCTCCAGCTCAACCTCGCTGCCGTCCAGCCGCACCCGTTTGCCCAGGCTTTCCATCACCAACTGCTGCAGATAGCTCGGCAGCAATTTCAGCCGGTCGTCATACGGCAGGACCGCTTGCGTGGCTGCGTGCAACCCGTTGCGATTCCACACGGCGGTCAAGGCGTGCCACACCGCGATGTTCTGCCGCAGCGGCGCCTCCAGCGCATGCGCATCCAGCGCCGCGGCGCCGGCCAGCAGCGCCTCGAAGCGTTCCATGCCCAGCGCCAGCGCAATCGGAAAACCCACTGCCGACCACAGCGAATAGCGCCCGCCAACCCAGTCCCACATCGGCAGGGTGCGCTCGGGCGGAATGCCGAACTCGGCAACGCGCTGGGCATTGGTGCTGACCGCATGCAGGCGCGTGTCATCGCCCAGCCAGTCACGCAGGATGCCGCCATTGAGCAAGGTTTCCTGGGTGCCGAAGGTCTTGGAAATGACGATGCCGGCGGTTCGCGCGGGATCCAGCCCGGCCAGCACGCGGCGCGCCGCATTGCCATCGACATTGGAAATGAAGTGCACGCGGAAGCGCGCATCCGGCTGCGCCAGCGCATCGACGATCAGGCGCGGGCCCAGGTCGGAGCCGCCGATGCCGACGCTGACGATGTCGGTCACGCGGGTGGCCGCCAATGCGTCGATCAGTTCCCGCATCCGCAGCTGCGCGGACACCGCTTGCGCGCGTGCCGCCAGGGCAAAGGCCGAGCGCGCGGTCGTGCCGCGCAGGGCGCCGTGCAGGGCAGCGCGACCCTCGGTGTGATTGACCGTGTCACCGCCCAGCAGCTGCTGCATCGCATCGCCCAGCTCGGCGCGTTCGGCGATGGCAAACAGGGCATCCAGCGCGGCGCGGTCATAACGCTGGCGCGCGAAGTTGGCGTACAGCGGGCCGCTGCGCAGGGCGAACTCGTGCGCACGCGCCGGATCCGCGGCAATCAACGCCGGCAACGTGGTGCTGGACAGCCGCCGTGCATGTGCACCCAGACCATCCAGCAGTTGGCGCATGTCACGCCGCCTGCTGGGGCATCGAGTGATTGGTGTGGGTCAGCCGATTGTCGCGATCCACATACACGCAGGTCGGCTTGTGCGCGGCCGCTTCGGCCGCTTCGCACTGCACGTAGGCGCAGATGATGACCAGATCGCCCACTTTGGATTTGTGCGCAGCCGCACCGTTGACCGAAATCACCCCGCTGCCTTCCTCGCCACGGATCGCGTAGGTCGAATAGCGTTCGCCGCTGGTGACATCGTAGATGTGGATCTGCTCGTATTCGCGGATGCCGGAAATATCCAGCAAGCGGCCATCGATCGCGCAGGAGCCTTCGTAATGCAGCTCGGCATGGGTGACGGTGGCGCGATGGATCTTGCCCTTGAGCATGGTCAGTTGCATGGTTCAGCTCCGATCGAACATGCGGCACGGAAACGTCCGCATGGCGCAGTATAAGGCGCGTTTTGCGCACCGCAACAATTCAACGGGATAATTTCACCCGGGCAATTCAAATTCAATATTATCGATCAACCGCGTGCGCCCCAGTTTTGCCGCGATCAGCGCCACCAGCGCCCCGCCCTCGCCGTCCACCGGCAGGCCGAAGTCGGGACGACGCAGCACGGCGTAGTCGGGAACAAACCCGGCGCCGCGCAGCGCGGACGCCGCATCGGCTTCAACCTGCATCCGCGGCATCCCGGCACGCGTCGCGTCGCGCATCGCCTGCAGGACCTTGTGGATGACAGGCGCAACCGCACGATCCTGCGGCGCCAGATATTGGTTGCGCGAACTCATCGCCAGCCCGTCGGTTTCGCGAACGATGTCCCCGGCCAGGATGTCGAGCGGGAAATGCAGGTCCGCCACCATCTGGCGGATCACCGCCAGCTGCTGGAAATCCTTTTTGCCGAACGCGGCCACGTCGGGCTGCACCTGGTTGAACAGGCGCGTCACCACCGTGCACACGCCATCGAAATGCCCCGGGCGGCACTCGCCTTCCAGCACCGAACTGATCCCGGGCACGTGCACGTTGGCCGCCAGCCCCACGCCGAACGGGTACATCGCCTCTACCTCGGGCAGCCACAGCACGTCGCACCCGGCCGCTTGCAGGCCGCTGGTATCGGCATCCGGCGTGCGCGGGTAACGGGTAAAATCCTCGCTGGGGCCGAACTGGGTCGGGTTGACGAACACGCTGGACACCACCCGGTCGGCATGCTTCCGGGCCAGCGTCACCAGCGAATAATGGCCCGCGTGAAGATTCCCCATGGTCGGCACGAAGCCCACCGTCAACCCCTCGCGACGCCAGTCGCGGACGCGGGCGCGAAGCCGCGCGAGATCGCTGATGACATCGATCATGCGTAGCTATGCTCTGCAGATGGGAACGCGCCGCTGCGAACGGCTTCGGCAAAGGCGCGGACTGCGCCCGCGACCGAGCCGCCTTCGGCCAGGAAATCCTTGACGAACTTCGGCCGGCGATGACCGCTGTCCAGGCCCAGCAGGTCGTGCAGCACCAACACCTGCCCATCGCAATGCGGGCCTGCGCCGATCCCGATGGTGGGAATGTCCACGTTGGCGGTGATTTTCCGCGCCAGTGGCGTGGGCACGCATTCCAGTACCAACAGGCTGGCGCCGGCCTCCGCCACCGCTTGCGCATCCGCCAGCAGGCGCGCAGCAGCAGCCTCTTCGCGCCCCTGCACCTTGAACCCGCCCAGTGCCAGCACCGACTGCGGGGTCAGCCCCAGATGCGCGCACACCGGGATGTCGCGCTGCGCCAGGAACCGGATCACCTCCAGCTTGTGACCGGCGCCCTCCAACTTCACCATCTGCGCGCCGGCCTGCAGCAGCATCACCGAGGCATCCAGCGCGCGCGCCGGCGTGGCATCCGACTGGAACGGCAGGTCGGCCAGCAGCAACGCCCGGCGCAGGCCGCGCGCCACGGCAGCGGTGTGGTAGGCCACGTCGGCCACTGTCACCGGCAGGGTGGACCCATGCCCCTGCACCACCATGCCCAGCGAATCCCCCACCAGCACCAGGTCAATCCCGGCATCGTCGATCGCGCGCGCAAAGCCGGCATCGTAGGCCGTCAACATCGCCATCCGGCGTCCGGCGCGCTTGGCTTCGGCCAACGCCGGCACGGTCCATGGCTTTTGATCGGCATGTACGCTCATGACGGCTTCCGCTTGCAAAGGAGCGGCATTATCGCGCAAAAGCCGTTGTCATCCGCCGCGATCAGCAAACGGCAATCGCTTCCACGCCACGCACATCCACGCCGCGCAGCGCATCCGCCACCGTGCCGACTCCCGGAAACGGCTGATCGCCGGCGATTTCAGCCAGCGGCACCAGCGCAAACGCACGCTCGTGCAGATACGGGTGCGGCACGCGCAGCCCCGGCTCGTTGATCACCTGATCGCCATACAGCAGCAAGTCCAGGTCCAATACTCTCGGCCCCCAGCGCATGGCCGCGGTCTCGCGGTCACGATCACGACCCGCCATGCGCTCGATGTCAAGCAGGTGCTTCAGCAGCGCCTGGGGCGACAATGCCGTCTTCAGCAAGGCCGCCGCATTGACGAAATCCGGCTGCTGCAGCTGGCCCCAGGCCGGCGTGCGATAAAATCGCGACACCGCCAATACCTCGGTGTGCGGCAATTCGGCCAAGCTGCCCACCGCCTGCTGCAATGCAACCAGGGGCTGGCCAAGATTCGCGCCCAGGCCGATGCTTGCGATGCTGGACTTGCTCATTCTGCCGTCCCCGCGGCGGGGCGACGACGGCGACGGCGACGCTTGCCGGGCCCCGCGCCGGCGGTCTCGCCAGTGCCAACGGGCTCATGTGCATCGCTGTCGCCATCCCCGTCAGCCATGCCCTCGACCGCAGCCACGGCGTCCGCCGGATGCAACTGCGCGTCGCGCCAGAACGCGACATCCTGCGCATGCGTATCGGAGGCCACCAGCCGCAACTCCAGGAAATCGAACGCGGCGCGGAAGCGTGGATGGGCCAACAGGCGGAACACGCGCTTGCGCTGGCGCAGCGCGAAACGCGGCTGCAGCAGCCAGATTTCCTGCATCGGCAGCGAGAACCGGCGCGGCAGCGCGATGCGCGCCACCTGATGCATCGTCACCCGGTCGGCGGCGCGACGCTGCGCCTCGGCCGCATGCACGCCTTGCGCCTGCAGCTGCGCGAGCGTGCGGCAATAGGCCGGCCACAGCAGCACGGCGTACAGAAACGCCGGGGAGACCGGCTCATCGGCAGCCACCCGCGCATCGGTACTGCGCAAGCCCTGCAGCAGCATGCGCCGCAGCGCGCCGGATGTGTTCGACGCCAACGCCTGCGCGGTTTCCGGCAACAACGCCGGCAGCAGGCCATGCGTTTCCAGGAGTTCGAAGCAGGCCACCGCGTCACCGGCGAGGAACATCTTCAGCGTTTCCTCGAACAGCCGCGCCGGGGCCGCGTCAGCCAGCAAGGGGGCCAATCGCGCAATCGGCTCGGCGGTCGCCGCCTCGATGCTGAAATCCAGCTTCGCCGCCAATCGCGCCGCACGCAGCATGCGCACCGGATCTTCGCGATAGCGCGCTTCGGGATCACCGATCAGGCGCAACCGCCGCGCCTGCACGTCTTCGAAACCACCAACGAAGTCGCGCACCGAAAAATCCTCGATCGCGTAGTACAGCGCATTGGCGGTGAAATCGCGGCGCAGCGCATCTTCCTCAATCGTGCCGTAGATGTTGTCGCGCAGCAGGCGGCCATCCTCGTGGATCTTGCGGTCGCCGTCCTCGTCATCGCCGCCCTTGGCGCGAAAGGTCGCCACCTCGATGATTTCGCGGCCATAGACTACGTGCGCCAGCCGGAAGCGCCGGCCGATCAACCTGCAGTTGCGAAACAGCGCCTTGACTTGTTCAGGGGTGGCGTCGGTGGCCACGTCGAAATCCTTCGGCTGCCGCCCCACCAGCAGGTCACGCACCGCGCCGCCGACCAGATACGCGCCAAAACCGGCCTCGCGCAGCCGGTACAGCACGCGCAGCGCACTGCTGCTCATTTGCTTGCGGGAGACGTCGTGGGCATCGCGCGGAATCACGCGCAGGGCAGCTTCGACGGGAGCAGATTGGGGCTGGTGATCGATCATGCGCTGGGAAGCTGCCTGGGAGTGTTGTGCAATGGATGAGGCGTTGCCAGCGGCAGACGCGCCCCTCTATACTAGCAAGCTGGCCGCGCCATCCGATGGTGCGTTCAGGCCGGACGTCCAACCGGCGTGCCCTGCACACTCCAATTGCTCCCTTCGTCTAGAGGCCCAGGACGTGGCCCTCTCAAGGCTAAAACACGGGTTCGAATCCCGTAGGGAGCGCCAAACAACAAAACCCCGCACGCCAGTGCGGGGTTTTTTGTTGCGCAAGCGCAGCGCTAAAATACCCGGCTCGCAGCAACGCACCACGGAATCCGGCCATGCCCTTCGTCGTCACCGAAAACTGCATCAAGTGCAAGCACACCGATTGCGTGGAAGTGTGCCCGGTGGACTGCTTCCACGAAGGCCCGAATTTCCTGGTGATCGACCCCGACGAGTGCATCGATTGCACCCTGTGCGAACCGGAATGCCCGGTCAACGCCATCTATCCGGAAGAGGACGTGCCCGCCGGCCAGGAAGGCTTCCTCGCGCTCAACGCCGAATTGGCCAAGCAGTGGCCGGTGCTGACGGTGCGCAAGGATCCGCCCGCCGACCACGCTGAATGGGATGGCAAGCCGAACAAGCTGCCGCTGCTGGAACGCTGAACGCTCGCCCCACACGCTCGGCTCGCCCCACCCCGGGCGTTGACACTGCTGCAGGGCCAGCCAGGCCAGCCTGCAACACCGCCATCACGCAAACCGCGTGCACTGCCCCGTGCAAGCGGGGCAGTGCCACGCACTCGGCGCGCGCCGCTTACTTGGCCAGTGCGGCCTTCAGCGCGCCGATCAAGGTGCCTGCTGCCTCCCCAGTCGGCGGCAGGCCGCGCGGATCAACCGCCGAGACATAGGCGCCATCGCCCGCCTTGGTCACGCGAATCAGGAACTTGGCATCCATGTAATCGACATCGTAGGTGCCCAGGATGTCTGCCTTGTTGGCAATGCGCACACCCGCGGTAGCGGCCAGCACTTCGCCCACTTTGGCAAACACGGCATCACGCTCGCCGGCAACGCTGAAACCGGTGGCCGCCACGGCAACCGGCGCGCTGGCCGGGGCACTGGCGCCCGTGCTGGGCAGCGCGATTGCCTTGTCAACGGAGGGACGATCCAGATCCGGCGGCACTTCCAGCGGCCGGCTTTCCGCGCTCTGGGTGTACAGCTCGGCCTTCTTGCCGAACCAGTGGCAACCGGACAGACCGGCAACCAGCAGGACGGCAACAAGCGGGGCAGCGGCCTTGGGCGCGCGAAAGGTGCGATGCATCTGAATCTCCTGTCAGGCCGCGGTGCTGCGGCTGCGTTCTTCGAGTTGGCGAATGCTGGCGTGCAGGCGACTGGCCTGTCCGGCATGCGCGGATGATAACGGCTGCAGCGGCAGGCGGAGGCCGTGACCGATGCCGTCCAGCGCGAGCAGGGCCTTCAGCGGGATCGGGTTGGATTCCACCCCGAGGAAGTGATACAGCTCGGCAAGCGCCTCGTCCATCGCCTGTGCCGCAGCCGCATCGCCACTGCGGGCGTCGTCACACAGGCGGCGGAAACTGCGTGGCACCACATTGGAGGCCACCGAAATCACGCCATCGGCGCCTGCCAGCATGGCCCGGACCGCCGTGGGATCGTCCCCGCTGAGCACGGCAAATCCATCGCGGCGCAACGGCAGCAGCGCCTGCATGCGCTCGGCGTCGGAGCGGGCCTCCTTGATGCCGATGATGTTCGGATGCAATGACAGGTCGCCGGCAGTCTCCGGCAGCAGGTCGCAGCCGGTGCGGCCCGGCACGTTGTACAGCACCACCGGCAGCGCCCCCTCATCGGCCACCGCGCGGAAATGCGCCAACAGGCCGCTTTGCGTGGGGCGCACGTAGGGCGGCGTCACCACCAGCGCGGCATCGGCACCCAGCGCCGCGACCCGGCGGTTGCAGAGGATCGTCTTGGCGGTGCTGGATTGCCCGGTGCCGGCCAGCACCGGCATCCGCCCGGCGATCAGTTCGACCGCACTGCGCAGCAAGCGGTCGTATTCCTCGTCGAAAAGGGCGGCCGCCTCGCCGGTCGAGCCTGCGACCACGACCGCCTGCGTGCCCGCATCCAGCTGCGCCTGCAGCAGGCGCTCCCAGGCGAGGAAATCGATGTCGCCAGCCGCCGTGAACGGCGTCGCCAGCGCGGTGATGCTGCCGGAAAGTTGCAAGGAAGTGGCTCGGGCTGGGCGCAGCGCAGGGCGCGGCGCAGGTGGAGGAAACGCGCGATTGCCGCTGATCTTACTTGCGGCTGGAAAGCGCCGGCAAGTATGCTGGCCCCTGCGCCGCTGCACGCGACGAAATTCCCTCCCGTTTCTGGAATCCCGCTTTGAGCAAACCTGCCGCCCGGCCCGCTCCGCAAGAAAACCACTTGCTGATCACCGCCTACACCACGCACCCGCAATCGCCACTGCTGGCGGTCACTCGCCGCATCGCCGACTCGGGCTGCAATCTGGTGGACACCCGGTTGGCCACGGTGGGGCGCGATGTGTCGGTGACCGCGCTGGTGACCGGCGCATGGGACGCGGTAGCCAAGCTGGAAACCATGCTGGCCAAGCTGGAGCGCGAAGAAGGCCTGAAGCTGATCTGGTACCGCACCGGCGCCAAGCCCGTGCAATCCAACCTGTTGCCCTACGTGGTCGAGGTGATCGCCTCCGACAAGCCGGGCATCCTGTTCCAGCTGGCGGATTTCTTCGACCATCAGGGCATCACCATCGAAAGCCTGCACTGCGCGCGCT
Organism: Thermomonas paludicola; assembly: GCF_024498955.1. Taxonomy (GTDB): domain Bacteria; phylum Pseudomonadota; class Gammaproteobacteria; order Xanthomonadales; family Xanthomonadaceae; genus Thermomonas; species Thermomonas paludicola. Next base: position 1,041,645 of record NZ_CP093311.1, on the reverse strand, counting down.
ATCGGGCGATGCAAACCGGAGCCGACATGTTTTCCGCGCAGCTGACCATCGGCGTGCCGGCCGAGATGCACATCGCCGCATTGCGCGACGACTTCCTCGAGTTCTGCGATCACCTGAACCTCGACGCCATCATGGATCCCATGAAATATTGAGCGCCATGCTCAACCCCGGCGACCACCTCCCCGACCTGCCGCTTGCCCTGTCCAGCGGTGGATCGGCCAGGCTTGGCGACTACGCAGGCCTTTGGCTGGTGCTGTACTTCTATCCCAAGGACTCGACCCCCGGCTGCACGACCGAGGGGCAGGCGTTCAACGCCCTGTTGGCGGAATTCAAACGCGCGGGCGCGCAGGTCCTGGGCGTTTCTCGCGATTCGCTGAAATCGCACCAGAATTTCCGCGCCAAGCAAGGCTTCGCGTTCGATCTTGCCAGCGATGCCGACGAGTCGCTGTGCAACGCGTTCGGCGTGATCAAGCCGAAGAAGCTGTACGGCCGCGAATACCTCGGCATCGAGCGCAGTTCCTTCCTGATCGACCCGGCAGGCGTGATTCGCGAGATCTGGCGCCCGGTCAAGGTTGCCGGCCATGCCCAGGCCGTGCTCGACGCCCTGAAGGCGCTGCAATCCAAGTGAACCCGTCCCAGTCCACCCACTCCCATCGCCCCGTTTCGCGGGTTGCGGTGGCCTGCTGCTGCCCGTTCCCCGGAGCCCACGCATGACCCACGGCAAGCGCTGCTACGTCCTGGACACCAACGTGCTGATGCACGATCCCACCGCGCTGTTCAAATTCGAGGAGCACGATGTTTACCTGCCCATGCAGGTGATGGAGGAGCTGGACAACGGCAAGAAGGGCACCAGTGAAGCCAGCCGCAACGCCCGCCAGGTCAGCCGCTTCCTCAACGAACTGATCGAGGCGCACGGCAGCACCGACATCACCGGGGGCATCTCCCTGCAGCGCCCGAAGGGCCTGAAACTGCGCGGCGCCGACAGCATTGGCAAGCTGCGTTTCCAGGTTGGCGATTTCGATGCCGGCCGGCGCTTCGGCACGGTGATCCCGGACAACCAGATCCTCGGCGCCATCCTGGCGCTGAAGGAATCCGAACCCGGTGCGCCGGTGGTGTTCGTGTCCAAGGACATCAACCTGCGGATCAAGGCCTCCATCGCCGGCATCCCCAACGAGGACTACGAGAACGACCGCGCGCTGGACGATTTCAACCTGCTCTACACCGGCGCGACCGCGCTCCCCGAGGATTTCTGGCAGCGCCACGGCAAGGACCTGCGATCGTGGACCGACAAGGGCCGTACGTATTACGAAATCGCCCGCACCGAGGACGAGGATTGGCATCCCAACCAATTCGCGTTCCTGCCGGGTGACGAGCAGGCCGAGTTGCGGGTGGCCAAGGTCGAAGAAAACGGCGTCGTGCTGCAGATCGTGGATGACTTCCGCCACAACCAGCATGCGGTCTGGGGCATCACCGCGCGCAATCGGGAGCAGAACTTCGCGCTGAACGCGCTGATGGATCCCCAGATCGATTTCGTCACGCTGCTGGGCACCGCCGGTACCGGCAAGACCCTGCTGGCGCTGGCCGCCGGCCTGGCCCAGACCATGGATCAACAGCGCTACCGCGAAATCATCATGACCCGCGCCACCGTCAGCGTGGGCGAGGACATCGGCTTCCTGCCCGGCACCGAGGAGGAGAAGATGACGCCGTGGATGGGCGCGCTGACCGACAATCTGGAAGTGCTGACCCACAATGAAGAAGGCGGCGCCTGGGGCCGCGCGGCGACCAACGACCTGCTGGCCAGCCGGATCAAGATCCGCTCGATGAACTTCATGCGCGGCCGCACGCTGCTGTCGCGCTATCTGATCCTGGACGAGGCGCAGAACCTCACGCCGAAACAGATGAAGACCCTGGTGACCCGCGCCGGCCCCGGCACCAAGATCGTCTGCCTGGGCAACGTCGAGCAGATCGACACGCCCTACCTCAGCGAAACCACCTCGGGGCTGACCTACGCGGTGGATCGCTTCAAGCACTGGGCGCACAGCGCGCACATCACCCTGCGCCGCGGCGAGCGCTCGCGCCTGGCCGATTACGCGTCCGAGGTGCTGTAAGCCGACGCGTCCCTCGTTTGGATGTAATGCAGCGCCGCCGCGAGGTCGCCGAAGTAGCTGGCCGGCTCCTCGCGGCGCACCACATCCGCGTGCATCAACTTGCGCAGCACGCGCTGGCTGGCGCCGGTCAGCAGCACCTGCACGCCACGCCGGCGCAGGCTTTCGATGGTGGATTCCAGCCGCTTCAGGCCGGTGGCATCCACCAATGGCACGCGGTCCAGCCGCAGCACCACGCAGCGCGGTGGTTCCCGCGACCAGGACAGCGCGCGTTCCAGCGAATCCACCGAGCCGAAGAAAAACGGCCCCTCGATGGCATACACCAGCACGCCGTGCGGCAGCGCGTCCAACCCGGCGTCGGCCAACTCCTGGCGCAGGCTGGCATGGCCGTGTTCGACCACGGCCACCGAGTCACTCATCCGGCGCATGAACTGGAACATCGCCAGGATCACGCCGATGTTCACCGCCACCACCAGGTCGGTGACGATGGTCAGCGAAAACGTGATCAGCAGGATCGCCACGTCCGCGCGCGGCGCACGCCGCACCAATCGCACGAAGCGACGCGCCTCACTCATGTTCCACGCCACCAGGAACAGGATCGCGGCCAGCGCGCACAGCGGCACCTTGCCGGCATACGGCGCCACCACCAGCAGGATCAGCAGCAACGTCAGCGCATGCACCACGCCGGCCAGCGGTGAAGTGCCGCCGTTCTTGATGTTGGTGGCGGTGCGCGCGATGGCACCGGTGGCGGCAATGCCGCCGAACAGCGGCGACAGGATGTTGGCCACGCCCTGCCCGATCAGCTCCTGGTTGGAATCATGGCGGGTACCGGCCATGCCGTCGGCCACCACCGCCGACAACAGTGATTCGATCGCCCCCAGCATGGCGATGGTGAACGCCGACGGCAGCAACTGCACGAGGCGATCGAAGTGCATCGCCGGCAGCTGCAGGGTCGGCAGCGCGCGCGGGATGGCGCCGAAGGTGGACTCGATGGTGGCCACGCCCTTCAAGTCGAACACCATCACCACCGCAGTGGCCACCACCATCGCCAGCAACGGCCCCGGCACCCGCGCCAGCCCCGGAATGCGCGGCCCCAGCACCGCCAGCAGCAGACTGAGCAGCGCCAGCCCGGCGGTGACCGGATGCACATGGTCAAACGACTGCAGCAGGTGCCAGGCCTTGAGATAGAACGGCCCCTTGTCCGGCGTCGGCAGGCCGAAGAAGTATTCCCACTGCCCTACCCAGATGATCACCGCGATGCCGGCGGTGAAGCCCACGATCACCGGATCGGGGATGAAGCGAATCACCGCACCCAGCCGCGCCAGCCCCATTGCCACCAGGATCACGCCGGCCATCAGCGTGGCCAGCAGCAGGCCGCTGACCCCGAACTGGGCCACCACGCCGGCAAGGATGACGATGAAGGCGCCGGTGGGCCCGGCAATCTGCACCCGCGAACCGCCGAACAGCGACACCGCGATGCCGGCGATGATCGCCGTGTACAGCCCCTGCTCGGGCTTGACCCCGGAGGCAATGGCAAACGCCATGGCCAGCGGCAATGCGACCACCCCGACAATCAAGCCGGCGATGATATTGGGCAGCCAATGGGTGCGCCGGAACAGCCCCGCGCGCGCCGCTTCAAGCGCCGCGATCACGCTGCGTCCCCTTGCTTCAAGCGCACGCCGCGCCCGCCGCCGCGACTGGTGGCGTTGTCCCCGATCAACTCGACCCCGGCCGCGTCCAGCGCGGTGACGACCTTGGTCAGCGAGTCCACGATGCCGCGCACATGGCCGGTGCTGGCCTCCATGCGCTGGATGGTGGGCAGCGAGATTCCCGCCAGCGCCGCCAGCGTCTTCTGGTCAATTCCAAGCAACGCGCGCGCCGCGCGCATCTGGGCCGACGTAATCACAGGGGATCTCCGCGTGGCATCTGATTGAATAACCGTCATGATTGAAGTATGAAACATCAATCTGACGCTATTTTATCGCAATGCGATCGCGATGGATGCCACGCGGATCACGAAAAACCGCGCCGCCGAAGCCGGGGCGGGGTGGGTCATGCCAGGAGCGATCAGGTCGCGTTGCCCCACCCTGCGGCGGACAGGAACACCTGCAGGGCGCTCAAACCCGCGCGAACACCAGCGCTGCGTTGGTGCCGCCAAAGCCGAAGCTGTTGGACATCACCACGTCGAGTTTGGCATCGCGACTTTCGCGCACGATCGGGAAACCGTCGGCGCCCGGGTCGAGGTTGTCGATGTTGGCAGAGCCGGCGATGAAGCCGTCACGCAGCATCAGCAGCGAATAGATCGCCTCGTGCACGCTGGCCGCCCCCAGCGAGTGGCCGCTCAACGCCTTGGTGGATGACAGCGGCGGCACGGCGTCGCCGAACACTTCGCGCACCGCATTGAGCTCGACGATATCGCCCAGCGGGGTGGCGGTGCCGTGCGTGTTGAGGTAGTCAATCGGGCGGTTCACGCCCTCCAGCGCCATGCGCATGCAGCGCACCGCGCCTTCACCGCTGGGCGCCACCATGTCGGCACCGTCCGAGGTCACGCCATAGCCGACCAGTTCGGCATGGATCTGCGCGCCACGCGCAACCGCGTGCTCCCACGCTTCCAGCACCAGCATGCCGCCGCCACTGCCGATCACGAACCCGTCGCGACCCGCGTCATACGGGCGCGAAGCCTTCTGCGGTTCTTCGTTGCGGCCGGACGACAGCGCGCCCATGGCGTCGAACATCATGGTCATCGTCCAGTCCAGGTCCTCGCCGCCACCGGCGAACACGATGTCCTGCGCGCCGTGGCGAATCAGGTCAGCGCCCGCGCCGATGCAATGCGCGGAGGTCGCGCAGGCGGCACTGATCGAATAACTCAGGCCCTGGATCTTGAACGCGGTGGCCAGGTTGGCGGAGACCGTGGAGCACATGGTGCGCGGCACCATGTAGGGCCCCACCTTGCGCACCCCGCGTTCGCGCAGGATGTCGGCGGCCTCGACCTGCCAGCGGCTGGAGCCGCCGCCGGAGCCGGCGATCAGGCCGGTGCGCGGATTGCGCACCTGCGCCTCGTCGAGGCCGGCATCGGCGATGGCGTCGCGCATGGCGATATAGCTGTAGGACGCGGCATCGCTCATGAAGCGCTTGAGCTTGCGGTCGATGGCCGCGTCCAGGTCCAGCTCGACCGCGCCGCCCACCTGGCTGCGCAGGCCGCGCTCGACCGAATCGGGCAACGTGCGGATGCCGGAACGCCCTTCCCGCAGCGAACGCGACACGCTGTCCAGGTCATTGCCAAGGCACGAAGTGATGCCCATCCCGGTAATGGCAACGCGACGCATGGTCAGAAACTCTCCGTGGTATTGAACAAGCCCACCCGCAGGTCCTTGGCGGTATAGATCTCGCGGCCATCCACCAACGTGCGCGCATCGGCCTGCGCCACCACCAGTTTGCGGTTGATGACGCGGGTGACGTCGATTTCGTAAGTGACGACCTTCGCGGTCGGCAGCACCTGGCCGGAAAACTTCACCTCGCCGCAGCCCAGCGCGCGGCCGCGGCCGGGGGCACCGAGCCAGGTCAGGTAGAAGCCGACCAACTGCCACATCGCGTCCAGGCCCAGGCAGCCCGGCATCACCGGGTCGCCGAGGAAATGGCACTGGAAGAACCAGAGATCAGGGTGGATGTCGAGCTCGGCGCGCACGAAACCTTTTCCGTGGGCACCGCCATCGTCATTGATCTCGACGATGCGGTCGAACATCAGCATGGGGTCGGCAGGCAGACGGGCCTGGCTGGTGGCGAACAGTTCGCCCCGCGAGCTGGCCAACAGATGCTCACGTGTGAACGATGAAGCGCGGGTCATGGACTGGCCCAAGGGGGAATTGCAGGAGTGTAAACGCGCAGGCTCGACAATACCTAGCCGTACTGGCAAACGCGCATCGCTTTTGATGAATACCCGGGTAGAAGCTTATGAAATCGTGTGCACTGCAATCACGCGCAGAAAGCGTATTAAGCTGCGGCCATACCCCCTTACGCCGGAATGCTTCGTGACGCAAGCCACGCCCGCTTCGTTGTTGACCGTCTTCGGCGCCACCGGCGACCTTGCCCGCCGCATGCTGCTGCCCTCGCTGTACGGCTTGCAGGCGGAGAACCTTCTGCCCGACGGCATGCAGATCCTCGGCACCGCCCGCAGCGAACTGGATCGGGAGAGCTTTGCACAGCTGGTGGCCGACAGCATCGCCGCGTTCATCCCCGCCACGCAGCGCAACGACCGCGCCCTGCACGGCCTGCTTGAACGGCTCGACTACCAGCCCGCCAGCGCCGACGACGATGCCTCGATGGCCGCGCTGGCGGCAACCGTGGATCGCCTTCGCCACGGCGACGTGCTCTATCACATGAGCACCGCGCCAAAATTCTACGGCCCCGCCTGCCATGCGCTGGCCGCACACGGCGTGGCCGGCCCCGGCACCCGGGTGATGCTGGAAAAACCGATCGGCAAGGACCTGGCCAGCGCGATCGCCATCAACGACAGCGTGGCGCAATCGTTCGATGAAGAGCGCGTGTATCGCGTCGATCACTACCTGGGCAAGGAAGGCGTGCAGAACCTGATCGCGCTGCGCTTCGGCAACGCACTGTTCGAGCCACTGTGGAATGCCCGCCACATCGAGCAGGTACAGATCACGGTGGGTGAAACCGTGGGCGTGGAAGGCCGCGGCGACTATTACGACGACTCCGGCGCACTGCGCGACATGCTGCAGAACCACCTGCTGCAACTGCTCTGCCTGGTGGCGATGGAGCCGCCGGCGCGCTTCGATCCGACCGCCGTGCGCAACGAAAAGATCAAGGTGCTGCGCTCGCTGCGCGCCATCGATCGCAGCAACGTCGCCACCGAATCGGTGATCGGCCAATACACCGCCGGCGCCAGCGACGGCGTGGCTGTTCCCGGCTATGCAGACGAGCTTGGGCGTGCCAGCCGCACCGAGACCTTCGTCGCGCTGCGCGCACACGTGGACAACTGGCGCTGGTCGGGGGTGCCGTTCTACCTGCGTACCGGGAAGCGCCTGCCGTCGCGCAGCACCGAGATCTACATCCAGTTCCGCAAGGTGCCCTACTCGATCTTCGGCGGCCCGGCAGCCACCGACATGCAGCCCAACGGGTTGCTGATCAAATTGCAGCCGGAAGAGCGCATCGAGCTGGACCTGATGAGCAAGACGCCGGGGCTGGATCGCAACGGGCTGCGCCTGTCGCAGGTCGCGCTGGACCTGGACTTCCATCAGGAATTCGCCAACGCGCGCAAACGCATCGCCTACGAACGCCTGTATCTGGACGCGCTGGAAGGCAACGGCACCCTGTTCGTGCGCCGCGACGAAACCGAAGCCGCCTGGCAATGGGTGGACGCGATTGCCGGCGGCTGGCGCGAGGCCGGCATGGTACCCAAACCCTATCCCGCGGGCACCTGGGGGCCCAGCGCAACCGTGTCGCTGGTCGATCGCCTCGGCCACGCCTGGCGCGAGTGAGAGGCGCGCGATGGGCTGGGTCGAACATGACTACGCCGATGCAGCCACGCTGTTGGAAGAGGTTGCAGGCAGTTTCGAAACCGCCTGCCGCGACGCCATCGCGCAGCGCGGCGACGCACGCCTCGCGCTGGCGGGCGGACGCACGCCGCTGCCGATTTACGCGCACCTGGCGAACGCGAACGTGGACGGCCGCATCCTCGCGATTCCCACCGACGAGCGCTGCGTGCCGCACGACCACCCGGCCTGCAACCTGCGTAATCTGCGCGAGGCTTTTGCTCCTGCTCGTCATTCCCGCGAAGGCGGGAATCCAGCTTTTGATCTTTCGAGGCAACAGCAAGAGCTGGATTCCCGCCTACGCGGGAATGACGAACCGGGGAATATCGTGGCGCATCCGATCACCGCCACCAATGGCGACATCGACGCCTCGCTGGCGCAAGCGCGTGCCCTGCTCGCCTCGCATCCCGAACCCTTCGATGCCGTCCTGCTCGGCATGGGCGCGGACGGCCATATCGCCTCGCTGTTTCCCGGCGCCGCCAACCTTCGTGATGGGCTCGCGCTGGCCAGCGGGCTGGACGCCATCGCCACCCAGCCCGACCCATTGCCGCCGGAAGCCCCGTACGCGCGCATCAGCCTGACCCTGCCGCGCCTGCTGCGCGCGCGCGCCATCCACCTGGTCGTCACCGGGCAGGTCAAGCGCGCGATCCTGCGTCGCGCCCAACAGGACGCACAGGCGCCTTATCCCGTCGCCGCGCTGCTGCACGCAGCCGCCAGTCCCATCCACATCCACTGGAGTCCATGATGTCCACCGCCGCGCTGCACCCCGTCGTCGAACGCGTCACCGCCCGCATCGCCGAGCGCAGCCGGGCAACCCGCAGCGATTACCTCGCCCGGATGGACGCCGCACGATTGGCCGGCCCCTATCGCTACACGCTGTCTTGCGGCAACCAGGCCCATGCCTTCGCCGCCTCCGGCGAGGACAAGCCGGCGCTGCGCCATGGCCACAACGGCAACATCGGGATCGTCACGGCCTACAACGACATGCTCAGTGCGCACCAGCCGCTGGAGCAGTATCCGTCGCTGATCCGCATGGCCGCGCGCAACGCCGGCGGCAGCGCGCAGGTCGCCGGCGGCGTGCCGGCGATGTGCGATGGCGTCACCCAGGGCCGCGCCGGCATGGAACTGTCGCTGTTCTCGCGCGACGTCATCGCCATGGCCACCGCGGTGTCGCTGTCGCATGACGCCTTCGACGCAGTCCTGTGCCTGGGCGTGTGCGACAAGATCGTGCCGGGCCTGTTGATCGGTGCGCTCAGCTTCGGCCACCTGCCGGTACTCTTCGTGCCGGCCGGGCCGATGCCCTCCGGCCTCCCCAACAAGCAGAAGGCAGAAGTCCGCCAGCGCTATGCGCTGGGGCAGGCCAGCCAGGATGAACTGATGGATGCCGAAGCAGCGTCCTACCACGCGCCCGGCACCTGCACCTTCTACGGCACCGCCAATTCCAACCAGATGCTGATGGAGGTGATGGGCCTGCATATGCCGGGCACCGCCTTCGTGCCGCCCAATACGCCATTGCGCAGCGCGCTGACCGTGGCTGCCGCCGAGCAGGCGTTGCGCAACACCGCGCTGGGCGACCACTACCGGCCGCTGGGCCATACCCTGGACGAAAAAGCCGTGGTCAACGCCATGGTCGGGCTGGCCGCCACCGGGGGTTCCACCAATCACGCGCTGCACCTGGTGGCGATTGCGCGTGCGGCGGGCCACATCATCGACTGGAACGACCTCGACGAACTGTCGAAAGCCACCCCGCTGCTGGCGCGGGTGTATCCCAACGGGTCGGCCGACGTGAACCATTTCGAAGCCGCCGGCGGCATGGGTTTCATCATCTCGCAACTGCTCGATGCCGGCCTGCTGCACAACGACATCCTGTGCGTGCACGGCGGCGACATGCGCCAGCAGGCACGGCAGCCGTACCTGGACGACCTTGCCCTGCGCTGGCGCGATCCGCCCGCTGCGCCGCTGGATGCCACGATCGTGCGCCCGGTGTCCGCACCGTTCGACACGGAGGGCGGGCTGCGCTGCCTGCACGGCAACCTGGGCCGCGCCATCGTCAAGATTTCCGCCGTCGCCCACGCGTTTCGCCAGATCGAGGCGCCGGTGCGCATCTTCGAATCGCAGGATGCCCTGCTGGCGGCATTCAAGGCCGGCAAACTGGACAAGCACGCCGGGTTCAACGGCGATTTCGTCGCGGTGGTGCGCGGCCAGGGCCCGCGCGCCAACGGCATGCCGGAGCTGCACAAGCTCACCCCGACGCTGGCGGCGCTGCAGGATCGCGGCCAGCGCGTGGCCTTGCTGACCGATGGGCGCATGTCCGGTGCCTCCGGCAAGGTGCTGGCGGCCATCCACGTCACCCCGGAAGCGGCCGACGGCGGCGCGCTGGCAAAGCTGCGCGAGGGCGACATCGTGCGCATCGATGCCGAGGCTGGCCGGATGGACGCACTGGTGGACGCCGGCCAATGGAACGCGCGCGACGCCACAGCCCCAAGGCTGCAGGCGAACCAGCACGGCATGGGCCGCGAGCTGTTCGGGCTGATGCGCGGCAACGTCGGCTCTGCCGAACAGGGCGCGTGTTCGCTGTTCGGGAACGAGGCATGAGCCGGGGCGGGCTCGCCCTGGTCGGCGATATCGGCGGCACCAATGCGCGCTTCGCGCTGACCGATCTTGCCGCGCCCAGGATCGAGCTGCACGAATCGAAGTCGCTGCCCAATGCCGACTTCGCCAGCATCCAGCACGCCATCGAACACTATCTGGCCGGCGTCTCCCACACCCCCGCGCGCGCGGCGCTGGCGGTAGCCTGCCCGGTCGGCAGCGACGAAATCCGCCTGACCAATCGCGCCTGGTCGTTTTCCCGCAGCGAATTGCAGCGCACGCTGGGCTTGTCCGAACTGCGCATGCTCAACGACTTCGGCGCGGTGGCCTGGGCCATCCCGGCGCTGGATGCCGAGCACTTGCTGACCCTGCACGGCACGCTGGAAGCACCGATGCGCGGCCCGGTCAGCGTGCTCGGCCCCGGCACCGGTCTGGGCGTGGCGCTGCTGGTCGGCTCCGATGCCAACGGTTGGCACGTCGTGGAGACCGAGGGTGGCCACGTCGGCTTCTCGCCCCTCGGCGACGAAGAACGCGCCATCGCCGCGTGGCTGACCGCCCAACATGGACGCACGTCCACCGAACGCCTGTTGTGCGGCAAGGGCCTGTCCGAAATCGACGCCGTGCTGCGCGGCGCCCGCACCCCGCTGCTCGGGCGCCTGCCGCAGCCCGGTGAAACCACCCTGCAACTGCCGGAACCGCGCGACCCGGCCACCGTCGTGACCGCCGCGCTGGATGGTCACGATCTTGCGGCGCGGCGCGCGCTGGCGCGTTTCTGCGCGGTGCTGGGCAGCGTGGCTGGCGATTGCGCGCTGATCCACGGCGCGCGCAGCGTGGTGATCGCCGGCGGCATCGTCCCGCGCTTCCTTCCCTTCCTGCGCAGCAGTGCATTCCGCGAACGCTTCCTCGCCAAGGGGCGCATGGCGGCGCTGCTGGAATCCGTGCCCATCCACGTCATCACCCATCCCCACCCCGGCCTGCTCGGCGCTGCCTGCGCACTGCGTGCCACGGAGCTTTGAACATGTTCGACAGCGCCCGCCACAGCCAACTCGCCGACGCCGTGTTCGCCCGCGCGCCGGTCGTTCCCGTCATCACCATCGACCGCATCGAAGACGCGCTGCCGCTGTGCCGCGCGCTGGCCGACAACGGCTTGCCGGTGCTGGAAGTGACCCTGCGCACCGCCTGCGCGCTGGACGCCATCGCGCTGCTGGCGCGCGAACTGCCGCAGGCCTGCGTCGGCGCCGGCACCGTGCTGTGCGAAGCCGACCTGCGCAAGGTCGACGCGGCGGGCGCGCAATTCGCCATCTCGCCCGGCTGCACCGACGCGCTGTATGCAGCCGCGAAGGAGTGCGCAACACCGCTGATCCCGGGCATCGCCACCGCATCGGAGCTGATGCGTGGGCTGGAACACGGCTGGCAGCGCTTCAAGTTCTTCCCCGCCGAAGCCAGCGGCGGCGTGGCCGCGCTCAAGGGTTTCGCCGGTCCGCTGCCGATGGCGCGTTTCTGCCCGACCGGCGGAATAGATATTGCGAAAGCACCGGCCTACCTCGCGCTGCCCAACGTCGCCTGCGTGGGCGGCTCGTGGATGTTGCCGAACGATGCCATCAAGTCCGGTGATTGGGCGCGCATCGGCCAGCTGGCGCGCGAAGCGGCGGCATTGGCGCGCTGACAAGAACGGCAAGAACGCGCCTGCGCCATCATCCCGCAAAGAAAAACCCCCGCCAGTGGGCACCGGCAGGGGCAAGGGGGTAACGCGATTTGCGTGGATCAGAACTTGTAGCTGGCGCCCAGCAGCAGGGTGCGGCCCCACTTGATGTATTCCAGCGGACGGTCCTTGCTGCCGGCGTAGGTGCGGTAGGCTTCGTCGCCCAGGTTGCTGGCCTGCAGCAGCAGGCTCAGGCCCTTGAACGTGCTGGAATCGCCGAAGGTGTAGCTGACCTGTGCGTCGGTGATGTTCTCGCCGACCACGTAGCGCAGGGTGCGGTTGCCATCGAAGTTGCCGATCTCGCCGATGAAGTCCGAGCGGCGGCGATTGTTGATGCGGAACTCGAAGCCGTCACGTTCGTAATACGCGGTGAAGTTGTAGACGCGCTTGGACAGGCCAGGCAACGCGATCGGACCATTGCCCACGCTGCTGGCGCTATCCGGGTCGAGGATCTTGATGCTGCTGTCGTTGAAGCTGGCGCTGGCCACCACGCCGAAACCCTGCCAGGCATTGCCGAACACCAGGTCCAGCGGCAGCGATGCGGTCAGCTCGATGCCTTGCAGCTTGCCGCCCTTGCCATTGAACGGCGCCGACATGGTGCCCGTGGTCTGCACCGGCACGGTCATGCCAGCCGGCGGCACCCAGCCCTGCAACAAGGCAGTGAAGTCATAGCCATCGCGATTCTGCGTGTAGATGTAGCTGGTCAGCTGCTTGTAGAAGTAGGCAGCGGAAATGTAGGCCTTGCTGCCGAAATACTTCTCCCACGAGATGTCGAACGCATTGGCCCGCCAGGGGTCCAGCAGCGGGTTGCCGCCGCCGGCGCCCGGCTTGCCAGTGGTGGTGTCAACCCCGAAATCGACCGACGCGCGCAGCTGGTCCACGCGCGCACGCGCGACCTGGCGCGCCAGCGCAACGCGCAGGGTCTGGTCATCGGCCAGCGAGAACGCCAGGTTCAGGCTGGGCAGCACGTCGGTATAGGTCTTGCCGTTTGAATACGGGCGGATTTCATGCCCGGCCGGCTGCGAGTTGTCCCACACGCGCGAGTCGGACGACTGGTCGGTATGCTGGATCTGCACGCCGATATTGCCGCGTACCGGCACCGAGCCCCACACGGTATCGATGTTGGCCTGCACGAAGCCCGTGCTGATCTTCTCGTTCACCGTCCACGCCTTGGGAATCAGCCACGGCTGGTTGTCGACCGGGTTGAAGGTCATGTACTTGGCCACCGCGCCGGGCACGTTCCACGACGGAATCATGCCGATGCCCGCAAAGCCAAGATCGACCAGGCCGTATTGCAGATCCGATGAAATCGTGGTGTCGCCCTGGGCGCCGACGTTGATATTGCCTTCCGGCTGCCATTTCTGCTTGCTGCGATCGGAATAGTTCACCCCAACGCGGAGCGCCGAGAATGCGTTCCTCAGCGCAGCGGGAACCGGGAAATCGGCATCCAGACGGAAGCTCTTCAGCTCGTCATCCACCTTCGGCACCTTGCCGTAGCCGGAGCCGTAGATCGTGTTGCGCAGGAACAGCTTGGACGCGTCCGAATAATCGCGCGTCGGCACCATCTGCGAGAAGCCGCTTTGGGAAATCGACAGGTTGAGCGAATCCAGCGCGGGCGGCGGCGCGATCTGCGCGTTGTTCTCCAGGTTCAACTCATCGCGCTTGGCGCGCGACCAGCTGGCATCGGCGGTGAGCTTGATGCCGTTCGCAAAGAAGAACTCGTTGCGCCAGCCGGCCGCCTCGATGGTGTCCTTGCGGTGGTTGTACATGCCGCGCACCAGCGGATAGACGTTCTGCACGGTGCCGCCGGTGAAGGTGCCGTTGCCGTTCACCGTCGCGCCGCTGACGTTCAAACCGGGGCTGTAGCCACCGTTCCAGCCGCTCAGGTTGACCTCGAACTGGTTGGCGGTATTTTCCTGCGTCGCCTGCGAATGGAACACGTCGAGCGTGCTGATCCACGCATCGCTGGGACGTGCTTCCAGGCTGGCCATCACGCCGTCACGCTTGGTGTAGCCGGTGCGGCGCAGGGCCTTGATGCCATCGGAGTAGTAGGTGCCCGCCGGCACGCCGGGGCGCCAGCCAGCGCCAATCGCCTGCCACGGCTCGTACAGGCCCACCTGGTTTTCCTGGATCGGCGTGTCGGAATGCGAATAGCCGATCGAGAAACCCAGCTTGCGGTCGGCGCTCTGGCCGATGTAGCTGATGTTGAAGCGGTTGCCATCGGCGCCTTCATTGGCCGCCGAGCCCAGCGAATTGCGCTGCCAGCGGCCGCTGATCGCCACCACAGCCTTGTCGTAATCCAGCGGACGCACGGTGCGCATGTCCATGGTGCCGGACAGGCCCTGCCCCACCAGCGCCGCGTCGGGCGTCTTGTAGAGGGTGACGCCGGCCATCAACTCGGACGGGTACTGGTCGAACTCGACGCTGCGGTTGTCGCCGGTGCTGACCAGCTCGCGGCCGTTGAGCAGGGTGGTGGAGAAATCCGGCGACAGGCCGCGCACGCTGAGCACCTGCGCACGACCAGCGACGCGCTGCGCCGCCACGCCCGGCAAGCGTGCGATGGACTCGGCGATGGAGACGTCGGGCAGCTTGCCGATGTCTTCGGCGGAGATCGCCTCGACGATCGACGTCGATTGCTTCTTGATGTCGATGGCGCGCTCGATGCCGCCGCGAATGCCGGTGACCACCACCGTATCGAGACTCTTGGCATCCTCGGCTTTCTTCTTCGCCTTGGCGCCCGCATCCTGACTGGATGCATCCGCCGGCTGCGCATCCTGCGCATGCACTTGCATCGCCAGCATCATGGTTGCCGAGGCCAGGGCCACGCTCAACAGGTTTCGCTTCAACTGCACCATCTTCCCCTCCAAGATCGGTATTCAGGATTCGAGCGATCTGTTGCCGCCCGCGTTTTCAAGCCAGTCACGCTGAAAATTGCGTGAACGGCACGATGTTAGTGGCGCCCATTGCAAACGAAAGTGCCTGCATACGTATTCATTGCGATGACCTCCGAAAAAACCTGGAACCCGCGCCTGCAAACGATTTCCGCAATGCAAAACCGCCCGCTGGATGCGAATCCACCGCATCCGCACGCACGCCCAGGCGCCCGGAAAATCGCGACCGCCCGCGCTCAGTTCCCCTGCGGCACCAGGCGCACGGCTGCGCCCCCCCCTGCCGCCAGCCAAAGGGTCAATACGTCGCCACGGCGCAACGTTTTTTGCTCATGCACGAAACGGAAGCGCGCCTCGCCATGCCAGTCGGCACCGTCGCCATCGCGATAGATCTGCGCGACGTAGCGCTTGCCGGCATCAAGGAAGTCCAGCGGCAGCGCCAGCGTGCGCGGATGCCGGTCGTTCATCGCGCCGACAAACCACTCGGGCGTCGCGCGGGCCTTGCGCGCGATCGCCACGAACTCGCCCACCTCGCCCGCCAACACGCGGGTGTCATCCCAGTCCACCGCGACATCCTTGATGAACTGGAACGCCTCCGGGTGCTGCGCGTAATGCTCGGGCAGGTCGGCCACCATCTGGATCGGGCTGTAGATGCCGACGTACAGCGCCAGCTGGCGTGCCAGCGTGCTCTGCAGCTCCTGCCCGCCGCGGCCGGTGAGACTGACGATGCCGGGGGTGTAGTCCATCGGCCCCGCCAGCAGGCGGGTGAACACCAGGTTGATTTCATGCTCGGGCGGATTGGGCGGCACCGCCCACGCGTTGTATTCCATGCCGCGCGCGCCCTCGCGCGAGACCCAGTTCGGATACGTGCGGCGCAGGCCGGTGTCCTTGATCGGCTCGTGCGAGTTGATGGCGATATGCCGCTTCGCCGCCTCCTGCACCACGCGCAAATGGTGTCGGCTCATCCACTGGCCATCGTGCCATTCGCGCAGCACGGGACCGCCTGCGACGTCCTGGCGCTCGATCTGGCCGGCATCGCAGACATAGCCGGTCTTGACCACGTCAACGCCATTGCGCGCATACAGGTCCAGCGCCGCAGCCAATTGGCGCTCGTAATGACTGACCGCGCAGGCGGTCTCGTGATGGCCGATCAGGTGCACGCCCTTGCCGGCGGCGTATTTCGACAGGCCTTCGAGATCGAAATCCGGCGTCGCGCGGGTGTAGTCGAAGCCCCAGCCATTGGCGAACCAGTCGCCATCCCAACCCGGATTCCAGCCTTCCACCAGCACGCCGCGAAACCCGTTGGCCGCGGCGAAGTCGATGTAGCGCCGGGTGTTCTCGGTGGTGGCGCCATGCGCTGGCCCACTGCCCCAGGTCTGCTGGTTCAGATGCAGCGACCACCACACCCCGACGTACTTGGATGGCTTGAACCAGCTCACGTCGCCCAGTGTGGAGGGTTCGTTGAGATTGAGGATCAGGCTGGACTCCACCAGCCCGCCGGCGCGCTCGCTGATCTGGATGCTGCGCCACGGCGTGGTGAACGGCGTCTTGCGGATCACGCTGACGCCCTGCGCGCCGCCCGGCGCCAAATGCGCGCGCAGGCGCTGGCCCTCGGCGCGCTGCAGCCACATCGACGCGTAATCCACCAGTGCGGCCTCGTGGATCGACAGGTGCAGGCCGCCGTCGGTACGCAGCGTCACCGGCGTGTGCGCCTGCGACAACTCCGCCAGCTGCGTGCGGTTGTAGAGGTATTCGTAACGGTTCCACTCCCCAGCCGGAATCCACCATGCAGTGGCAGGCTGGGCGATGGAAAATTCGGTGAACTCGTCCTGGATCTCCATCACCGCCAACCCCGGCTGCTTCGGGAATTCATAGCGGAAGCCAAGCCCGTCGTCATACACGCGGAACACCACGTCCATCCGCCGCCGGTCGCGCTGACGTTCGACGAATTGCGTGCGCAGCTCGTTGTAGTGGTTGCGAATGAAGCGGCGCTCGCCCCAGGGCTGCTGCCAGGTGTCATCGAACGTGGACGCCTGCTGCCCCTGCAGCGCAAAGCCGGCCAACAGCTGCGGGCCGTTGCGCAGGCGCAGCCCCAGCTGCGAATCGGCAATCACCGGCTTGCCGTCGCGCTGCACGCGATACGACAGGCGTCCGTTGCCGTCCAGCGACAACTGGACCACGTTGCGACCGTCCGGCGACGCCACGCTGGCCACCGTGTCGGCATGGACGAGCGAGGACAGCAACAATCCGGCGGCCAAAAGCACTCTGCTGGCCAGCCCCGCGAAGGCGGGCCGCTGCTGACAGACGACGATCCGTCCAATCCAGTTCTTGACCTTGAAAGGCAACGAAGCTGGATTTCCGCTTTCGCGGGCATGACGCGCAATGGCATTCATGTGCCTCACTCCAACGTGGCAAACGCCGCGCCGCGCGGCGGCACATGCAGCACGCCGCCTGCATCCAGGCTGGCCGCCAGCGGCCCGGGCGCATCCAGCAGGGCAGCGCCGGCCGGCGCGCGCCACTCCACCGATTGCGCCGACAGGTTGAACACCGCCAGCACGCGCTGGCCGGCATGCCCGCGCACGAACGCGAGCAAGGGCTCGGGCGCATCCGCGAAACGGATATCGCCATGCACCAGCGCCGGCTGCGCCTTGCGCCAGCGCAGGAAGGCGCGGGTCGCGTTCAGCACCGAGGCAGCGTCGTGCTGCTGGGCTTCGACGCTGAGCGCGCGATGTTCCGCCGCCACCGGCAGCCACGGCTCGCCTTCGCTGAATCCCGCGTTCGCGCCATTGCTCCACGGCATCGGCGTGCGGCAGCCATCGCGACCCTTGAAATTGGGCCAGAACGCCTTGCCGTACGGATCCCGCAACGCCTCGAACGGCACCTCGGCTTCGGGAAGCCCCAGTTCCTCGCCCTGGAACAGGCAGACCGCTCCCCGCAGCGAACACACCAGCGCCACCAGCTGCACCGCCAGCGCATCGTCGGCAGCGCCACCGCCCCAGCGGGTGACCGCGCGTTGCACGTCGTGGTTGGAGATGGCCCAGCACGGCTGGCCTTCCTGCATCTTCGCTTCCAGTGCCTCCACCGTGGCGCGGAGATAGGCGGCGCTGCAATCGTCAGTCAGCAGTTCGAAGCTGTACCCCATGTGCAAGCGGCGGTCGTTGCAGTACTCCGCCGTGGTGGCCAGCGAATCTTCCGACGAGATCTCGCCCAGCGCGCCAACGTCCGGATAGCGGTCCATCAAGGTGCGCAAGTCTTCCAGGAAGCCGAGATTCTCCGGCCGCGTGTTGTTGTACCAGTGGTACTGGAACGCGTAAGGATTGTCCGCGCTGAAGCCGCGCCCGCTGCGCAGCGCCGCCGGCTTGGGCGGGTTGTCGCGCAGTTGCGCATCGTGGAAGCAGAAGTTGATCGCATCCAGCCGGAACCCGTCCACGCCGCGATCCAGCCAGAACTTCACGTTGTCCAGCTGCGCCCGGCGCACCTTCGGATTGTGGAAGTTCAAATCCGGCTGCGATGGCAGGAAGTTGTGCAGGTAATACTGCCCGCGCCGCGGCTCCCACTGCCAGGCCACGCCACCGAACAGCGACAGCCAGTTGTTGGGCGGCGCGCCGTCGGGCCTGGCATCGGCCCAGACAAACCAATCAGCCTTGGGGTTGTCGCGGCTGGCGCGGCTCTCCTGGAACCAGGCATGTTCCGCCGAGCAATGGCTGAGCACCTGGTCGATCATCACCTTCAGGCCCAGCGCATGCGCCTTCGCCAGCAGCCGGTCGAAATCCGCAAGCGTGCCGAACAGCGGATCCACGCCGCGATAGTCGGCGATGTCATAGCCGAAATCGGCCATCGGCGAGGTGAAGAACGGTGAAATCCAGATCGCGTCCACGCCCAGCGACGCCACGTAGTCCAGCTGCTGGACGATGCCCGGCAAATCGCCCACGCCATCGCCATTGGTGTCCAGGAAACTGCGCGGGTAGATCTGGTAGATCACCGCGCCACGCCACCACTCCAGAGCCTTCATTCCGCATCCCGTTCCCTGCACGTTGGCGCTGACTATGCCGTCTCGCGTTGGCGCGCACACCCGCACAGGCGGTGAATACGTTTACACAGCCGCGCAGGCGCCAGCCTTGCCGTATATGGTGGCTCGCGACAGCACGCAGCACTGACAGGGGACGGCATGCATACCAGGGGCTTGGCGGAAAAACCGCAACTCTCGTTCTGGCAGATCTGGAACATGTGCTTCGGTTTCCTGGGCATCCAGTTCGGGTTTGCCCTGCAAAACGCCAACGTCAGCCGCATCTTCCAGACGCTTGGCGCGAGCATGGATGACATCCCCATCCTGTGGGTGGCCGCGCCATTGACCGGGCTGCTGGTGCAACCGCTGATCGGTTACCTGTCCGACCGCACCTGGACGCGACTGGGCCGGCGCCGCCCGTATTTCCTGATGGGCGCGGTTCTCGCGTCGCTGGCGCTGCTGGCCTTCCCCAACGTGCCCACGCTGTGGATCGCCGCCGGCATGCTGTGGGTGCTCGATGCCTCCATCAACGTGTCGATGGAACCGTTCCGCGCCTTCGTCGGCGACCAGCTGCTGCCGGCGCAGCGGCCAAGCGGCTATGCGATGCAGAGCTTCTTCATCGGCGTGGGCTCGGTGGTGGCCAGCCTGCTGCCCTACATCCTGGAACGCTGCGGCGTGGCCAACACCGCGCCCGCGGGCCAGGTTCCGGACACCGTGCGCTACGCCTTCTATGCCGGCGGTGCTGTGATGCTGGGCGCCATCGGCTGGACCGTGCTGCGCACCCGCGAATATCCCCCGGAGGCCATTGCCGGCTGGGACACTGCGCCGCTGCTGCAGCCACGCACGGGCAATGCCGCGCTGCTGCGCGCACTGGCGCTTGCCGCAGTGTCGGCCGGCGCACTGCTGGCCGCAGTGGTGGAAAGCCGCGCGCTGGACAAGGCGCTGTACATCCTGGCCGGGCTGCTGGCCGGCTTCGGCCTCGCCTTCCTCGTGCGCACCTTCCTGCGCGCCGACAATGCCTTCACCCGCATCCTGGACGACGTGCGCGACATGCCACCCGCCATGGCGCAGCTGGCGGTGGTGCAATTCTTCTCGTGGTTCGCGCTGTTTTCGATGTGGATCTACACCACTGCCGCGGTCACCGAGCTGCATTTCGGCAGCACCGACCCGGCCTCTGCCGCCTACAACTCCGGCGCCAACTGGGTGGGCGTGCTGTTTGCCGCCTACAACGGCTTTGCCGCGCTCGCCGCCATCGCGATCCCGTGGATGGTGCGTCGCTTCGGCCTGCGCGGCAGCCACCTGCTGAACGCACTGCTGGGCGGACTCGGCCTGCTCTCGATCGGCTGGATTCGCGACCCGCACTGGCTGTTGCTGTCGATGCTGGGCGTCGGCTTCGCGTGGGCCTCGATCCTGTCGCTGCCCTACGCGATGCTGTCCGACGCGGTGCCCGCCGCGAAGATGGGCACCTACATGGGCATCTTCAATTTCTTCATCGTCATCCCGCAGCTGGTTGCGGCCAGCCTGTTGGGTTTCCTGCTGAAAACCCTGCTGGGCGGGCACCCGATCCACGCGCTGACCATCGGCGGCATCAGCCTGATCGTGGGCGGCGCCTGCGTGCTGCTGGTGCGCCTGCCCGCCCCGCGCACTGCCGCCTGAGGACCACGCCATGCGCATCCGCCACGCCCTGCTCACCCTGACCACCGCCGGCCTGCTGGCCGCGTGCGCCACGACAACGCCGCATCCGTTGCCGCCGCTGGCGAAGGACTACTACGGCACGTTGGAGCCGTTCGCCAGCCAGGCGGTGTACTTCGTGATGACCGACCGCTTCGTCAACGGCGATCCGTCCAACGACCACCGCGACCAGGGCGGCGCGCTGCGCACCTTCGACATCCCGCTGCCGCCGTGCAACGGCGTGAGCGGCAACCTCGGCTATCTCGGCGGCGACTTCAAGGGCATCGCCGATCACCTGGACTACATCCGCGACATGGGCTTCACCGCCGTCTGGATCACCCCGGTGGTGGACAACCCGGACCAGTCCTTCACCGGCGGCACCGCGCCAAGCTGCGGCGGCATCCTCGCCGACAAGGGCAAGACCGGCTACCACGGCTACTGGGGGGTGAATTTCTACACGCTCGACGAACACCTGCCCAGCCCCGGCATGGATTTCCGCGACCTGGCCAATGCCATGCACGCCAGACACATGAAGCTGGTGCTGGATATCGTTGGCAACCACGGGTCACCCGCCTGGGGCATGGCGTCCGACCAGCCAGGCTTCGGCAAGATCTACGATGCCAGCGGCAAGCTGGTCGCCGATCACCAGAATTTGCCGCCGCAGCAGCTGGATCCCGCGCACAACCCGTTGCACCGTTTCTACAACACGCGCGGCCCGGTGGATGGCAGCACTGGCTCGATCTTCGACGGCAACCTGGCGCAGCTGTCCGACTTCAACGAGCACAATCCGGCGGTGCTGGACTATCTGGCCGGCGCCTACGAGCAGTGGATCGCGCAGGGCGCCGACGCCTTCCGCATCGACACCATCGCCTGGATGCCAGACACCTTCTGGCAGGCCTTCACCAGCCGCATCCGCGCGCAGCATCCCGGCTTCTTCATGTTCGGCGAGGCGTTCGACTACGACGCCGCGAAGATCGCCATCCACACCCTGCCCGGCCACGGCGAAACCTCGGTACTGGATTTCCCGATGAAGCAGGCGATGGAGGCCGCGTTTGGCCGCAGCCAGGCCGGGTTCGAGCAGCTGGCGGCGGCGCTGCACCTGACCGGCGGGCCGTATGCCAACCCTTACGATCTCGCCACGTTCTACGACAACCACGACATGCCGCGCATGGATGCCAGCGACGCCGGCTTCATCGATGCGCACAACTGGCTGTTCACCGCGCGCGGCATCCCGGTGGTCTATTACGGTTCGGAAATGGGCTTCATGCGCGGCCGCCCGGAGCATGGCGGCAACCGCAATTACTTCGGGAGCGAAGGCATCGAGCAGGCCAAGGCCAGCCCCATCCGCGCCGCGCTGGCGCGCATCGCCAACCTCCGCGCAACCTCGCCGGCCTTGCAGCGGGGCCTGCAGCTGGACATCGAACTGGCCGGCCATCGCGCCGCGTTTTATCGGGTTTACCAACACGCGGGCCAGCACCAGATCGCGCTGGTGCTGCTGAACAAGGGCGATGCGCCGGAGCGGTTCGCGATCGACACGATGATGGAGGCGGGGCGCTGGCGGTCGGCGTTGGACGACAGTGCGCAGGACATTGCTCAAGGCGGCACGTTGAAGACCACGGTGCCGGCGCATGGGGTCCGGGTGTACCTGCTGGATGCTGCCGCCACCGAACCTGCGCTCATCGCCGCGTTGGATGTGGCGATGGCGGGGGCGCGGTTGTCGCGGGAGTGACGAGCAAAGGCCGCGGCCATCACCCGCCGCTGGAGGCGCGCACTTCCAGCGTCGGTGCCAGCATCAGGCTTTCCGCCGGAAAATCGCGCACGCGCCGCAACAGGGTGTCCACCAGCAACTCGCCGGCCCTCGACGTGTCCTGCACCACGGTACTCAGCGGCGGATTGGCGAATGCCGCCATCGGCGTGCCATCGAACCCGACAACCGCCACATCCTCCGGCACGCGCAGGCCGGCATCCTTCAGCGCACGCAGCGCGCCCACCGCGATCAGGTCGCTGGCGGCAAACACCGCATCGAACGGCAGCCCGCGCGTGACCAGCAAATGGGCGGCCTCATAACCGGCCTGCTCGGTGCTGTCGGCATCCACCTGCAAGTCCGGCAGCATGGCCAAGCCGGCTTCCCGCAGCGCGGTGTCGCAGCCGCGATAGCGTTCGAAAAACTCGGGGAAGCGCGACGAGGCATCGCCCAGAAACGCGATTCGCCGCCGCCCCCGCTCCAGCAGATGGCGCCCGGCCAACGCGCCGCCGGCGGCATTGTCGCAGCCGATCGAAAGCCCGGGCTGGCCCTGCTGCACCTGCCCCCAGCGCACGAAATGCGTGCCCTTGGCGACCAGTTTCTCCAGCTTGCTTTCATACGCCAGGTAATCGCCGTAGCCGAGCAGGATCAGCCCGTCGGCCTTCATGCTGTCTTCGTAATCCGCATGCCAATCGTCGGACAGCTGCTGGAACGACACCAGCAGGTCGTGACCGCAGCGTGCGCAGGCGCGGGTGATCGAGCCCAGCATCGACAGGAAAAACGGATTGATGTGGGAGTCGTCCTGGGTGGGATCTTCGAAAAGCAGCAACGCCAGCGTGCCGGCACGCTGGGTGCGCAGGCTGGACGCATGGCGATCGACCTTGTAGTTCAGCTCGCGCACTGCCTCTTCCACGCGCCTGCGGGTTTCCGCATTGACCAGTGGGCTGCCGGCCAGCACGCGCGATACCGTGGCCTGCGACACCCCCGCGCGATGGGCGATGTCCAGCGAGGTGGTGCGGGTCTTCTTGCGGGCGCGGTGCGGATCGATCATCGGGCGAGTGTAGCAACGTCGCCAACCGGGAGCGGCGCAAAAAGAACCCCGCACAAGGCGGGGTTCGGAATCCTGCGCGATGCCGGCAGGTCAGGCGACGGGCTTGACCCCCGCGGCCTGGGCGCCCTTGGCGCCCTGCTGGACTTCGTAGCTGACCCGCTGACCTTCCTGCAGGCTGCGAAAGCCGGTGGAATCAATCGCGGAGAAATGCACGAACACGTCTGCACTGCCGTCCTCGGGAGCGATGAAGCCGAACCCCTTGGCGTCGTTGAACCATTTCACGGTGCCGTATTGCATGGATGCGAAAACCTCTTGCGGATGCGTTGGCTTAAAGCCGGGTTGAGGATGCGTGCGCCACCACGTGGCGGCACGCCGCGAGTATGCAACAACGGCAGGCCTGCGCAAAAGCGCGCGGGCCTACTCGCCCAACAACGTGCGCAGGATGCGCGGCACGCCCTCCATCGCCGCCGCCACGTTGTCCAGCACGTCTTGCAGGGTGATGATCTCGCTGGCATCCGGGCCCGCGCCCGCCGCCCAATTGGCAACGATGGCCAGGCAGGCGTAGTCCAGTTCCAATTCCCGCGCCAACCCGGCTTCGGGCATCCCGGTCATGCCGACCAGGTCGCAGCCATCGCGGCGCATCCGTTCAATTTCGGCCCTGGTTTCCAGCCGCGGCCCCTGGGTGGCGCCATAGCAGCCGCCATCGACCAGCGCCACCTGCGCGCGCTGCGCCGCCGCGATCACATCGCGCCGCAGGGACGGCGTGTAGGGAGCGCCGAAGTCCACGTGCAGCACCTCGCTGCCGGGTTCTTCGCACAGCGTCGAGACACGGCCCCAGGTGTAGTCGATCAGCTGGTCCGGGCAGGCCAGCACGCGCGGCCCGAAACGTTCGGTGATGCCGCCCACGGTGTTCAGCGCCAGCACGCGGGTCGCACCCAGCGCCTTCAGCGCGGCCAGGTTGGCGCGGTAATTGATCGTGTGCGGCGGCAGCGAATGGCCTTCGCCATGGCGGGCCAGGAAGGCGACGCGTTTGCCCGCACAGGTGCCGACGCGCACCGGGCCGGACGGCGCGCCGTAGCGTGTGACCGGCTGGTGGCTTTCGACATCGGCCAGGTCGCCCAGCGCATAGACGCCGGTGCCGCCGATGACGGCAAGTTCGATGGTCATGCGACCCTCCCGTTTAAGCCGGCAGCAGGTGTCCGCGGCGGCATCGATCGGACTCCCGGCGGCATGCATGTCGCCGAGAAGCCGACATGAGTGAGGCAGGCGTTTGCGAAGCATCGCTTCGCGCGCCGCCGAACGCCAGCAGTCTGTGATTGCCGGCCGGCCCCGCACAGCGGGTATTCACGGCGTGTCCGAACGATATCGCCGCGGGCACCCGTTTCGCGGAAGCCCTCAATCGCCCAACGCATAGATCGCCGGCAGGTTCCGGCCCTGCTCGTGATAGTCCATGCCGTAGCCGAACACATACGCATCCGGCACCTGCACGCCCACATGATCGGCGCGGATGCCGGCCACGCAACGGTCGTGCAGTTTTTCCGCCAGCACCGCGATGCGCACCTCGGCGGCGCCCTGGTCTTCGCACCACTGCTGCACCGCCAGCAGCGTGTGGCCTTCATCAAGGATGTCGTCGGCCAGCAGCACCCTGCGCCCGCGCATCGGCGTGGCCGGGCGATGCAACCAGGCGAGGCCAGAGCCGCTGGTCTGCCCGCGATAGCGGGTGGCGTGCAGGTAATCGAACTCCAGGTCGAGACCGAGCTCACCCAGCGCGAAGCCCAACTGCCCGGCAAACGGCAGCCCGCCGTTCAACACGGTGATGAACAGCGGCACCTCGCCGTCGGCGTAGGCGGCACGAATGTCGCCGGCCATCCGCACGATGGCCGCGTCCAGCGTCGCGCGGTCGAACAGCAAACGCGCGGTCGCCAGCGCATCACCCAGTTTTGGTGCCGTCATGCCACATCTCCCACGTTGATCGCCCCCGACAATGCGTCGGTCTGCAGCGCCGGTGCGCGCACGTCCACCAGTGACGCCTGCACCGCCGCGCGACGCGCGTCGGCCAGCAGCCCGTCCCAGCCACGCACCCCGCGGCCAAGCAGGCCGGTGAGCGCCATCGTATTGAGTGCGCGGCCCGACACGGCCGCCAGTGCCTCGTCCACCTGCTGCGGATGGCAGACCAGCACCACGTCGCAGCCGGCATCCAGATGGGCATCGATGCGCGCCTTGATGCCGCCCACCGAGTGCGCCGCAGCCATCCCGATGTCGTCGGAAAACACCACGCCGCGAAACCCCATGCCACCTTCGGACGGCGGGCCACGCAGCAGCTCGCCAATCCAGCGCGGCGAATAACCGGCGGGTTCGAGCGCGACCTGCGGATAGGTGATGTGCGCCATCATCACCGCATCGGCGCCTGCCGCAATGCCGGCAACGAATGGAACAAGGTCCGTGCTGCGCATCGCATCCAGCGAACGGCCGTCCACCGCACGGTCGAAATGGGTGTCTTCCAGTACCGACCCGTGCCCGGGGAAATGCTTGAGCGTGGCGGCCATGCCGGCCTCGTGCATGCCTGCCACATAGGCGCGGGTGAACGCGGCCACGATCTGCGGGTCCTGCGAAAATGCACGGTCGCCGATGGCGCGATTGCCGCGCGCCAGATCCACCACCGGGGCGAAGCTCATGTCCACGCCGCTGGCGCGCACTTCGCTGGCCATCAGCCAGGCGTGCTCGCGGGCGAGTGCCAGCGCCGCCTCGGGATCGCGCAGATACAGCGCCTCGAATCCGTGCAAGGCCGGAAGCGCGCTGTAGCCGTCGCGGAAGCGCTGCACGCGCCCGCCTTCCTGGTCCACGCTGATCAGCTGCGGGCGCGGCGCGGCTTCGCGAATCGCCCGGCACAGCTCGGCGATCTGCGCCCTGGAGGCGAAGTTGCGCGCAAACAGCACCACCCCCGCGCAGGCATCGTGTTGCAACCAATCGCGCTCGCGTGCGCCGAGCTGATGCCCGGCAATCCCGATCTGCAGCATCTAGTGTCCTTCGTAGAGATCGCGCGCCAGCCGTTCATCCTCGGACCACCGCGCGAAAGGGCGCGAGGCCAGCGCCAGATTGTAGTAGCGCGGCGCATGCGTCGCCTCCGCACCCAGCCAGGCGGGGCGGGCGAACGCCTCATCGTCGCTGCGCAGTTCGATTTCAGCCACCACCAGGCCGGCGTTGTCGCCGAAGAATTCGTCGATTTCCCACAGATGCCCCGCGTGTTCCACGTAATGGCGGCGCTTCTCGATCCTCCCGCCCACGCACAGCGCCAGCAGCGCCTGCGCCTCGTCCACCGGGATCGCGTATTCGAACTCCTGCCGGCGCGCGCCAAGTTCGCGCGACTTGATGTTGAGGAAGGCCGCCTCGCCCTCGATGCGCACGCGCACCGACGCCTGCATCGCGCCGCTGTCCACCGTCGCGACATCGTTCAAATACCCCTGCGCCATCGCCACGGAGGTGTGCGCCCCGGCGCGCCACCCGGCATTGATCGGCAAGAACTTGCGTTCGATCTCGATGCCCATCGTTCAGCCTTTCTTCGGCGGATCGAACACGGCGATGGATTCCACGTGCGCGGTGTGCGGGAACATGTCCATCACCCCTGCGGCGCGCAGCGTCCAGCCGCATTCATTGACCAGATAGCCAGCATCGCGCGCCAGCGAGCCGGGGTGGCAGCTGACATACACGATGCGCTTGAGGCCCTTGAGCGGCAGCTGCCTGAGCACCTCGATCGCCCCGGCGCGGGCCGGGTCCAGCAGCAGCTTGTCGAACCCGGCCTTGAGCCAGGGCTGGCCGAGCAGATCCTTGGCCAGGTCGGCGGCGTGGAACTGCACGTTGGCAAGCCCATTGCGGGCAGCGTTGTCGCGCGCGCGCTGCACCAGCCCGGCATCGCCTTCCACGCCCATCACCGCGCCGTCGCCGGCCATCCGCGCCAGCGGCAGGGTGAAATTGCCCAGCCCGCAGAACAGGTCCAGCACGCGCTCGCCCGGCTGCACGTCCAGCAGTTCCAGCGTGCGGGCGATCATCGCTTCGTTCAACTTGGCATTGACCTGGATGAAATCCAGCGGCCGGAACACCAGTTCGATGTCCCACTGCGGCAGGCGGAAGGAGAGCGTTGGCGCCTCGCCAGCGAGCGGATGCACCGAGTCGTTGCCGCCCGGCTGCAGGAAGATCGAAAAGCCCTGCGCCGCGCCGAACGCAAGCAGCTTCGCCTGATCGGCCTCCGACAACGGCTGCAAATGGCGAAACACCAGGGCAACCGCGGCATCGCCGGCGATGAACTCGATCTGCGGGATGTCGCGGCGCGCGTCCATGCCATCCACCAGCGCGCACAGCAGGTCCAGCTTGAAACCGATCTGCGGCACCACGGTGTGGCATTCGCGCAGGTCGGCCACGAAGCGCGGGTCCAGTTCGCGGAAACCGACCAGGGTCTTGTCTTTCTTCTCGACTCGCCGCACCGACAACCGCCCCTTGCGCCGATACCCCCAGCTATCGGCACGCAGCGGCGGCAGCACCGCGTTCGGCGTGACGTGGCCGATGCGCTGCAGATTGTCCAGCAGCGCCTGCTGCTTGTACTCGATCTGCCGATCTTCGGCCAAGTGCTGCAACACGCAGCCCGCGCACACGCCGAAATGCGGGCACCGCGGCTCGACTCGGTCGGCCGATGCCGTGATGACCTGCAAGGTCCTGGCCTCGTCGAACTGCTTCGAGCGCGCGGTCTGCTGCACGCTGACGGTTTCGCCCAGCAACGCGCCGGCCACGAATACCGCCTTGCCCGCCTGAGGGTGGCCTTCCGGCCAACGGGCCACGCCACGGCCATCGTGGCTGAGGCCGTGGATGTCGAGAGTCTTGGGGGTTTGATCGAGGCGGGCCACGGGCATCGGATGGGCGGATGGCCGGCTATTGTCGCAGACCGCAAGGCCGCTTCCGCACGAAGCCGGCAGGTTCAGGCAGTATCCTTGGCGTTTTGCCGGACCGGATTGCGCCGCATGCCCGCTCTCATCTCGCAGATCGATCCTCGCTCGCAGGACTTCCTCGACAACGCCGCCTTCCACCGCGAACTGGTGGCGGAACTCGACCGCCGGCTGGCCCGCGCAGCCGATGGCGGCGGCGAGAAGGCCCGCGCCAGGCACGCTGGGCGCGGCAAGCTGCTGCCGCGCGAGCGCATCGACGCCCTGCTCGATCCGGGCTCGCCGTTCCTGGAGATCGCCCCGCTTGCCGCCGAGGGCATGTACGACGATGCCGCCCCGGCCGCCGGCATGATCTGCGGCATCGGCCGGGTGATGGGCCAGGAAGTGGTGATCGTGGCCAACGATGCCACCGTCAAGGGCGGCACCTATTTCCCGATGACGGTGAAAAAGCACCTGCGCGCGCAGGAAATCGCCCGCGAGAACCGCCTGCCCTGCGTGTATCTGGTGGATTCCGGCGGCGCCTTCCTGCCGCTGCAGGACGAGGTGTTCCCGGACAAGGAGCACTTCGGTCGGATCTTCTACAACCAGGCGCGGATGAGCGCCGAGAACATCCCGCAGATCGCGGTGGTGATGGGGTCATGCACGGCGGGCGGCGCCTACGTGCCGGCGATGTGCGACGAATCCATCATCGTCAAGGAACAGGGCACCATCTTCCTCGGCGGCCCGCCGCTGGTGAAGGCCGCCACCGGCGAAGTGGTGGACGCCGAAACGTTGGGCGGCGCCGACGTGCACACCAGCATTTCTGGCGTCGCCGATCATTTTGCCGAGGACGACCGCCATGCGCTGCAGATCGCGCGCGATATCGTCGGCACGTTCAACCGCAGGAAGGTGCTGCCAGTGGCCGCCCGGCCGGTGCGCGAGCCGCTGTATCCAGCCGACGAGCTGTACGGCATCGTGCCCAAGGATGCGCGCCGGCCGTTCGACATCCGCGAGGTCATCGCCCGCATCACCGATGGCAGCGAACTGCAGGAGTTCAAGGCGCGCTACGGCAAGACCTTGATCACCGGCTTCGCCCATCTGCACGGCTACCCGGTCGGCATCATCGCCAACAACGGCATCCTGTTCGCGGAGAGCGCGCTCAAGGGCGCGCACTTCATCGAGCTGTGCAACCAGCGCGGCATCCCGCTGGTGTTTTTGCAGAACATCACCGGCTTCATGGTCGGCAAGAAATACGAACAGGCCGGGATTGCAAAAGACGGCGCCAAGATGGTGACGGCGGTGGCGTGCAGCCATGTGCCCAAGTTCACCGTGGTGATCGGCGGCAGCTTCGGCGCCGGCAACTACGCCATGTGCGGCCGCGCCTACGGCGCCCGCTTCCTGTGGATGTGGCCGAACGCGCGGATCAGCGTGATGGGCGGCGAGCAGGCGGCCAGCGTGCTGGCCACGGTCAAGCGCGACGGCATCGAGGCCAAGGGCGGCGTATGGACGCCCGAGGAGGAAGACCTGTTCAAGGCACCGCTGCGCCAGCAGTATGAAGATCAGGGCAATCCCTACTACGCCAGCGCCCGGCTGTGGGACGACGGCATCATCGACCCGGCCGACACCCGCCGGGTGCTGGGGCTGGGGCTGTCGGCCTCGCTCAACGCGCCGATCGAGGATCGCACCCGCTTCGGCGTGTTCCGCATGTGAGTGAAGTCGTGCGCTGCCAGTGACTTGAGCGGGCCAGCTCACGCATTCAGGGAAGAATGTCGCGTAAATCGGTGGTAGCCTCGGCAATTCGTCCCCGTGGAGACTTGCCCGATGGCCATCTGGAAAGACCCGACTCCGGCACCCAAGAGCGCCGAACCCGCCCGTTTCGACCCGCCCGCGCCAGCCGAGTTGCTGCAAATGCAGACCCCCGCCCCAGTTCGCGCGGTGGAGACCGCCGCGCGCGAATCGGTGATTGCCGCCGACCTGGCCATCGAAGGCAAGATCGAGGGCAGTGGCCATGTCCGCATTGCCGGCAAGTTCAAGGGTGACATCAAGGTGCAGGGCAATCTGGGCATCGACCAGGGCGCCAAGGTGTCGGGCGCCGTCTCCGCCAGCAAGGTGACGCTGGCCGGCGAGCTGGACGGCAACATCCTGTCCGCGCAACAGGTCGAGCTGCTGCCCAGCGGCGCCATCAGTGGTGACCTCAAGGCCGGCAGCCTGACCGTCGCCGCCGGCGCGCGCATTCGCGGCCAGGTGGACTGTGGCTGGGGCAAGGACGACAAGCCCGCGTCGAAGCCGGAGATCGGCAGCGTCGCATGAGCGCAATGCGCCCGGGCACGGCAGGAGCCACCCGCCCCTGCCCGCACTGCAAAGCCACCATTCTGGAAAGCTCGGCAGTCTGCCCGGCCTGCCGCGGCCATCTGCGTTTCGATGCCCCCGCCAGCGATGCCGCGCAATGCTTCGTGCCGCTGCAGGTGGAAGGCACCGTGACTGGCAACGAGACCGGCAGCTTCGAATACACCATGGTGGTGGTGATCCGCGATGAGGCCGGCAAGGAGCTCAGCCGCCACGTGGCCGGGGTGGGCGTCGTGCATCCGGGCGAAGCGCGCAGCTTCAGCGTGACCGTGGAAGCGAAATCGGCGGCCGCTGGCAAGCGCAGGACGCGGCATTAGGAACGCGCCGCCCCATTCGTTCTCGCGCTTCAGTCCATCCGCCAATCCGCTACCGCAGGCCATGCAGCTCAGTGACGCGCGCGCGTGACGCCGCGTCGAGGGGCACCGGACGATCCCCACCTCGTCTTAACGGGATGCTCTCTATCTTCGTGGATGCCGCCCACGCTGCGGTACGTTGGTTGCGGCATTTTGGTTGTGTCGAGCCCCACTTCACACGACATCATTTCCCATTCCCACGGAGTCCACCCATGAACTTCAAGATCGCCATCGCGCTGGTTGCCGCAACCCTGGCCCTGAGCGCATGCAAGAACGACACCCCCACCGCGCAGAACGAATCCGCCGAAGCAAGCGCAGCTGCGGACCAAGCCAGCGATGCCGCAGGCAATGCCGCTGATGCCGCCGGCAATGCGGTGGTGCAGACCGGCGAGGCAGTTGCGGCGTCTGCCGGTGAAGCCACCGCGGAAGCCAAGGCCTCGATGGACAACGCCGCAGACAGCGCACGCGCGCAAGGCGCGGAGATGAAGTCGGACGTCGCCAACGCCACCGCGGATGCGGCGCAATCCACCAGCGATGCGGCGCAGAACCTGGCCGACAAGGCGCGCCGCGCAGCAGACGAAGCAAAGAAGAAATCGGAAAATTGATGTGCCGCCACGCTGCAACACGAAGGCCCGCATTCGCGGGCCTTCGTCTTTCAACTGATCGCCATCACTGTTGCTGCAGAGCGCTCCTGATGACGCTCGGCGTCCGGATCACAGCTGGCCGTACAACAAGATCACCGGCAGCGCCATCAGCCCCAACAGGAAGAGGATGGCCAGCACGATCAGCGCAACGCGTCCCGGCTCGGCGCGCAGCACGCTGCTGAACGTTTCCGCAGTGCCTGCGCGCTTGGCGGCCGCGTATTCCTCGCGGGCGCGGGCACCACGCTGCCGCTGGTAGTCGGCCATCGCACGCCTGGCGTCGGCAAACGCCGCATCGTCGGTCACCCAGATTCCACCTACTGAAATCCCCCACATGCTGGGCTTGGTGTCGTAGTGGGCGATCGCGTTCGCATCGAGCAACGCACGCACGTCGTCGGCTTCATCGTCGGGCACGTTGCGCAGGTTGAGCAGCAGCTTGGGCATGATGACGATCTTAAACCGCGCGACGGGGCGCGGTGACATCGGCGGCAGCCAGCACGTGCACGCCGCTTCCGCCGCACACAGCCAGGACGTCATTCACAGGGGCGCCACCCCGGCAACAGGGCGGGCCCGGCCCTTCATCCACCGCGCGGGGTCGGCGGGGCAGGAAAAACAACAGCTCGCCGCTGTTTCGTAGCAATATCCTGCAAGGCGGCATGGCCAGCCGCCTTGCAGGACGCCCCCGTGACCCGTGGCATTCGCACTTCCGCGGTTGCGACACCGGTTGCAGGGGGCTCTGCCGACCCGTTTTCACACGCCAGACGATACCCGACACACCCAGGAGAGCACGATGAGCAAAGGCATGGACCAGAAAAAAGACCAGAAGAAAAAGCCGGCCAAGACCATGAAGGAAAAGAAGGCCGAAAAGCGCGACAAGAAAAGCAAGGCATGAGCCGTGTCGGAGGAAAAGGGGCCGGGGCGACCGGCCCTTTTCCCCCATCTGGCAGTCCGCGCGGGGCTGTATAGTTCGCCAGCATGGTGGGCACGGTGTCCCGCCACGAATCGTGGAGAGTTGTCATGGGTCTTGTTCAAGCAGTAGCGGGTGCCGTCGGCGGAATGCTCGGCGACCAATGGAAGGATTTCCACACCATTCCAGACGGGCTTCCGGCAACGGCAGCGCTGTTCGCTGCGGTGCCACACGGCACCAATGCAGGCCGCGGCGCCAATACACACGGATCTTCGAACATCATCACCAATGGCTCGAAGATCATCGTTCCCGAAGGCTACGGCCTGCTGCTGTTCCAGGACGGCAAGATCACCGGCTTCGCGGCCGAACCGGGCGGGTACGAATGGCGTTCGGATGACCTCAACTCCAAGTCGATCTTCGCTGGCGATGGCCTCGTCGATTCGCTGATCAAGCAGAGCTGGGAGCGTTTCAAGTTTGGCGGCCAGCCGGGGTCGCAGCAGGCGGCGTTCTTCGTCTCGCTGAAGGAGCTGCCGGACAACCGCTTCGGCACCCAGTCCGAAATCTATTGGGACGACGGATTCCTCAACACCCAGGTTGGCGCGGTGACGCGCGGCTCCTACACGATGAAGATCGTCGACCCGATCCTGTTCGTGAAGAACTTCGTGCCGGCCTCGTATTTGCAGCCCGGCCAGGTCTTCGATTTCACCGACCTCGACAATGCCGCCGCCAGCCAACTGTTCAACGAAGTGGTGGGGTCGCTGGCACCCGCCTTCAGCCTGTACACGAATGACCCAGGCAAGGGCAACCGCATCACCAAGCTGCAACAGGACTCACTCGGTTTTGCCAAGAGCCTGTCCGATGCGGTCGAGAACGGCTACCAGTGGAAATCGGATCGCGGCCTGGCCATCGTCAAAACCGCGATCATTTCGATTGAATATGACGCCAACACGCGGGAACTGCTGAAGACCGTGCAGCGCGCCGATGCACTGTCGGGTGCGCGCGGCAATTCCAATTTGCAAGCCAGCGTCGCGCAGGGCATGCAGTCTGCGGGCGAAAACAGCGGCGCGGCCGGCATGATGGGGCTGGGCATGGCGTCGGGCATGATGGGCGGCATCGCCAGCATGCAGCAGCCGGTTGCGCCAGCCACCCCGGCGGCGGACGACCCGGTTGCCAAGTTGAAGAAAGCCAAGGAGATGCTCGACCTCGGCCTGATCACCCAGACCGATTACGACGCGCTCAAAGCCAAGGCGCTGGGCCTGTAATCCGCAAACCGAACGGCCACCATGTCCAATTCCGCTTCTCCACCCCCGGTGCCGCCCTATACCGGCCCGGGGTCGCCGCAGGATGTGCCGCCACCACCGGGCAGCTTCCCGATCGACCCGGCCAGTTTGCCGCCACCGATCCGCGATGAGCTGCTGGCGCCCGACCCGGTCGCCATCGACACGTCTGCCGCCGAACTCAAGGACGGCCTGAACCGCTGCCCGAAATGCGGCGCGACCGACATCAAGCAAAAGCCGGGCAGCGATCTGCTGATCTGCCTGTACTGCCGCAACGAATGGCACGCGCAGCGGGTGGAGGAGGAGTTCGGCCTGGGCGAAGGCCTCGACCAGCTCGAAGGCACCGTGATCGCGTCGGGTGCGCGCGACATCGCCGCCGACGCCGCCAGCGTGATGACCTTCAAATGCACCGGCTGCGGCGCCGAGGTCACGGTCAATACCGAAAACGCGATGACCGCGCGCTGCCATTGGTGCCGCCACGTGTTCGGGGTCAATGAGCAGGTGGCGAACGGCGCGGTGCCCGACGCGGTATTGCCCTTCCACATCAAGAAGGACGACGCAGTCGCGCGCATTCGCCAGTTCGTGGACAAGCGACGCATGTTCGCGCTGAAGGCATTCAAGGAACAGTTCACGCCCGAGAACGTGATTGGCGTCTACCTGCCGTACATGATCGTGGATGGCAAGGCCAGCGCCGACGTGAGCGGCCACGGCGAGATCCTGACGCGCACCTACACGCAGGGCAGCGGCGACAAGAAAAAGACCTACTACGATGCCGACGTGTACCAGGTGGAGCGGCACGTGGACTTCACCGTGGACGATCTTCCGCTGGAATCCTCCAGCGAACGCGGCAACCTGGACACCGGCACCAATACCAACAACATCATCAACACGATCCTGCCGTTCGACACCAAGAACGCGGTGAAGTGGAACGCGTCCTACCTCTCGGGTTTCAGCTCCGAGAAACGCGACAGCGGCGTGGAGCAACTGCGGCCGCGCCTGGAAAACCAGTTGCTGTCGATCGCCCGCGCCCAAGTCGAAGCCTCGACGAGCCGCTACGACCGTGGCGTGCGCTGGGAGCAGGAAGGTCTCAGCGTGCACGGGACGCGCTGGGTGTCCATGTACCTGCCGGTCTGGCTGTATTCCTATCACCAGCCGGGCAGCAACGGCGGCATGCTGCACTACATCGCGGTGAACGGCCGCACCGGCGAGACGATGGGCAGCGTACCGGTGCAGCAGTGGAAGCTGCTGCTGGCCGCGCTCACCGTTGGCAGCGTCCTCGAAACCATTGCACTGATGATCGTGGGGAACACCTGATGAGCGACGACGGCGGACTATGGCTGCTGCTGCTTGGCCCGGCCGGGGCAACCGGGCTGTATTGGGCGCTGTACCGGTATTACCGCAACACCGACAAATCGCATGACTTCGAACACGAGACGGCCGTCGAAGCCAAGCCTGTCACCGGTTCGGACCGCAAGGTGGACGAGGTGAGGGGCACGCAGGAAACCCGCATCGACGGCGACAACGTGCGCGCGTACCGCAAGCGGGTGACGCGCATCCGCCGGAATTCATCCTGACGGCAACGCCAGTCACCCGGGTGACAACGCCTGCTGGCCATCGTCACGCTCTTCGCGATCCAACGAGTCGTACAGGATGGTGCCGAACAGGTACATCTCGCCGGGCTTGATCACCTTCGGGAAACGCTCGTTGCCGCGCCACCACGGGCGATAGACGTGGATGGCCAGTTCGCTGCAGTAATACCGATCCGGTTGGCTGAAACCGATGGTGCCGAGGAAGTCATAGCCCTTCCCCACGAGTGCGTCCGCCGCAGCCCAGGCCCGTGGCGCATTGTCTTCGCTGCGCCAGCGCGGGCGAATCACCAACACACGATCCGCACGCGCGACGAAGCCGGACAGGGCCTCGCGCTGTACGCCCTTGCCTTCCGCCCCCACCACTTCGCGCAGGTCTTGGTTGTACACCGCTACATGACTGAGCGGGATGCCGGTGGCGTTGGCCACCAGCGTATCTGTCGCGTGGTAGCCGCGGATCACCAGCCAATCCCCCGTCTTGGCCGTTGCCAGCACGGCCTGCTCAATCGCCTGCGATTGCACAGCGCGCCCCGCATGCAACGTTGGTCGCACCACGGGCCGCGCCAAACAGCCAGACAACACCATGGCCACGCAAGTGCAGCCCAGCAGCCGGTGGCGCCACGCGATTGTGTTCATGATCTTCAACTTCCTCCCCGATCCAAGATCCGCATCCGACCATCGAAGCGTGGACAAGTTCAAGAACAGCTAAGGGGTCGAAGGCATCAGCGACGATGTGAACGCCTCCCCCGCGCCACCAACGTGCGCGGCGCGCCTACCGGGTTGCCCGCGCGATCCGCGGCCAGGCCACGGCGATCGCGATCCACGCCAGCACGATTGCGGCCAGATGCGCCGCCAGCCTCCCCGTTGCAACCCCGCTCACGTCGAACACCGTCGCCCCTTGCAGCGCGATGTACACCAGCGCGACCAGCGTCAGTTCGAACGGCCGCGCGCTGCGGAACACCGCGCCGAATGCGATGCCGCAACTCGCAATGGACAGCGTCACGACCCCTGTCATCAACGCCCCGCCCGGCGACGACACCAGCAGGCGCGCCAGTGCCGGCGCCGTGGCAGCAAACAGCAGCAACACCGCCACCGCAACGCGCGACCCAAGCACCCGTGACACCGCGCCTTCGCTCGCGAATACCAGCGCGCCGGTGCGCTGGTCGCGCTCGCGCAGGATGCCACCCGCCAGCACGTCGAGCGGCAGCAGCCAGGCCAGCAGCAGGCCAGTACGCATGAGGCTGGCGTTGCCGAACGCCTGCAGCCCCATCGCCCCCGCCAGCGCCAGCCACCACCAGCGGCGGCGTTCACGCAGGCAGGCCGTGAGCTCCGCCACCACCAGCACGCCGAATGCCGTGCGTGCGAAGGGGCGCAGGGCCAGGTCGAGCCAGCGCAGCTGCAGTCCTGGCGCCCGTGCCCGTGCATCCACAGCAGACGTGCGCGCTGCAACGCGGTCCAGCCACGGCGCGGCAAGCAGTACGCCGCCCATGCCCAGCACCAGCCAGAACAGCCGGCCCACCATGTCCATCGGCCGCACCGTCCACGCGCGCCAATCGAAGCGGACGATACCGCTGTCCGGTGTTGGCGACATCAGGCTGAAGCCATACTGTTGCGGCTTGCCGGTCTGCGCCTCGCGCACGCGATGGAAATCGCGCCCGGCCACCAGCATCCCGCCCGCGTCGCTGACCCAGCCTTCACGCACGACCGGGCTTCTGGCCTCGAAGCCCGCCACGCCGACCACCAGTGCAGTCGTCCACAGCACGAAGAACAGCACGTTGCCCGCGGTGCGCCGCAGCGGCGGCAACAGATCGAACCAGATGGCCGCGGCGGCAGTCATCGCCAGTCCGGGCAGCGTGAGCAGGATGGCGGGCTTGGCCAGTTCGATCAGGTCCAACGTGCGGTCCTCCGCGCGCAGCCACTGCGCGACGGCACCCACGCCGAGGCAGGCAATGATGATGACGAGGAACACCAGCATGTGGCTGGCCCACTTCGCCAGCAGGTAGCCCGCGCGCGTCATCGGCGTCGCCACCAGCAGCTGCCAGACGCGCGTCTCGATGTCGCGCACCAGCGTGCCGCGCACCAGGTAGAAACCGCCAAGATTGAGCAGCAAATTGAAGGCCATCGCCAGCACCATGCCCACCCAGGCGCTGGAGTAGTAGCCGCGTGCGCCGCCCCACAGCATCAGCACGGTGAGCGGGGCATCCGGCCCCGGCACGCAGTACCACGCGGCGACCATCATCCCGACCAGCACCACCCAGAAACGCGGCGTGCGGGTGCGCGCGCGCAGATCGGCCAGCAGGATGGCGGCGAAACGCTGCATCGCGACCATGTCAGTG
Source organism: Thermomonas paludicola (assembly GCF_024498955.1). Classification (GTDB taxonomy): domain Bacteria; phylum Pseudomonadota; class Gammaproteobacteria; order Xanthomonadales; family Xanthomonadaceae; genus Thermomonas; species Thermomonas paludicola. The sequence goes on along the minus strand of NZ_CP093311.1, from coordinate 1,003,981 downwards.
TGCCCCCTTGAGCAGCCACGTGTAGGCGTCCTGCAGGCCCGGCGCCACCGCCCGCGCCCGGGCATCGGGCGATGCATCGCCAACCACGCGCACGCGGATGCCTTCGGGCACGCGCAGGGAAGCCACCATTGCATGCGCCGCCCGGACCGCCGCCAGTTGCGCTTCAGGCACCGTCCATTCCCAGACATGGCCGACGGCATGGGCGATCAACTGCCCGGGCGTGCCGTGGAAGCGAAGCTGCCCGGCAGCCATCACCGCGATGTCGGTCGCGCTGGCTTCCACATCGGACACGATGTGCGTGGACAGGATCACCAGGCGCTGGCCGGCGAGATCGGTGACCAGGTGCTGGAAGCGCATGCGCTCATCGGGATCAAGCCCCACCGTCGGCTCATCGACGATCAACAGCGCGGGGTCATTGAGCAGTGCTTGCGCGATGCCGACGCGCTGGCGCATGCCGCCGGAAAACTGGCCGAGGCGTCGCTTGCCGGTATCGGCCAGGCCCACCATCTCCAGGCAGGCCTCGATGCGGTTGCGCGCCGCCTTGCCACCCAGGCCCTTCACCGCCGCAAGAAAGCCCAGGAACTCGCGTGCATCCAGCGCGTCATAGACGCCGAAGTCCTGCGGCAGGTAGCCGAGCTCGGCACGCAGCGCGTTGGGCCGCTTGGCGATGTCCACGCCCCGCCACGTCACGCGACCGCTGCTGGCCCGGGCAAGCGTGGCCAGCAGCCGCATCAGGCTCGACTTCCCGGCCCCGTTCGGACCCAGCAGGCCAAGCACGCCCGCGCCCAAGCGCATATCCACGCCATCCACGGCGCGGTGCCCGCCCGGATAGGCGAAACCAACCGACTCCAGCACCAATTCCACGCCCATCACGACACTCCCCGCCCAAATTGTGCTGGTAGTGTAGTGATGTATAACACCTACGACCCATGCCAATGGTCATGCTGGCGCTTGCACCTGTGGCAGATCAAATCGCCAAGGTCGCCTGACCACACAGCCGTTGCACTGGCCGCCTCAATCGAGCTCCCTGAGCTTTCGCGCGGCAATAGCCGCCGCGGTCTGCAGCACGCCGGCATAGCCCTTGCGCGCCCGTTCCACCTCGTCAGCCTGGGCCTGCAATCCCTGGATGTAGGCCGAAAGCAATTCGCGGGCGTTGAATTGGTGAGCGAGGTCGTCAACCGACCTTGCAACGGCATCCCGCAGATACCAGTCAACATTGACGCCCGTCTCAGCCTGGGTGGCGAGATCCATGACTTTCAGGACATGGGGCGTGATCAGACCAACGATTGTGACTTTCACTTGTTCGACCTGCTTTGCATCGGAGTGGGAAGGCAAAAATGAGACGGAGGGAATCAAGCAGACTTGATTCCCTCCGTCTCATTTTTGCGCAAGCAGTGACTTCAGGTCGCCGAACGGGTTGGACGTGGCAGCCGGCGGCTTGTCCTCGGCGGCCAGTGCGCTGACCCCGGTGTAGTCGGCCTGGCGCGAGTGCTCGTTGTCATGGCAGTACACGCACAACAGCTCCCAATTGCTGCCATCCGGCGGGTTGTCGGCGTGGTTGTGGTTGCGATGATGGACGGTCAGCTCGCGCAGGTTGGCGCGGGTGAACTCACGCGCGCAGCGGCCACAGATCCACGGATACAACTTCAGCGCACGCTCGCGATACCCCTGCTCGCGCTGCTCGGCGTTGCGCCGGGCCTCGGCAACGATGCGGTCGAGCTTGGCGTCTTGTGGCGTGGTCATGGCCATAACGATAAGCAAAAATGGGGTCAGGGACAATTTGAGCGCCGCAGCGGGCGCGCCGTGGCGAAGCGGCCCGTGCGCGTTTCCACCCACGCGCGGACGCGGTCGGATCCCAAGCACGATCGAGCTCGATTCAATCGGCAGCCGAGAGCGATCGTCCCACCGCTACATATTCCGCCGATACTCCCCACCCACGTCATACAACGCATGCGAAATCTGCCCCAGCGAATGCGTCTTCACCGCCTCCATCAACGCCTCGAACACATTGCGCCGATCCCGCGCCGTCTGCTGAAGATAGCCCAGCCCATGCCCGTCGTGCAGTTCCGGCTCAACAACCTCATCCGCATCGGCCATATGCGAATGCGTGGTCTCCCCTGACGGCGCCAGCGCGTTGCGCGCCTGCTGCCAGTTGGCGACGTTGCTGATCTGCTGGCCCTTCTCTTCCTCGGTGCTGCGGATCAGCTCGATCTCGGTGGCGATCTCGCCGGCGTGCTCCTTCGGCAGGAAGGTGTTGACGCCCACCAGCGGCAGGCTGCCGTCGTGCTTCTTGTGCTCGTAGTACATCGACTCTTCCTGAATCTTGCCGCGCTGGTACATGGTGTCCATGGCACCCAGCACGCCGCCGCGCTCGCTGATGGCTTCGAACTCCTTGTAGACGGCTTCCTCCACCAGGTCGGTGAGGTAGTCCACGGCGAAGCTGCCCTGCCAGGGGTTCTCGATGAAGTTGAGCCCCAGTTCCTTGTTGATGATCATCTGGATGGCCACCGCGCGGCGCACCGATTCCTCGGTGGGCGTGGTGATGGCTTCGTCATAGGCGTTGGTGTGCAGGCTGTTGCAGTTGTCGAACAGCGCATACAGCGCCTGCAGCGTGGTGCGGATGTCGTTGAACTGGATTTCCTGCGCGTGCAGTGAGCGGCCGCTGGTCTGGATGTGGTACTTCATCATCTGGCTGCGCTCGTTGGCGCCGTAGCGCTCGCGCATGGCGCGCGCCCAGATGCGGCGGGCGACGCGGCCGATGGCGGTGTATTCCGGGTCCATGCCGTTGCTGAAGAAGAAGCTCAGGTTGGGCGCGAAATCGTCGATCTTCATCCCGCGCGCCAGGTAGTACTCGACAATCGTGAAGCCATTGCTCAGGGTGAAGGCGAGCTGGCTGATCGGGTTGGCCCCGGCTTCGGCGATGTGGTAGCCGGAGATGCTGACCGAATAGAAATTGCGCACGCCGTTGTCGACGAAATACTGCTGGATATCACCCATCATGCGCAGCGCGAATTCGGTGCTGAAAATGCAGGTGTTCTGCGCTTGATCCTCTTTGAGGATGTCGGCCTGCACGGTGCCGCGCACGGTCTTGAGGGTGTCCGCCTTGATGCGGGCATACGTCTCGGCATCCACCATCTGGTCGCCGGAAACGCCCAGCAGGCCCAGCCCTAAGCCGTTGTTGGTCGGCGGCAAGTCGCCGTGGTAGTGCGGACGCGCGCAGCCTTCGAAGAGTTTGTCCAGCGTCTTCTGCGCATCGGCCCAGCGGGCGTCATCGGCCTTCAGGTATTTCTCCACCTGTTGGTCAATCGCGCAGTTCATGAACATCGCCAGGATCATCGGCGCGGGGCCATTGATGGTCATCGACACGCTGGTGGTGGGCGCGCACAGGTCGAAGCCGGAGTACAGCTTCTTCATGTCGTCCAGGGTGGGGATGTTGACGCCGGAGTTGCCGATCTTGCCGTAGATGTCCGGGCGCAGCGCCGGGTCTTCGCCATACAGCGTGACGCTGTCGAAGGCGGTGGACAGGCGCGCGGCCGGCTGGCCGACGCTGAGGTAATGGAAGCGGCGATTGGTGCGCTCCGGCGTGCCCTCGCCCGCGAACATGCGGATCGGGTCTTCGCCGGTGCGGCGGTACGGATACACGCCGCCGGTATAGGGGTAGCTGCCCGGCAGGTTTTCCTTGCCGAGGAAAGTCAGCAGCTCGCCCCAGCTCTTGTAGGTGGGCGCGGCGATCTTGGGGATGGGCTGGTGGCTGAGCGAGTCGCGGTAGTTTTCGACGCGGATGGTCTTGTCGCGGACCTTGTATTCGGTGAATTCGTCGGTGATCGATTTCAGGCGCGCAGGCCAGGTGCGCAGGAGCTTGAGGTTGTCGGCGGTGAGCGACTGGATGGCGTCGTTGTAGCGCTGGCGCAGGGTGAGCAAGCTGCGGTCGTCGCCATCGGTCAATGCGCCCGTGCCGAAGATGTCCAACGGTGCCGGCAGGTCGGCATCGCCCAGTTCCTGCAACGCCTGGTACAGCGCCTGCGCGCGGTCGGCGATCTCGGCCTGGGATTCGATCTGGCGGTTGATGCCGCGGCCCTGCTCGGCGATTTCGGCCAGGTACCGCGTGCGGGCGCCGGGAATGAGCACGGTGGCGCGGGGCTCTTTCAGGGTGGTGTCGATGTTGGGCTTCAACGCGATGCCGAGCTTGTTGCCCAGCAGGCGGCACAGGTTGGCGAACATCCAGCTGATGCCGGGGTCGTTGAACTGGCTGGCGATGGTCGGGTACACCGGGACGTCTTCGTCCCTGGTCTGGAACGCGACGCGATTGCGCTTCCACTGCTTGCGGATGTCGCGCAGCGCGTCTTCGGCGCCGCGGCGGTCGTACTTGTTGAGCACGATGAGCTCGGCGAAGTCGATCATGTCGATCTTCTCGAGCTGCGACGCCGCGCCGTAGTCGCTGGTCATCACGTACATCGGGAAATCGACCAGGTCGACGATTTCCGAATCCGATTGGCCGATACCGGCGGTTTCCACGATCACCAGGTCGTAGGCAAGGCTCTTGAGAAAACCAATGCAGTCCTTGAGCACCGCATTGGTGGCGACGTTCTGCCGGCGCGTGGCCATCGAACGCATGTATACGCGGTGGGACCGCAGCGAGTTCATGCGGATGCGGTCGCCCAGCAGCGCGCCACCGGTGCGGCGGCGGGTCGGGTCCACGCTGACCACGGCGATGTGCATGTCCGGGAAGTGGGCCAGGAAGCGGTTCAGCAGCTCATCGGTGACCGACGACTTGCCGGCGCCGCCGGTGCCGGTGATGCCCACCACCGGGGTCTTGCCGCCGGCCAGCTGCCATTCCTTGCGCAGGTGGGCCAGCTCGGCCTCGTCCAGCGCCTGCTCCTCGATGGCGCTGAGCATCCGGCCGATCTCGATCTCGTTGTCGAATTCAACCTTGTGCGGCTTGTCGACGGGCAGGCGCGCGGCCCCGGCGCGCTTGACCACGTCCTCGATCATCGCCACCAACCCCATGTGCATGCCGTCGTTGGGGTGGTAGATGCGCTCGACGCCGTAGGCTTCCAGCTCGCGGATTTCCTCGGGCGTGATGGTGCCGCCGCCGCCGGCGAACACGCGGATGTGCGCGGCGTTGCGCTCCTTCAGCATGTCCACCATGTACTTCAGGTATTCCACGTGGCCGCCCTGGTAGGACGACAGCGCGATGGCATCGGCGTCTTCCTGCAGCGCCGCGCGCACCACGTCTTCCACGCTGCGGTTGTGGCCCAGGTGGATGACCTCCGCGCCCTGCGCCTGGATCAGCCGGCGCATGATATTGATGGCGGCGTCGTGGCCGTCGAACAGGCTGGCGGCGGTGACGAAGCGCAGCGGGCTGCGGTGTTCGTCCAGTGCGGTGGAAGCCGTGGTTGGAAGCTGGGCGGTGGGGGTATTCATTGAGACTGCGTTCACATGGGACGTGGCAATTTGCCCATTGTACCGCCCATGTGAACGCAGCCCGCTGCGTCTGCTGCTGCCCTACTTCACTTCATCAAACACGTACTCATGCTGGCCGTCGCGCACAATGAGCTGGCGCACACCAGCCTTCACTGCACCGACAAACGGGAATCCGGCGGCCACCGGGTCTATGGTGACAAACGCCAGACTACCGTCAGGCTGTGGCTGGGTCGCAACCGCAGATGCAAACGCGCCCACATCGAAGACCACTTTCCCCGGCTTGCGAACGACCTGCACATCACCCAGCGCAGCGTTGTGATAGCGCGGCGCAAGGGCGGCCAGCGCTTTGTTGTCTGCGGGCCACTGCAGCAACTTGCGCTGCGCATCGAATGCGGCGCGATTGGCTTTGGCTGTGGCGGCGGCAGCGGCCACCGCCTGCGGCTCGCCATCGAACATCAACTCCATCAGCCGCCGCTTGAACGGGCCACGTAGGTACACGCCTTCATCGGCATTGGTCAGGATCACCGCGCCCACTTTCTGCTCCGGCCACCACATCATGTTGGAATGGAAGCCGCCCAAGTCGCCGCCGTGGTCGATCACGGTGACGCCGTCACTGTTGTCCACCATCAAGGCCATTGCATAATTCTTGTCCACGCCGAGGGCGATTTGCGGCTCACGACGTTGCAATAAAGCAGCCTCCCCGATGTAGCGTTTGCCATCCGGCAGCAGGCCACGGTCGATTTCCATTTGTACATACTTGAGCATGTCGTCCACCGTGCTCCACGCCGCACCGGCTGGACGCGAGGCGATGATGGTGTCGTTCAACCCCATGCCCATGACCTGCACCTTGTGGTTGATGTCGTAACCATGCGGCGCAGCGTAGTCACCGGTTTGCGCCTTGACATAATCGAAGGTGGTGTTGCGCATGCCCAATGGATCAAATACCAGCGCCTGCATCGCCCTGTCATAGCCGGCGCCCAGCTCACTACCGGGGTACGCAACTTGGCCGCCGATATAACCCGCAGCCGCAGCCATCGGGTTGGAATACTGGAACAATTCACCAAACCCGCTGGTGGGTTGCATCGTGCCCAGCGTTGTCAGCACGCTGGCGGGGGTTTGTTTTTCGCCTTCAAACAACCACTCCATATCCTGCCTGGGCACACCAGTGCACGCGCAGATCAGGTGTTTCACCAACACCTTGTCAGTGGTGGCGGCATCCCCCAGTTTGAAGCCGGGATACACATCTTCGGCGCGCGCATTCCAATCCAGCTTGCCGGCATCCACCAGTTTGGCCAGCATCAGCGTGGTCAACGCCTTGGTATTGGAGGCGATCATGAAGCGGGTGTCGGCATCGACTTTGGCAGGCTTGCCCAGCTGACGCACCCCGAAGCCACGTGCCATCACCACTTTGCCATTCTGAATGATGCCGATGGCGACACCCGGCACATCAAAATCCTTGCGCATCTGTTCGACAAAATTGGCCACTTGCTGCAGGCGGGCCGCATCCAATGGATGTGCACTGCGCCCGGCGAAGGTTTCACGCACATAACCCGCTGGCAGTAGTCGTTGAAAGAGTTTGCCAAACTGCGATGCGCGCTTTTCGGCGATACCTTGGTCTACATCGGCCAGGATCACCGTCCACAATTTGCCGCGCCGATAGGCCGAGGCGTTGACGACCCGCTTGGCATTCTGCGGCACGTCATAATCATAGGAACGACGCTGCTCCCAGCCATCACGCGGGGCGGCATCGGTGGCCAGTAAAAATTTCGGCGCCATGCCCAATGCCTGCCATGCCTGCGCTACGGCGTCATCCGCGCTGCCAGCCGTCGCATCCACAATCACCAAGCGCGAGCCGTCAGCTTCGGGCGGGGTCAACACCACGGCATTGCCGCGTTGCTCGCGTGTCCAACCCTCGGGAAGAATAAACGTTGTCCCACGCGGTGTTGTGGCCGGTTGATCAGCCGCTGCCGTCGCAGCTTGCGGTGCAGGCGCAGCTGCGACCGAGATCGACATCGGGAGTGCCGTGGAGATCGAGAGTCCGATCACCAGCGCGGTGTGCTTGAACATTGGGCGCATTGCAATTCTCCGGAAAGTGGGCAGGGATGGCGCGGTAGCGACGCGTGGTGAAGCAATGCAATTCCAATTCAACGGTGCCTATTGGCAAACGTGGCCAGCATGCCACGCAGGCCATCCACCATAATGTGGCATGCTGGAGTCACTATTTCTGGTGACCCTACATGACCCGCCACGCGCTGCTGTTGCCTCTGCTGATCGCCCTGTCCGCCTGCTCCACGCCGGCCACTGTCAGCGATGTTGCGCCACAGGTGCTTTTGCTGGGCGAAGTACACGACAACGCCGCAGGTCATGCTGCGCGCGTGGCCTTGCTGCAGGGCAAACTTGCCGCCGGCTGGCGCCCTGCGATTGCGATGGAGCAGTTTGATACTGATCAGCAACCTGCGCTGGACGCGGCAATGCGCGAATGCGCCGATGCCGCTTGCGTGATTGCCAAAGTGGCTGCGGCCAAGAGCAGCTGGACATGGGAGTACTACACACCGGTGATTGCGCTGGCATTGCAATACAAACTGCCACTGTATGGTGCCAATTTGTCGCGCGGCGAGGCGTCCAAGGTCGTGAAAGATGGCTTTGCCGCCGCGCTGCCGGCCGCTCTCATCGCACATTATTCGCTGGACACTCTACCCAGCGGGGTGCTGGCTGCACAGGAAAACGCAGTGCGTGACAGTCACTGCGGCGCACTGCCGGAAGCACTGGTCGGCCCGATGGCCAAGGCGCAGATCGCACGCGACGTGGTGATGGCGCAAACCCTGCGCGCGCACGCCACCGGCGGCGTGGTGCTGATTGCCGGCAACGGCCACGTGCGGCGCGACATCGCGGTGCCGTACTGGCTGCGTCGCAGCGGATTTGCCCCGCACGCGGTGGGCTTTCTGGAGCCCTCCGCGGATGCGGCGGCGTTCGATGAGGTTCGACGCATTCCGCTCACCCAGCGCGCCGATCCCTGTGCCGGCTTCAACGCACCCAAACCCGCGACCTGAGCAGTACCGTACCCAAGCGTATTCAGGTGGATTCCGGCAATGGCTTAGAATACTGCCCCTGCCGTCGGACCGTCCGACGGTACTGAAGCTGTATTCCGGTTTTCCATCCCGTCAGCCGCCGCCACCGATGCCCGCCATGCGGTTGCGGCCGGAGTTTTGCAATGATTTTCGAAACGCTCGATACCTACGGCCACGAACAGGTCGTGTTCTGCCACAACAAGGACGCCGGCCTGAAGGCGATCATCGCCATCCACAACACCGTGCTGGGTCCGGCCCTGGGCGGCACCCGCATGTGGCCCTACAAGAGCGAAGCCGAGGCGCTGAACGACGTGCTGCGCCTGTCGCGCGGCATGACCTACAAGAACGCGGTGGCCGGCCTGAACATCGGCGGCGGCAAGGCGGTGATCATCGGCAACCCGGCCACCGACAAGTCCGAAGCGCTGTTCCGCGCGTTCGGCCAGTTCGTGGAATCGCTGGGCGGCCGCTACATCACCGCCGAGGACGTGGGCATCGACGTCAACGACATGGAATACGTGTACCGCGAGACCGAGTACGTGACCGGCGTGCACCAGGTCCACGGCGGCTCCGGCGATCCGTCGCCGTTCACCGCCTACGGCGCGCTGCAGGGCCTGATGGCCACGCTGAACCACAAGTTCGGCGATGAGGACGTGGGCAAGTACTCCTACGCCGTGCAGGGCCTGGGCCACGTCGGCATGGAATACGTGAAGCTGTTGAAGGAACGCGGCGCGAAAATCTTCGTGACCGACATCAACCCGGCATTGGTGGACAAGGCCGTCACCGAGTACGGCGCCGAAGCGGTGGGCCTGGACGACATCTACGACGTGCCAGCCGACGTCTATTCGCCCTGCGCGCTGGGCGGCACCGTCAACGAGCAGACCCTGCCGCGCCTGAAGTGCAAGGTGATCTGCGGCGCAGCCAACAACCAGCTGGCCAACAACGAGATCGGTGACGAAGTGCTCAAGCGCGGCATCCTGTACGCGCCGGATTACGCGGTGAACGCCGGCGGCGTGATGAACGTGGCGCTGGAGCTGGACGGCTACAACCGCGAGCGCGCCATGCGCATGATGCGCACCATTTACCACAACCTGTCGCGCATCTACGAGATCGCCGACCGCGAGAGAATCCCGACCTACATGGCCGCCGATCGCCTCGCCGAAGAGCGCATCCAGACCATCGGCAAGCTGAAGCTGCCGCTGGGACGCGGCCGCACCCGCTTCCAGGGCCGTATTCGGGCCTGATTGACCCGGGCTTCGCCCAGATCGGTCCCGGACGTTGCAAGCAAACGCTGGGCCCCCGCGAGTCGCCCCACCTGCCGCTGTCGCGGCGCCCCCCTTTGCTCAAAGGGGGGCTCTGCGGAACCCACTTCAACGTCACCTCTAGCTGGAGCGATTCCCCATGCGTCCATTCCCCCTCGGCGAAGACATCGATGCCCTGCGCGAGGCGGTTCGCCGCTTTGCCGAAACAGAAATCGCGCCGCGCGCGGCCAAGGCCGACGAGGACAACTGGTTCCCGCAGGAGCTGTGGCCGATGCTGGGCGAGATGGGCCTGCTGGGCATGACCGTTCCGGGCGAGTACGGCGGCAGCGGACTGGGCTACCTGGCCCACCTGGTGGCGATGGAGGAAATCAGCCGCGCCTCGGGCGCCATCGGCCTGTCCTACGGCGCGCATTCCAATCTCTGCGTCAACAACCTGTATGCCAACGGCAACGATGCGCAGCGGGAGAAATACCTGCCCAAGCTGTGCAGCGGCGAATTCAAGGGCGCGTTGGCGATGAGCGAACCGGGCGCCGGTTCCGACGTGGTCGGCTCGATGAGCTGCCGCGCCGAGCTGAAGAACGGCGCGTGGGTGGCCAACGGCAACAAGATGTGGATCACCAACGGCCCCGAAGCCGACGTGCTGATCGTCTACATGCGCACCGCCAGCCGCGAGCTGGGCAGCAAGTGCATGACCGCCTTCATTGTCGAGAAGGGCATGAAGGGCTTCTCCACCGCGCAGAAGCTGGACAAGCTCGGCATGCGCGGCAGCAACACCTGCGAGCTGGTGTTCGAGAACTGCGAGATCCCGCAGGAGAACGTGCTGGGCGAAGTCAACAACGGCGTCAAGGTGCTGATGAGCGGCCTGAACACCGAACGCCTGGTGCTGTCCGGCGGCCCCATCGGGCTGATGCAGGCGGCGCTGGACATCGCCCTGCCCTACGTGCGCGAGCGTCGCCAGTTCGGCCAGGCCATCGGCACCTTCGAGCTGATGCAGGCCAAGATCGCCGACATGTACACGGCGCTGCAGTCCAGCCGCGCCTTTGCCTACCAGGTGGCACGCGACTACGACGCCGGCCACAAGAGCCGCATCGACGCCGCCGCCTGCCTGCTGCATGCCTCCGAGGCGGCGGTGCAGGTGGCGCTGGAAGCCATCCAGTCGCTCGGTGGCAACGGCTACATCAACGAATTCGCCACCGGGCGGATCCTGCGCGACGCCAAGCTGTACGCGATCGGCGCCGGCACCAACGAGATCCGCCGCATGCTGATCGGCCGCGAGCTGTTCGCCGGCAACCACTGAGCATGCAAGCCGTCATTCCGGTCTTCGCCGGAATGACGGGCACGCACATCATCAGAACCGATACTGCGCCTGCAGCGCAGCCATGCCGCTGCTGCCCACCGGGCTGCTGCGACGGCTGAGGTCGAATCGGAACAGCGCCCGCTCACCCCACAGCGCCGACAGACCCAGGCCAAACAGCTGGCTGCGCTGTGCGACGGCGATTCCCTGCAGCGGCGCCCACTGCTCCAACCCCGCATAGCTGGCGTCGAACGCGAAACCGTTGGCTGCCAGCGCCTGCTGCCATTCGGCACGCGCATCGGCGCGCAGGTCCATGCCTCCCAGGCGCCAGCCGCGCACCGCGCGCACGCCGGCCACCGCCTGCCAGCGGCTGGCATCCCACGCATTCGCGCGCAGCCCAAACCCGCTCGCGCTGCCTTCGGAAAACCCGTCATTGGCAATGCGCAGGTACTGCGCGCCAAGGTACGGCGTCAGCGCCACGCTGCCAGCGTTGAAGCGGCGGCCGATTTCACCGAATGCGCCGACGTAATTCCCCGACAACTGCGTGGCCACCGCCTCCTGCAAGGTTCCCAACAGCAGGTTGCGCTGCATCTGCCGCTGGAACGCGCCCGAGCTGAGCTGCACCTGCCCCTGCCACGGGCCATGCCACGCTGCGGCGTACAGCTGCACTTCGCGCTGGTGACCGCGACTGCGGTCGCCCAGCTGCCCCAACCAGCTGGATTGGTCGAGCCGGTTCATCGCGAACCCCATGACCGCATTGCGGCCAATCCGCCAATCGTTGCCGAACATCTCGCCGCTGGCATCCATGCCCACGCTGTCGTAGCCAGCCTGCGCCAGCGTGCCGCTGCTGGCGAGGTCGCGATACCAGCCACCCGACGCCTGCGGCACGGAAGCCAGCGTATCGACGCGGCCCGCCAGCGCGCGCCGACCCGCATCGATGGCATCAAACGTCAACGCCGACGACGCCGCGTGCAACTCGCCGGACAGGCTGCGCAGCGAGGCATCGGCATTGGCGAGACTGGCCGACTGCTGCAGGGCGCCGGCGGCGTCGATGAAGCTGGCGCCAATCCCGCCCGGCGCGGCGCCGCCCAGCTGGGCGTCGATGGCCTGCATCGCCGATTCCACCCGCGCCGCCGAGGCAACGCTGACGCCATCCAGGCCCAGGCCAGCCACTGCCTTCGACACATCGATGCGATTGATGTTGAGGAAGACATTGTTCGGGTCATACGCCAGCGCCGCGTCGAGGAACACATTCGGCGCCGCCTTCAGCACGCTGAAGGTGCCGTTCACGCCACCCGTGGCATTCAGCAGGGTCTCCTTGGCAACGGTGGTGTAGCCGGTCCTCACGCCGAGAATGGACACGGCGCCGTCAATGCTGGCGCTGCCCGTCACCCGCAGCGTGCTGCCCAGCCAGACGCCCAGGTTGCCGGTGGATGCCTGCAGGTAATTGCCGGCGATGCTGGCCGGCGTGCTTGCCCCGCTCAGGAACCTGCCACTGTTGCTGACATTGCCGCCAAACAGGCCGCTGGCCCAGACCGTGGCGCCATTGGCGATGCCAAGATTCGATTGCAGTCCCTTGCGCACATCCAGCCCGCCAGCGTTGACCTGGGTAGTGCCGGTGAACTTGCCCGCCTCGACCAGGGTCAAGGTGCCGCTGCCGTTCTTGACCAGGCCGCCGCTGCCAATGATCGGGTTGCGCCAGAACGAGTTGCCGCTGAACGACACCGAAAAATCGCCCCAGGCGAAGTTGCTCGGCCCGTTCGCCGCCCGGGTGACGTCCAGCAGGCCCCAGCCAAACACCGGGTCCACGCCTGCGGCACCAAGATCCTTGGCGCCGCCCAGCACCAGCTGCCGCACCTGGTCGTTGTTCATGTACGGGAACGCCGACCACACCACCGCCACGGCGCCCGACACCAGCGGCGCCGCATACGACGTGCCCCCGCCCTGGTACAGGCCACTGGTGGCTTGCGACGTCGCCTTCGGGTCGATGTACACCACGTTGCCGGGGGCGACCAGGCAATAGTTCATGGCGGTGCCGCACTGCTGCGAATACGAGGTGAGCTGGGTGGGGTTGTCGGGATCCAGCGCGCCGACGGTCAACCAGCCCTTCTCCAGCTGGGCGTCGTTGGCCAGCGTGGGCAGGCGCGCATTGTCGGACGGGTTGCCGACGTAGCGCGAATCCGCGCCGCTGTTGCCGTTGGCAAACACCACGATGCCGCCGCGATTGACCACGAAGTCCTTCCAGGCCGTGGCAAGTTCCACCGTCAGCGCCGGGTCGGCCCAATACAGCCCGCCCCAGGAATTGTTGATCACCTTGGCGCCGGCATCCGCCAGCTCGGTGTTGATCGCCTTGAAGTAATCGCCATAGCCTTCGCCGGCATGGATTTCGTTGCCTGCACCCGACCCGTCATCGACCGGGCGGGCATCGGCAATGATCCGCGATGACGCCACATTGGCATCCTGGGCAACGCCGCCACCCCATGTCCCGGTGCTGCCCGAATTGCTGCCGTCCGAGTTGAGGTAATTGCCGACCACCGGACGCCCCGCCGCCAGCGATGCAACGGTGGTGCCGTGGCCCACCTTGTCATCCACGCTCAGATCGTTCGGCGGGGAGCTGACGTGGATGAAGCTGCTGCCCACCCGCCCACTCAATGCCGGATGGTTTCGGTTGACGCCCGAATCGACAAAGCCGATGGTCACGCCCTGCCCCTTCAGCCCAGCGCCCAGCGCGCCCATCGCGTTGATCAGGGTCAGATGCTTGTTGAGGTTGGGGCTGGAAAAGGTGATCGGCGCCCCCCGGGTGGGAATCGCGGGCGGGTTGACCGTCAGGCTGCTGTCATTGGCAACCGTCGGGGTGAAGCCCAATCCCGTCCCACTTGTGGGCAGGGACGGGGGCGGCGATGAGCGCACCGCGCCACCCCCACCCCCACAGGCCGCCAAGGCCAGCGCGATGGCGCAAGGCAAGGCGCCAAAGGCCAGCCGCCGTGGTTCGTTTGAAAACCGGTTCATGTGCATGCTCTCCCCAATGCAATGGCCACAGCCCAGCAGGCTGGAATCCTGATTCTGGAGTTTCAACCCTCACCCGCCGCATCCGCAACAACCGCACGCGGTGCAAGCTGAATGCGGCACTGCAACATGACCGCTTTTTCAGGTGATAATCGGGGCTTGCCGGTCACGCCGGCCCCCTGCATCCCGGAGCTTTCCATGAGCGACGTCGTCATCGTCGGTGCCAAGCGCACCGCCATCGGTTCCTTCCTCGGCCAGTTCACCGGCACCCCCACGCCGGTCCTGGGCAGCGCAGCGATGGCTGCGGCGATCGCCCAATCCGGCATCGCCGTTGACCAAATCGACGAAGTCATCATGGGTTGCGTGCTGCCGGCCGGCTTGGGCCAGGCGCCTGCGCGGCAGGCGTCGCGCGGCGCGGGCATCCCCGATGCCGCTGGCTGCACCACCATCAACAAGGTCTGCGGCTCGGGCATGAAAGCCGTGATGCTGGCCCACGACATCATCAAGGCCGGCTCGGCCAGGGCCGTCGTCGCCGGCGGCATGGAGTCGATGACCAATGCCCCGCACCTGCTCAACGGCTCGCGTACCGGCATCCGCTACGGCAGCGCCGAGTTCCTCGACCACATGGCCTTCGACGGCCTGACCAACCCCTACGACGGCAAGGCGATGGGCGTGTTCGGCGACATCGCCTGCGCCAAGTACGGCTTTGATCGCGCCACCGTGGACGCCTTCTCCGCCGAAAGCGCGCGCCGCGCGCAGGCCGCGCAGGCGTCCGGCGCGTTCGACGCCGAAATTGCACCGGTCACCGTCAAGACCCGCAAGGGCGAGGTCGTGGTCAACAAGGATGAGGAGCCCGGCAAAATCGATCTCAACAAGATCCCCGAGTTGCGCCCCGCGTTCGGCAAGGAAGGCGTGCTGACCGCCGCCTCGTCGTCGAAGATTTCCGACGGTGCGGCTGCGCTGGTGGTGATGTCGGCTGAAGCCGCCACAGCCGCCGGCGCCAGGCCGCTGGCGCGCATCGTGGCCCACGCCACCCACGCGCAGGCGCCGGAGTGGTTCACCACGGCCCCGGTTGCAGCCATGCAGGCCGTGCTGGCCAAGGCCGGCTGGTCGGTGTCCGACGTGGATCTGTTCGAGGTCAACGAGGCCTTCGCCTGCGTGGCGATGGCGCCGATGACCGACCTGGGCATCACGCAGGACAAGCTCAACGTCAACGGCGGCGCGCTTGCGCTGGGGCATCCGATCGGCTGCAGCGGCGCCCGTCTCCTGGTGACCCTGATGCATGCCCTGCAGGCCCGTGGAGGCAAGCGTGGCGTGGCTTCGCTATGCATCGGTGGCGGCGAAGCCACCGCCGTGGCCATCGAATTGGCGTGAGGTTGAACAACGCCGGAATGAAAAAAAACCGGCCAACCGCTTGACACGCGACGCAGGCACGTCATCATGTTAGGGCACGCAGCTTTTGCGTTGCCCAGAATTAACGACGAGGAAACCGTATCATGTCGATCAACAAGATCCTGCTGGCGATGGCGCTGGGCTTGGCCCTGACCGCTTGCAGCAAGTCCGAGCCGGCCGCTGACGCCGCTGCCAGCACCGAAGCCCCGGCTGCCGACGCGCAGGCCACTGCCGACACCGCCGCCGCTGCAGCCCCGGCTGCTGACGCAACCGCCGAAGCCCCGGCTGCTGACGCCGCTCCGGCCGACGCCGCAGCTGCTCCGGTTGATGCCGCTGCCACCCCGGCCGACGCGCAGAAGACCGCCGACGACGCCGAGAAGGCTGCAACCTCGGCCGAAGCGAAGAAGTAATCGGATCAGCGGAGCAATTCGCGGAAACATTACTGCAAAGAATCGGAAGAGCCGTCGGTGCGCCGACGGCTTTTTCGTGCCCCGGGCGACCGGGAAAGACGAAAGTCAGTGAACGACCCACCGGCACCTGCCGGTTCGCTAAGCGCACTGGCGTTGCCTGATTCACATCACTAGCTTTTCAGTCAACCCTCTCTGGAGAAAACCATGAACAAGAAGCTTTTCGTGCTCCTCGCCGCTGGCGTCCTGGCCCTGTCCGCTTGCAAGAAGGACGAAGCCCCGGCCGCCGACGCCGCTGCCCCGGCTGATACCGCCGCTGCCCCGGCCGACGCCGCTGCTGCTGCCCCGGCTGACGCCGCCCCGGCTGCTGACGCTGCTGCTGCCCCGGCTGCCGACGCTGCCGCTGCCCCGGCTGCCGACGCTGCTGCTGCCCCGGCCGCTGACGCTGCCGCTGCTCCGGCTGCCGACGCTGCTGCTGCCCCGGCTGCTGACGCTGCCAAGAAGTAATACCGCTGCTGGCGCAAGCCAGACGCAAGGAACAAGGCCTGCCCTCACCGGCGGGCCTTGTTTTTTTGGATATCGAGAATCTAGTGTGGAACAGAGGTAGCTCTGGCTCTTGCCCTAGATCCTTCTTCCTTGTGGATTTCTACCCGAGAGAGCTTGAGCTGACTGTGGTTCAAGTGTGGAAATCTCCGGTTGCCGCTGTCGCCGCTGTCGCCGCTGCGGCCTAGGATGCAAGCAGCGGATTTCGGGGAAAGCAGGGATGCGCTTTGGGTTGATCGTGCTGCTGTGCGCCGGGCTTTCGGTGACGGGTCTGAACGCGTTTGCAGCGAACCAGTGAAGCCGCCGGCGACTCGGCAGGCGGTTGCCGAAGCCGGCGCAGGACGCCGCTCTCAAGCCGATTCGTGCGCTCGTGGCAACACCCGAGAAGCAGGTCGACTTGGCCAGAGCGATGCTGGCCATCAACCGCGTGGTCGATCCTAGAATCGATTCGACTGCGACGCTGGCCCAGCTCGATACACTAGCCTCCAGGATCAAGTCCCGCGTTCCAGCCGGTGCCAATCGGCAGACCAAACAGGCGCAGTTGCACGCCGCGCTCGCACGCCCAGCTTCGCTTCCTGATACAGCCGCTCAACGCGCTTGTAGTTCACGAGCACCGCGTGCACCACGCCATCATCCGCTGTCTGGACCAGAATGCGGCTTCGAGTGCCGCTGATTTCGGCAACAACCCACCCGCCGGACACCGACGAAAGTAGATCGTAGCCGGTGTCGGCAAGCGCCTTGGACACCAGCGCTGGCACGACTGTGGCACGGAGACTGGCTGGAGCCCAAAAGCAAAAAGGCCAATGAGCGCTAACTCATTGACCCTTGTGCGTTTCAGGTGGTGCGCCCGGAGAGATTCGAACTCCCGACCCCCAAGTTCGTAGCCTGGTGCTCTATCCAACTGAGCTACGGGCGCAGAAGCGGAATTATGCCGTTCCGCCGGCTGCACGTCAACGAAAAAATCCTCCGGTGACATGCAATTTTTCGCGTTTCGCCTCGATGGCGGAGACTGAGGGATTCGAACCCTCGATGGAGCTTTTGACCCCATACTCCCTTAGCAGGGGAGCCCCTTCGGCCTCTCGGGCAAGTCTCCGTGAGGTGAAACTGCGAGCCAGCAAGGATACAGGCAATCAAACGATCCGGCAAACGTCAGGACGATTTTTCGTCGTCCTTGCCAGTCTCATCGCCCTGGATGCGCTGGTAGATTTCCTCTCGATGCACGGCCACGTCCTTGGGCGCGGTGATGCCGATCCTGACCTGGTTTCCCTTCACCCCAAGCACGGTGACGGTGACCGAATCACCGATCATCAAGGTCTCGCCTACTCGCCTGGTCAAGATCAACATCGCGCAACTCCCCTGTTGCTGGCTTTGCACATGCCTGTGGATACAGGCATGGAAGTGTCCAGTATTCCGATCATACGTGCCGGGCTTTGCATACCACAACCCAACCGAGGGCATCCCCGAGGTTCAGGCCTGCAACCCCCGCTGCACCCAAGCGTACACGCCCTCCAGTGCGTCGCGCAGCGCCGACCCATCTTCGCCACCGCCCTGCGCCATGTCCGGACGGCCACCGCCCTTGCCATTGATCTTGCGGGCGACATCGCCCAGCACGTCGCCGGCCTTGATCCGGCCCAGCGCCGCACCGCTGACGCCGGCCACCAGCGCGGCCTTGCCACCTTCGGTGCCAGCCAATACCACCACCGCGTCGCCCAGCTGCTGCTTCAGCCGATCCATCGCATCGCGCAGGGCCTTGGCATCGAAGCCTTCCAGGCGTGCGGCCAGCACCTTGATGCCGGCCACGTCCTGCGCCTGCCCGGCAAGGTCGCCGGTGGCATTGGATGCCGCCTTGGCCTTCAGCGCTTCGACCTCGCGCTCCAGCTTCTTCTGGCGGTCGAGCAGGCTGCGCAGCTTGTCGCCGACATCGCCGGTGGTGCCGCCCAGCAGGTGCGCGGCCTCGTGCAGGCGGTGTTCTTCCTCGGCCACGAAGTCCAGCGCGCCCTGCCCGGTGACCGCCTCGATGCGGCGCACGCCGGCGGATACGCCGCCTTCGGACACGATCTTGAACAGGCCGATGTCGCCGGTGCGGCCGACGTGGGTACCGCCGCACAGTTCGGTCGAGGTCGGGCCGAAGCGCAGCACGCGCACGCGCTCGCCGTACTTCTCGCCGAACAGCGCCATCGCGCCGAAATCCAGCGCTTCCTGCATGCCCATGTGGCGCACTTCGCCCTCGTGGTTGGCGCGCACCTCGGCATTGACGCGGCGCTCGACCTCGGCCAGTTCAGCCGCGGTCATCGGCTGGAAATGCGAGAAGTCGAAGCGCAGCCGGTCCGGCGCAACCAGCGAGCCCTTCTGCTGCACATGCGTGCCCAGCACGTTGCGCAGGGCGGCATGCAGCAGGTGGGTGGCGCTGTGGTTGAGGATGGTGGCGCCGCGGCGGCTTGCATCGACTTCGCCGCGCAGGTGGTCGCCCACGCGCAGGCGCCCGAACTGCAGGCGTCCGGCGTGGCCGTGGAACTGCCCGGCCAGCTTGAGCGTGTCGTTGACGTTGAAGCGGCTCTCGACGCCGTCGAGGTCGCCGGTATCACCGACCTGGCCGCCGGATTCGGCGTAGAACGGCGTGCGGTCGAGGATGACGATGGCGTCATCGCCGGCCTCCACCACGTCCACCGGCTTGCCCTCCTTCAGCAGCGCCAGCACCTGCAGGCTTCCCGCGGCCAGTTCGTCGTAGCCGAGGAACACGGTGGGCGCGAGCTTGGCGACCAGCTCCGCCGGCAGCTGCACGCCGCCGCCGAACTTGCCGGCGGCGCGGGCGGTTTCCTTCTGGTGTTCCATCGCCGCGTCGAAGCCGGCCACGTCCACCGACATGCCGCGCTCGCGCGCCATGTCCTGGGTGAGGTCGAGCGGGAAGCCGTAGGTGTCGTACAGGCGGAAGGCGTCGACGCCGGGGATGACCTTGTCGTCGACCCGGCCGGCCACGTCCTCGAAGATCTTCATGCCGGAGTCCAGCGTCTCGGCGAAGCGCTCCTCCTCGGCCTTGAGCGCACGCTCGGCGGTGGCGCGGCCCTCGCGCAGCACCGGATAGGCCTCGCCCATCAGGTCGTCCAGCGTGGCGACGAGCTTGTGGAAGAACGGCTCGCGCACGCCCAGCATCCAGCCGTGGCGCAACGCGCGGCGGATGATCCGGCGCAGCACGTAACCGCGGCCCTCGTTTGACGGCAGCACGCCGTCGACGATGAGGAAAGCGCAGGCGCGGATGTGATCGGCGATCACCCGCAGCGACTTGTTCTCCAGGTCGGCGGTCGAAGTGAGCTCGGCGGCGTGCCTGATCAGCGCCTGGAACAGGTCGATCTCGTAATTGGAATGCACGTGCTGGAGGATCGCGGTGATCCGCTCCAGGCCCATGCCGGTGTCCACGCACGGCGCGGGCAGCGGCGTCAGGGTGCCGTCCGCGGCACGGTCGAACTGCATGAAGACGTTGTTCCAGATCTCGATGTAGCGGTCGCCGTCCTCGTCGGGCGAGCCCGGCGGACCACCGAAGTGGCTTGGGCCGTGGTCGTAGAAGATTTCGCTGCACGGGCCGCAGGGGCCGGTGTCGGCCATCTGCCAGAAGTTGTCGGAGGCGAACGGCGCGCCCTTGTTGTCGCCGATGCGGATGATGCGGTCTTCCGGCAGCCCGATGTCGTTGCGCCAGATCGCGTAGGCCTCGTCGTCGGTGTGATAGACGGTGACCAGCAGGCGGTCCTTCGGCAGCTTCCAGACCTCGGTCAGCAGCTCCCAGGCCCAGGCGATGGCCTCCTTCTTGAAGTAATCGCCGAACGACCAGTTGCCGAGCATCTCGAAGAAGGTGTGGTGGCGGGCGGTATAGCCCACCGAGTCCAGGTCGTTGTGCTTGCCGCCGGCGCGCAGGCAGCGCTGGACGTCGGCCGCGCGCACGTAGCTGCGCTTCTCCGCACCCAGGAACACGTCCTTGAACTGCACCATGCCGGAGTTGGTGAACAGCAGGGTCGGGTCGTTGCCCGGCACCAGCGGCGCGGACGGCACGATGGTGTGGGCCTTGGAGGCAAAGAAGTCGAGGAAGTCCCGACGGATTTCGGATGTGGTTTTCATTCTGGCGAGCGCTGAGGTGAAGAACGCAGGAAAACCCCGCAAGACCGCCACGATGCGGACACGGGGTCGAGTTGGCAACCCAATCCGACCAGTTTACAGGTCGCAAACACCCTTTCGACGCGCCTTGTGCCGCAAACGCCCACCACGGAATGCGGCCACGGCAGCAGCGGCGTTTTGCCGGGGCCGGGCAAGCTGTGTTCTCATCCACTGCAGATTCGCATTGGCCCAGACCACAGGGAGTGGTGAATGGATGGTTTGATCCTGCTGGGGCTGCTGCTGGCAGCGCTGGTCCTTGCTACCCCGGTCCTGCTGCTGGTCGCGCTATCGAAACTCTCCGCGCTGCGTAGCCGCGTCGAGAAAATGGAGGACGCGCTTGCCGCGTTGCATGGCATGCAGGCCGCGCCGGCTCGACCGTCCGAGAGCACCCGCCCCCAGCACCACAGTCAGGCGTCGAACCCGATCCCGGTCGCACCCCGGATGCCACCGGATGCCGAAGGCGCGATCGAGCCCATCCTGGCCGCAGCGCCGGCGCAGGCACCGCGTCCCGCCGCACCGCAGGCCGCGCCACCGCCAATGACGCCACCAATGATGCCGCCGGACGCCGTTGCAACAGCGCGCGTACCGCCGCCGCGACCTGCCCCTGCTGCGCCCACCACGCCGGACCTGTTGAGCGTCGGCATCGCCCGCATCAAACAGTGGTTCAGTACCGGCAACGTGCCGGTGAAAGTGGGCATGCTGGTGCTGCTGGTTGGCGTCGCCGCGCTGCTGCGCTATGCCAGCGACCAAGGCTGGCTCGATGCCCCCATCGAACTGCGCCTGGCCGGCATCAGCGCCGCCGCGCTCGCCGCGCTGGCATTCGCCTGGCGCAAGCGCGAAAGCCACCGCAGTTTTGCCCTGGCGCTGCAGGGCGGCGCCATCGGCGTGTTGCTGCTGGTGGCGTTCGCCGCGTTCAAGACCTATCACCTGATCGAAGCCGGGCCCGCATTCGCGTTCAGCGTCATGCTGGTTGCCGGGCTGGCGGTGCTCGCCGTGCTGCAGGAGTCACGCACGCTGGCAATCCTGGGCACGCTGGCCGGCTTCATGGCACCGCTGTGGCTGTCCGACGGCAGTGGCAACCACGTCGGCCTGTTCGCCTACTACGCCGTGCTCAACGCCGGTGTTTTTTCGATCGCGTGGCTGCGTCCCTGGCGGATTCTCAACCTGCTTGGCTTCGCCTTCACCTGGGGCATTGGGGCCACTTGGGGGGCGCTGCAGTACACGCCCGACAAATTCAACAGCACCGAGCCGTTCCTGCTGCTGTTCTTCGCCTTTTACCTGCTGCTTCCGCTGCTGTATGCGCGCAAGGCCGCCAGCCCGGCGGGTGCGCGCATCGATGGTTCGCTGCTGTTTGGAACGCCGCTGGTCGCGTTCTCGCTGCAGGCCGGGCTGCTGGAGGGCGCCCGCATGCCGCTGGCGCTGTGCGCGCTTGCGCTGGCGGCGCTGTATGCGTTGCTGGCAAAGGCGCTGATCAACCGCGAACGCCTGCAACTGCTGGCACGTGGCTACGCGATTCTGGCCGTCGGCTTCGCCACGCTGGCAATGCCGCTGGCACTGTCGGCGCGGGCAACGGCATCCGTGTTCGCCCTGGAAGGCGCCGGCCTGGTGTGGCTGGGCCTGACCCAGCAACGCCGGCTGGCGCGCTGGACCGGTCTTGGGCTGCAGGCCGCAGCCGCCTGCGCATTGGCCATCGGCAGCATCGACGTGCGCAACATCGAGACCGTTCCGGTGGCCAATGCCGCGTTCATGGGGGCCCTGCTGGTCGCCCTCGCCGGCTTCGCCACGGCATGGCTGTATCGCCGCGCCGGCAAGCCCGGAATCGCCGTCATCCCCTATCTCTGGGGGCTGGCGTGGTGGTTGGGCAATGGCTTCAGCGAGCTCGGCCGGTTTGCGCCTGCCGACAGCCACCTGCACGCGACGCTGCTGCTGTTGGGCGCAAGCGGCTGGCTGGCTGCCGAAGCTCACCGCCGCGCCCCCGCGCCGGCACTGGCCCTGACCACGCTGGGAGGCCTGCTGCTGGCGTTCCCGCTGGCGTTCCTGCAGCTCGGCGCCTATGGCCAACCGCTGGCCGGTTTCGGCGCCATCGCGTGGCCGCTGTTTGCCGCACTGGGCCTGCGCAGCCTGGTTTGCCTGCGTGGCGGTGGCGGCGGCACTGCGGGGCTGGCACAGCTGGTCTGGTGGCTGCTGTGGCCAACCGTGTTGTCCCTGGTGGCCTGGCATGTGGGCGCGCACTTTGCGCTGGCGCAGGGCTGGGTGGGCATGGTGCTGGCGCTGCCGTGGCTGGCACTGGCGGCAGTTTCGCTGTGGCGCTGGCAGTGGTTGAAGAGCCCGCTGGGCGACGCCTTCGATGGGTATCGTCGCCCGCTGCAATCGCTGGTATTTGCCGCGCTTGGGCTGTGGTGGCTGCACGCGCTGTCCGGCAGCGGCGACAGCGCGCCGCTGCCCTGGCTGTTGCTGCTGAATCCGCTGGAACTTGCACAGGTCGCGCTGTTGGTGCTGCTGGCGCTCTGGCTGCGCGAGCAACAGCGGCAACCCGACACCCGGCTGCGTCTGGGGCTGGCGCTGGCGGCGCTGCTGCAGGTGACGGTCACCACCCTGCGTGGCGTCCATCATTGGGGCGGCGCCCCCTGGAACGACACGTTGCTGCAAGGCAGCCTGGCGCAGACCAGCCTGTCGGTGGTGTGGAGCCTGCTGGGCGTGGCGGGCTGGGTGTTGGGGTCCCGGCGCGGGCAATGGGGGCTGTGGCTGTCGGGGGCGATCCTGATGGGCGTGGTCCTGCTCAAGCTGCTGCTGGTGGATCGCGGCAACCTCGGCGACCTGCTGGGCATCGGCGCCTTCATCGCCTATGGCCTGCTGTGCACGCTGGTGGGCTGGCTGGCGCCGGCACCGCCACGGCGCGGCGCGCCATCGCAACCACTCAATGCAGGCTCCCCCGCATGATCAGGAACATGACCCGGCAATTTCTCTGGCTGGCACTCCTGTTGCCCTTGGGCGCGGCAGCCGCCACGCCCGACGCGTACGCGCGCCAATGGCCACTGCAGCTGTCACGGGCCGATGCCGGCGCCTACCGCGTCGTGCTGCGGGGCGAGGTGTATGCGGCAGCCTACTGGCGCGACTTGCGCGACGTGCAAGTGCTGGATGCCGATGGAAAGCCCGTTTCCAGCGCGGTGTACCCCGCAGCCAGCGCCACGCAAGAGGTGTTGCGAGCGGTGGACCTGCCCTGGTTCGCGTTGCCCGACACTGCCGCTACCGACGGCGGAACCCTCGCCGTCCTGGTGGAGCGCGGCAGCGACGGCACCGTGGTGGCGATCAGGAACAGCGCGCAAGCGCCGGCGCATGCGGGCAATGGCAATCCCGCCTGGCTGATCGATCGCGGCCCCACGCCTGGCATGTTGCATTCGCTGTCGGCGCGCTGGGCGGATACCCAGGCCGCCCTGGACCTGAGCTATCGGGTGGAAGGCAGCGACGACCTGCGCGACTGGCAGTTGCTGGATCCACGGATGCACCTGTTGCAACTGCGCAACCAGAACCGGCAACTGCGCAAGGACAGCATCGCGCTGGAGACATCGTTGCGCTACCTGCGGCTGGTTCCCCTGCAGCCCACGGGTGGGCTGGCGCTGCTCGGCTTCCGAGGCGACGTGGGTGGCCTGGCCCAGCCTGACCAGTGGCAATGGATGACTGCCACCGCTGCGGAAACGACGCCCACGGGCGATCTCTACCGCATTCCTGGACGCTTGCCGGTGCAACGGCTGCAAATCGTGATGCCGGCCAACAGCACGGCGAGCTGGGACGTGTCCAGCCGAGATCCGGCAGACCATGGCGACGCGCCAACGCCCTGGCAGATGCACGCCACTGGCTGGACGGCATGGACTCTCGCCGATGGCGGCACGTCGCAGCACTCGCCCGCGCTGGCCATCGCACGCCCGACCAGCGACCGCGAATGGCGCCTGCGGCTGGCGTCGGGCACTGCCCCGTCGGCACCCCCCATCCTGCACCTGGGCTTTCAAGCCGGCAGCGTGGTGTTCCTGGCCCAAGGGCGCGCGCCGTACTCGTTGGTCGCTGGCAGCGCGGCACAGCGACCTCGCCAAACCACGCTGGCCCCAATGCTGGAGGCCCTTCGCGCCAGTCACGGGACGCAATGGCAGCCGGCCAGTGCCGATCTCGGCAGCGGCGGCGTGCGTGCAGGCAATGTCGCGTATCAGCCCCCGCCGGTGCCGCGCGACTGGAAAACGCTGCTGCTGTGGGGCGTGCTGGTGCTGGGCGCGCTGACGGTTGCCGGATTTGCGCTCAGCCTGCTGCGCGCAAAATCCCCGCACTGAAAACGCGAAACTCCCGCACGCCCGGATTGGCGCAGACACGCCAAACGCGCGAAACGCGCCAAACGCGGGAAGACAAGCAGACAACTAATCTTCGCCCAGAGCTGCCGCCGCCTGCTCCATCGAGAATCCGCGCCGCAACAGGGACCCCATCGCTTTCCGACGCGCAGCGCGGTCGTCGGCCAGCGCATCGGCGTGCCTGCGGCGAATCTGCTGCCTGGCGACTGCGACCCAATCCCCTTCGAATGCCGCCATCGCTTGGGCGATGGTCGCATCTGCCAGCCGATGGGTAGCCAGCTCCGCACGGATGTAGGCCGGCCCATAGCCGCTGGCGGCACGACTGCGCAGCAGCGATTCGGCAAAGCGGGCATCGCTCTGCCAGCCTGCATCGCCGAGTTTGTCGATGGCCTCCTGTGCAGCGGATTGCTCCACGCCGCGGACTGCCAGCTTGCGAGCGAGTTCCACGCGGGAGTGTTCGCGGCGGGTCAGCAGCCCCAGTGCGCGCTGGGTTGGCGTAGGTTCCGGGCGACGGCGGCGCTTGGCCGCTGACGAGGACGTTTCATCGCCGCCGCCGCCCGACACCGTCATTCAGCAGCATCCCCAGCCTGTTCGCGCGGGGCTTCTTCCGGCACGAACTTCTCGCGCAACGCCGCTTCCAGCTTCTGCGCCGACGCCGGATTCTCCTTCAGGTACTGGCGGGCATTCTCCTTGCCCTGGCCGATGCGCTCGCCGTCGTAGCTGTACCAGGCGCCGGCTTTCTCGACCAGCTTGGCGTCCACGCCCATGTCGATCAGTTCGCCTTCGCGGCTGATGCCCTCGCCATACAGGATCTCGGTGATGATCTGCTTGAACGGAGGCGCCAGCTTGTTCTTGACGACCTTGATCCGGGTCTGGTTGCCAATGATCTCGTCGCCCTTCTTGATCGAACCGATGCGGCGGATGTCCAGCCGCACCGAGGCATAGAACTTGAGCGCATTGCCGCCAGTGGTCACTTCGTTGCTCTGCCCGGGCATCATGATCCCGATTTTCTGCCGCAACTGGTTGATGAAAAACACCATGCAGTTGCTGCGCTTGATGTTGCCGGTCAGCTTGCGCAGCGCCTGGCTCATCAGCCGCGCCTGCAGCCCGGGCAGCTGGTCGCCCATCTCGCCTTCGATTTCGGCCTTCGGAGTCAGTGCGGCAACCGAGTCGATCACCACCATGTCCATTGCGTTGGAACGCACCAGCATGTCGGCAATCTCCAGCGCCTGCTCGCCGGTATCCGGCTGCGACAGGTACAGCTCTTCGAGGTTGACCCCGAGCTTCTGCGCATAGACCGGGTCGAGTGCGTGCTCGGCGTCGATGAAGGCGCAGGTGCCGCCGGCCTTCTGGCATTCGGCGATCGTTTGCAGGGTCAACGTGGTCTTGCCGGAGGATTCCGGCCCGTAAATCTCGACCACGCGCCCCTTGGGCAGGCCGCCGATTCCCAATGCGATGTCCAGCATCAGCGAGCCGGTCCCGATGGTTTCCACCACTTCCACCGGGCGGTCACCCATGCGCATCACCGAGCCCTTGCCGAATTGCTTTTCGATCTGGCCCAGGGCTGCGGCAAGCGCGCGCTTCTTGTTTTCGTCCATCGTGGTGCTCCTCAAAGTCGGAATTCGGATTGGGTGGTTCGGATCGGATGCAGGCAGGTTAGACAGGACCGGTCGCACGGACTGCGACGCTGCTGGCCGGCATCGAGAAAATCGCATTTGAAAGCGGGCCTGGGGATCGGGAAACCCCGCAGCGATGCCTCGGAGGCTTACGCATTCGGCCGCACCAAGCCGCAATACAGGCCTTCGATGGCGAATTCCTGGCCGGGCCGCACTTCAATGGGCGCGTAGTCGGGGTTGCGCGGCAGCAGGCGAATCCTGCCCTGCCCGATCTTCAACAGCTTGACGGTGATTTCATCGTCGATGCGCGCGATCACCACCTGCCCGTTGCGCGCTTCGCTGGTGCGGTGCACGCCGATCAGGTCGCCGTCGAAGATGCCTTCGTCGCGCATCGAGTCGCCCTTCACCTTCAGCAGGTAATCGGGCGTGGGGGAAAACACCGCACGGTCCATCAGCACCACTTGCTCGCTGCCAATGTCGGCGCCGATTGGCATACCAGCAGCCACCTGCCCGAGGACTGGCAACTGCAGGGTGTCGTCGTTGGCCGGGAGATCGAGCTGGCGCGGCCCGTCGGGGAGCTGCAGCAGGCGCAGGCTGCGCGCGCGGCCGGGGCTGCGCTCGATGATGCCGGCGGCTTCCAGCGCCTCCAGGTGGTACTGCGCGGCACGTACCCCCTTGAAGCCGAAGGCGCGGGCGATTTCCGTCTGGGACGGCACGAAACCGTCAACTTCAATGCGTTCGGCAAGGAAGGCGTGGATGGCGCGCTGGGTGTCGGTCAGAGTCATGGTTAGTAGTAATACTACTAACTCAATCCTCCGTCAACACCTGCGTCACGACAAGGGCAAGTCCAACCCGCGCAACGCGGCGGCGACCGTCTGCCTGCGCACGGCGTCACGGTTGCCCTCGAAATGGAATACCTCGGCATGGGCATAGCCGCCCCGTCGCTTCCAGCCGATCCACACGGTGCCAACGGGCTTGTCGTCGCTGCCGCCTCCGGGGCCGGCAATGCCGGTCACCGCGACGGCGATCGTCGCGCCGGAATGCACCAGCGCGCCGCTGACCATTTCCACCACGGTTTCGCGACTGACCGCGCCAAACGCTTCCAGCGTCTGCGGGCGCACACCCAGCAACGCCTGCTTGGCCTCGTAGCTGTACGCCGCCAGGCCGCAATCGAACCAGCCCGACGAGCCCGGCACGTCGGTCATGCACTTGGCGATCCAGCCGCCCGTGCAGCTCTCGGCGGTGACCAGCATGTGGCGCATCGCCAACAGGCGTTGCCCGGTCGCACTGGCCAGTGCATCAAGCTCGATATCGGTCGGTACGTTCATCGTCACGCCAGGCGGATTGCGTGCAGGCGTTTTAACGCATGCGGCTCAGAAACGGAAACGCAGCGTCGCGCCGTAGGTCGCCGGCGCGCCCAGGAACGCGTTGTAGGTGTTCTTCGGATTGCCGGGCTCGGGCGTGCCCAACGCCTGCAGCGGGCCATCGAAACCCACCTGCACGTAGCGCGCATCGAACACGTTCAAGCCCCACAACTCCAGCTGCCACGCCTGATCGCGCGCGCCGATGCCGATGCGCACGTTCGCCACCGTGTAGGCGCGCTGTCCCTTTTCGGCGTCGAGATCCGAGCCGGTGTTGTAGCTGGACATGTACTTCCCGCCGATGTTGAAACGGCCTTCCAGCCGCTGCCCGATGTCCCATTCACAGGTCGCCGACAGCGAGCCGGAAAGCCTCGGCGCAAAACTCATGCGCGCACCGGGCAGTTTGTACAGCGCGCCGGGATAGGTGAAGTCCGCGCCCGGGATGGCGTCGCCGTATCGCGTGTCGGCATACATCAGGCCGGCCTGCAGCATCAGATTCGGCGTGGTCTGCCACAGCAGCTCGGCGTCAAGCCCCTTCGACACCACCTCGGGGATCGAACGCACCACGAAGCTAGTCCCCAGGAAACTGTTGAGCTGGAAGTCGCTATAGGTCTGGTGGAACAGCGCGGCGTTGAGCAACAGGTTGCCGCCGGCCCAGGTGGTCTTGGCACCCAGCTCCCAGCTATCGACGAACTCACCGGGGAACGAGGTGTCATCGACCGGGGTGATGCCGGAACCACCGCTGGACAGCCCATTGGACGACTGCACGCGGTCGAGGTTGAAGCCGCCCGCCTTGTAGCCGCGCGCGTACGAGACGTAGGTCATCGCATGCGGATTCCAGCGGTACGCCAGTTTCAGGGTGCCGGACCATTCGTTCTCGCTGCGCGACTGGTCGGTGCTGCGGCCACCGTGCATCACGTTGGCCCACGGCAGGCAGCTGTAGCCCACCACGTTGCTGATCAACGCCTGCTGATTGGCAGCGGGCAGCGACGCAAACGGCACGCCACGCGCGGTCAGCGCGGCGGCGATGCGGCCGATGGCGGCGCTGCTGACGCCGCCTGGCCCGAAATAGGAGGCGCAGCCCGGGCTGCCGTTGGGATTGCTGTAGGCCGACTGCAGATCCTTGGTTTCGCGCGTGTAGCGCAGGCCCAAGGTGATGTCGAAGGCGCCGGTCGCATGCCAGGTGTTGTTGCTGAACAGCGCCGTGCTTTGCGCGCTTTGCCGATAATGATCCAGCGCCCCCAGCCCGGCAAACACGCTGCCCGCCGGCTGCCCGGTGGCATCGGCCATGAAGGTGGCCGCATTGGGCAGCGACGCCAGCGCCGGATTGATCATCGACAGCAGGCCGATCGACAGGTACGGCTCGTAGGCCGCGCCAATGCGATAGCTTTCGGTGCGATTGATGGTTTCCTTGCTGTAGAACGCGCCCACCAACCAGTCCATCGTGGCGGTGGAACCGGTCAGATGGAATTCCTGACTGAAGGTCTTGAAGCGGGAGTACGACTCATCCTGCTGCGGGTTCATGTAGATCATGTCCGCGGTGGTGAAATCGAAGTCGCGGCCATTGACCGAATTCCAGTCACGGCCGGCGGTGATGGACGTGAACCTGGCCCCACCCAGCGCATCCAGGATGACGTTGACCTCGCCCTGCACGCCCTTGTCGCGGATGTTCTGCGCGGTGCTGCGGTTGCTGTAGGCCACCCGCGCCCACGGGTCGGCAGGAATGGCGATGGCATGGCCACCGCCCAATGCATTGAGCAGCGGCGCGGTGGCTCCGCTGACCAGCTGTACCGCGGTGCAGCAGTTTTCATTGCGCCGGGTGCTGTCGGCCGACAGCACGATCTCCACCTTGTCGGAAGGCGCGATCAACAGCTTGGCGCGGAACGTATCGACGTTCTGGTCGTAGTCGCGCCCCTCGGTGCGCGGCCCCGCGCCGGTCACTACCCGCATCCAGCCATCGCGATCCCGATGCGCGGCGTACACGCGCAGCGCGGCGTAGTCGCCCAACGGCGCATTGAACCCGCCCGCCAGCCCCAGCGCGCCATAGGTGCCGAACGTCACTTCACCCTGGCCGGCCAGCTCGAAGTCGGGCTTGCGGGTCACGATGTTGATCACGCCGGAGGACGTGTTCTTGCCGAACAGGGTGCCCTGCGGTCCCTTCAGCACCTCGATGCGCTCCAGTTCGCCCAGGTCGCCGAAGCCCACCGAATTGCGCGGCCGGTACACGCCATCGATGACCACGCCCACCGAAGATTCCAGGCCGATGTTGTCACCCACCGTGCCCACGCCACGGATGCGCGCGGTGGTGATCGCCTCGCTTTGCGTGCTGGTCACGGTCAAGCCGGGCACCAGCACCTGCAGATCCTTGATGTCGCGCACGCCGCTGTCCTGCAGGGTCTGCTGCGACAGCGCGGTCACCGTGATCGGCACGTCCTGCATCACTTCCTCGCGCTTTTGCGCGGTGACGACCAGCGTGTCCAGCGTCTTGGCCTCGGGCTTCTGCGGGGCCGGGGATGCGTCCTGCGCGTGGGCAGGCAGCACGCTCATCGTTGCCAGACTGGCAACGATGGCAATGGCCAGAAAATGGTGGCGCGGTTGCAGTCCGTTCACGGTATTCCCCTTCGTTCCCCGACAAACAGGATATCGCTCAACCCATGGGCTGAGCCCACGTTGGGTGCCAACTTACCCCATGGCTCGACGCTTGATGAAAACTCCACTCTGGCGTCGTGCCCCCCCCATGAAAAGAAACCCGCCTTGCGGGCGGGTTTCGACGTCGTCAATGACACCAGGTGTTCACCAGCATCCGGCCGTCGCCGGCGATTTCGTCCCTTTTTCATTGATGCTCAAGGTGCCGCAGGAATCACCGCTTTGCCTGCCGAATGGTGCCGCGCTGACGACAAACGTCTTGGCTGCCGGAACCACGGCGAAGTTGTAGAACGTCAGCGTATCGGGTTCACAGGCCGCCGTCAGGGTTCCAATGACAGGCGCCGACGAATACGAAAGGTCAGTGGTGTAAACACGCTCCATTCGCTGCGCCACCGTGGTCAGGCAGGCAGTCCCCGCCGTCCGGCGGGTCTTGCGCTGATGCTCATTGTAGGAAGGCAGGGCGATCGAGGCGAGGATGCCGACGATGGCCACGACCACCATCAACTCGATCAGGCTGAAGCCGGAGACGCGATTGGCACGCATGGGTAACTCCTTGTGGAAGGTCATCGTGCTCAGTCCTTGCGGATTTCACGCCAGCTGACGCGCTGCCAGCTCATCATCTGCTTGCCAAAGCTGTTGGCACCCAGGCCGGCGCTGCCGTCCACCACGCCCACGCCAGGCAACAGCACCGGGCGCGTGGGCATGCCCACCCCCAGATTGACCGACCCAGTCGGCTTGCCGCCGGTACCGGTGTTGTCGGTATTGCCGTCACGATCCAGGTCGAAGTAGGACTTGCCGCCATTGGTGCCGGTGAAGGCGTCGATGGCGTTGATGAACCCGGTGCCAGACGCCTCGCAGGCATCACCCTCGGGAATCATGCTGGCGGTCACCACGAAATCACCGTCCACCTGCGCATCCTGCACCACGCGCTCGCCCTTGCCCGGCAGATCCACGTACCAGCCCTTGGATGCGCTGGGCAAGGTTGCCTTGTCATCGAAGTAGCGGTTGCCACTGGCACCGTCCAGGGTCACGGCATGCGAGGTCAGGTCGCTGCGCGTGTAGGTCACGCCGTCGTCCATGACGCCGTAGATGCTCTGCGCGAAAGTGGTCTTGTCGTTGCCGTCGCTGGTGGTCAGGAAACGGCCGGTGCCGAAGAACACCCAGCGCTTGCCGGTCCGGGGGTCGATGGCCGACGCCAGGCCACCGGTGATGGGCTGCGGCGTGCCCGCGGTCTTTTCGGCATGGAACAGCTTGGTGGCCGTCCACGCGGAAGGCGTGCTGGAGCGCAAGTCGAATTTCCACAGGTTGCCCTGCATGTCGGCGGCATAGGCATACACCAGCGTCTTGCCATCGGCCGCATACAGGCCCAGCGGCGCAAACAGCCCGTTCGGTGCTGAAGACGAGCCCACGCCGGTGTCGATTTCACGAATCACCGCGCCGGTATCCAGATCCAGCACCACCAGCACGGCCTTGTCATTGACGCTGTTGGGGCCATTGCCGAATACCACTGCCGGGGTCCCCGCTCCGTTGCGCACATTGGCCAACACCGGCGCGCCCAGGACCAGGCCCATGTTGCTGCCGCTGGTTTCGTTCTTTTCCCACTTGAAACTGCCAGTGTTGAACGAGCCCGGAGCGGACACATCCAGCGCGTACAGGCCCTTGCCGCCGCGCCCCAGGGTGCCGACCAGAATGTTCTGGCCAGCCGTCAGCGCGTGCGGCGAAATCGCGATGGGGCCGTCCACGAAGAATTTGTGGTCGTAATCCCCGCGGCTGAGCGAGGCCAGGTTGCCGAAGTTCAGGATATTCGGCACGTAGGCGAACAGTTCATTGCCGTTGGCGGCATCGAACGCGTGCAGCATGCCGTCGTTGGCGCCCACGTACAGCGTGCCGGCGGCGGTGCCATCCCCATCGGCGCCCCCCTCCACATAGGCCGGCGACGAGCCGATGATGTCGCCCAGCACGGTGGTTGGGCGGTCACGCAGCAGGCCACCATTGCGGTCTTCCAGGGTGGCATTGCCCTTGATGTAGGCCGCGTTGTCGGCGCCCGTCACCGGATAATTCGACGGCCCGCCGGTGCGCTCCAGCGCCGTGGCCTGGCCGCTGGTGGGGAACATGGTTCCGCTGCTGCCGGGGCTGCCAACGGTACCGCTGGAGGTGTACACCTTGCGGGTGCCCACGCCCGGAATGGTGGCGGTCCAGGACGCGGTGGCGGACACGCCGTTGCGATCCACCGACTGCGCCTTCACCGAGCCCACCCAATCACCCGACACATAGCTGGCAGAGAACACCTGCGCCCCGGTGCTGAGCGAGGTGGAGTTGGTGGCCACGTTGGAGTACGAACTGGTGCGCTTGGCGATGGCGGCCAGCGCCTTGCGCAGGCCGGCGGTGAACGCATCCGGACTGGTGGCGGCCACGAACTGGCCGTGACCGTTGACGGCGGCGTGCAGCAGGTCGTCGATATTGGCCGCCTGGTTATCACCCGGCGGGTTGCCGTTCGGATCGTTCCACGTCGGATTGGCAGTGACATCTTCCACGCTGGACCAGCCCTGCGTGGTCTTCAGGCCAATGGAAATGCTGAAGGTGACCATGTGCTGCCAGAATGCGGGGTCATCGTCGGTGGTCGGCACGTTGTTGTTGTTCGGGCTGGTGGAATTGCCCATGTAGGATTCGGTGCGCAGGTCGGTCACCCAGTACTTCATCGCCACGTCGGCCAAGGTGCTGTCATTGCCATCCTTGTATGGAGACACTGGCGAGTATTTGTACGATTTGCTCTTCGGCCCCTTGATGGTGGTGCCTGCGGTATTGTCCACGTTGCCGCTGCCGGCGGTGCCGCCATTCCAGTAGCCGTCGGTGGTCAGGATGGTGAAGTTCTGCCGGCACGAGAGCTGGTCACTGCCCGATTCCGGGCCATACGGTCCCGAACTGCCGCTGCCGCTGAAGTATTTACCGGCGTCATCCAGAATGCTTTGCAGCGGCGTGCCATTGCTTGCGCTGGCATTGAACAGGCGGTTGTACCAGGTGCTGCGATTGGTGATGGATGCCGAACTGTCGTCGATAAAGCGTCCGTCACCGGACGCCACCGGAATATCGAAGTCGCTGCTGCCATTTTCATGCAGGCTGCGATAGCCCACGCGCACCTTGTTGCCGAGGGGGCTGAACGCTTCGGCCGCACCGCCCTTGGCCGCCTTGATTCGGGTGCGGTAATACGAGTACCAGGTGGCGAAATTGGCCTGCTCTGCGGCAACGGTGCGACCTGTTGGCGTGGCGGAACCGGCGGCGGTGGACACGGTGCAATTGATCCAACCCCACGACCCTGCACTGTCTCCATCACAGCTGTTGGAGGTCGTGAACTTCACCGTAACGTTGACGTTCGAAAAACTGGAGGATCCGTACAGCCCGATGTAATACGTGCCCGCAGAGGGCGAATACACGGAGCAAGAATCAGAGGTGTTACCACTGGTTGAACTGCACGAATAGGGCGACGAAGGTGGATTGCTGAAATCGACGTAAAGATTCGAATTTCCCGAACCACCGGAAGTCGTCACGGTGAAACTTGCGAGCCCTGAAGGAACCGTGAGCGAAAGCACATCCCAATTCTTCTTGCTGGCGCTGTGACCATTATTGGGAAAGCCCGGCGCCGTTTGGCTGGTTTCCACGACTTGACCCCACTCCCCCCGAACCAGATCCCCTCCGGTGAACTGGTATCGATAGTAGTTGTCGACTTTGGACAAATACGAGATCGTGGACGTGGCAGGAACCTTCGGCGCGTAGAACGTCTGGGTATTCGAGGAGAGATTCTTGCTGCCGCTGGTACCGTTGTTATCGCTGTACACCGAGGTGAACGACATCCCGCCGGTCATGCGGGTACCGCCGGCCTGCATCCACGGCTTGTAGCTCGTGCCCGGGTTGTAATAAAGCGTATTGGTGACGTAATTCTGCTCGTACATCGCGGAATTGCCGGTGCTTTCCGTCGTTTTGCTTGTACCAGTATCAATGCCATTCGCATCGGGCCCATCGCTGAAGCTGCCGGAGCCGGTGATCTGGCTGATGTCCTGACTGTTCATGTTGCCCCAGGTCATCGAGCCCGAGTCATCCAGAATGAACAGGATGTTCGGCGCGACGCGGTTGCCGGTGGTCAACGGGTCATCGGGGATGGTGATGCCGGCGTTGACCGGCAGCGCCAGCAAGGTGGCCAGGAAGGCGGCCGGCATGGTCCACCACGGGCGCTGCGGGCGCAGTGCGCGGGCCAGCTTGCGTTCGGTGCGGGAATGGATGCGATTCATGGCAGTACTCTCTTGCGGGCCGGATCAGCGGCTGACGACGTTGGCTTGCAGCACTACTTGCGCAAGACCCACGGTGCCGCCGGGGGTCACGCTGCGGCCGGTGGCGGTGATGCGGAACATGGGGCGCTGGCACTGGTAGCTTTCCTGAGCCTTGGTGGTCTCGCACACCCCTTGCAGGGTGGAGCCTTTGCCGGTGCCCAGATATTCGATGGTGTAACTGGAATGACCATCACTGGCCGTCCTGGCAACCGGCGCTTCGCCCGCCGTGATGTCACAAATGCCATTGGCCGTGCACGCCATCGGCTTGCCGGCCAAGCGCATCTCCTGAAGCGTCTTGCCGTACTGGAGATCAGAAAGTGCCGCATCTCCCAAAACATCCTGCTGCGCTTCCCGCAGCGCGGCTTCCGCCGCCTGCATGGCCAGGCTGCGGTCACGCAGGTTGGCGGTCATGCGCTCCTGCATGCCGGAGCTGCGCAGCACGGCAAGCCCGAGCACGGACATGACCACCAGCAGAATCAGCACGATCACCAGCGACACGCCCTGTTGGCGGCGAAAACCGGAATGGATACAGGCAGTTCCGTTCACAGTGCGCGGCTCCTCAAGCTGATCACATTGGAAACGTTGCGGCTGATCGTCTTGTTATCCACCTGATCAGCCCCCTGCAACGTCATGTCCACCCGCACCGCCACCACGTCTGTCCAGCTGGCAGGTGTCGCGGTGTAACTGCTTGCGCCATCCACCAGATAACTGAAGCTGAGCGCCGTCACGCCATCGGCCACTTGCTGCCCGACGCCGCCTTCACGGGACACAAACAGGCCAGTGCCGTTCCGGTACCAGCGGGTGCTGCGATATTTGGCCAGCATCACCGTGGCCGGCGGGGCCATCGGGTCAACCGTCATGACGACCGGTGTGGCCGGGGTGAAGGTCACCACGCTGGTGCCCACCGTGCCGGCCTTCACCACGTACAGCAGGTTGGCGCTGCACAGGATCATCGTGTCGTTGGTCTTGAACGCATCCTTGGCGTCGTTGATCTCGCCAGGCCCGGTACCGGTGGCCAGGGTGATGCTGTTGGTGGTGGCTGCGGTGACGTGGTAGGCCGTGTCATCGCCCGAGGTCACCACCAGCTGGCTGCCATCGCCGGTGCCGTTGTCCCCCACGGGGGCGGAGCGCAGCTTGATCTCGTCGGCCGTGGCGGTGTGCTCCACATCGGGCGCCGCCAAATTGGAGCAGGCGGTGCCGCCGGCGGCGCGCATGTCGCGTGACATCAGCTCGAAGGCCACGCGCGCGCTCTCCTGGATGCGGCTCAGCCCCTGGTTGGCCTGATAGCTCCGCTGGTTGGACTGGAACACGGCAAATGCCGCGCCCATCACCAGCAGGCCCAGAACCATGGCAATCATCAGCTCGATCAGACCGAAACCGGATTGGGCGCGCGTTGCTTGCATGGAATCGGTCCTCATATGCGTGCGTTCGTCACCAGGCTGCGCGCAGTGCCACCCTGGTCAGTCCCGGCGCGGGAGTCATCCCAAAACACCGTGATGACGCAGGCGCCCGGGCAACCCGTGATCTGGCCGCAGGTCGCGGCATCAGCACCGACAGTGGATTTCAAGGCCGTTACCCATGCCCTCTGGTCATTGGCCCGGAGATCGGTGCCGGTGACCGACGCAGCACTACATGTCTTGCCCATGTTGTAGTTGCCAGTGGGATTGATCCGCATTGCCTCCACGATGGAATTGCTCTGCATGACCGCCTGCGATGTTTCCAGCGAGCCTTGCCCGCCACGCAACGCCAGCGACTGCATGGCAGCAACGCCCAGCAGACCCACGGCCAGTACCAACACGGAAACGAGCACCTCGATCATGCCCATGCCCTGTTGCAGGCGTGCGGACGGGATGTGCCGGGGATGCTGGATCGTCACGAGACTCATGGGCAGGCTCCGCCGCCGTTATGGGGAGTTGAGGACACCACGCCGCTGATCATCACGGTGATGTCGCGCTGGTTGTTGGACGGGTTGCTGACGGGCATGCAGACGTTGACGGCCTGCTGGGAATCGATCATGCCCGACGGCAGGAACGCGATGCCCGCCGCCGGACCGCTGATCTGGACATTTCCGGACACGGAAACATCGCGAATCACGTCATCCACTGCGGGAGACGCGGTGTTGTCCATGCCATGCACGATCACGCGCGACCAGGAAGTCGTGGCCGCGCAGGTGGTGCCATTGCTGCTTGGACACACGGTTACCCGTGCATTGCGGCGAAGCGCTTCCGACCTCGCCAGTTGCAGGGTTGTCTGCATCTCTTCGGACTGGCCATTCAAGCGGCTGTTGTTGATCAACGCCGTCATGCCGGGGACGGCGACCACGGCCAGCAGGGCGATCACGGCCACGGTCACCATCAGCTCCACCAAGGTGAAGCCGCGCGCGCGAGCGTTGGTGCGAAGGGGTGAGCGATACACGTGCAGCTCCCGAATTCAGGCAATGCTCACCTTACGGGGGGTTCCACGCGGTTTCCAGTCGTGACCGACGGGCGGGCCGTTGCCGGGGCCGGGCGGCGTTTGCGGCCTGGGTTGGGGCCACGCCCTCAGGCGTTGTAATCCACCTCGCCATACAAATCGTGCTCGTCGCTGCCCATGATCCGGACCTGGGCGAAGTCGCCGGGCTGAAGCCCGGCCTCGCGGCCGTCCTGCACCTGCACCAGGCCGTCGATTTCCGGCGCATCGGCCATCGAGCGGGCGATGGCCAATTCGCCGTCGATGGCGTCCACGATCACCTGCTGCACGCTGCCCACCTTGGCCGCCAGCCGCGCCTCGGAAATCTCCGCCTGCCGCTGCATGAAGCGGGCAAGGCGCTCCTGCTTCACGTCTTCATCGACGGGGTCCGGCAGGTCGTTGGCCTTCGCGCCCTCCACCGGCGAATAGGCGAACGCGCCTACGCGGTCCAACTGCGCCTCATCGAGGAAGTCCAGCAATTCCTCGAACTCCTGCTCGGTTTCGCCGGGGAAGCCGACGATGAAGGTGCTGCGAATGGTCAGCTCCGGGCAGATGTTGCGCCAGTTGTGGATGCGCTCCAGCGTCTTGTCCACCGCGCCGGGGCGCTTCATGAGTTTGAGGATGCGCGGGCTGGCGTGCTGGAACGGGATATCCAGATACGGCAGGAGTTTGCCGTCGGCCATCAGCGGAATCACATCATCGACATGCGGATATGGATAGACGTAATGCAGGCGCGTCCACACGCCCAGCTCCGACAAGCCTTCGCACAGGGCCTTCATGCGCGTCTCGTACATGCCGGTGCGCCACAGGCGCGGTGCGTACTTCAGGTCCACGCCGTAGGCGCTGGTGTCCTGCGAGACCACCAGTAGTTCCTTCACGCCGCCGCGCACCAGCTTCTCGGCTTCGCGCAGCACGTCGTCCACCGGGCGCGAGACCAGATCGCCGCGCATCGACGGGATGATGCAGAAGCTGCAGCGGTGGTTGCAGCCTTCGGAGATCTTCAGATAGGCATAGTGCTTCGGGGTCAGCTTCAAGCCGTAATCGGGCAGCAGGTCCACGAACGGGTCGTGCTGCGGCGGCAGCGCGGCGTGTACCGCATCCATCACGCTGGCGTAATCCTGCGGGCCGCTGATCGACAGCACGCCCGGGTGCGCCTCGCGGATGAGGTCGGCACGCTTGCCCAGGCAGCCGGTGACGATGACTTTGCCGTTCTCGGCCAGCGCCTCGCCGATGGTGTCCAGCGACTCGGCCACGGCACTGTCGATGAAGCCGCAGGTGTTGACCACCACGACGTCGGCATCGTCATAGGTCTGCACCAGGTCGTACCCTTCCACCTTGAGCTGGGTGAGGATGCGTTCGGAGTCCACCAGCGCCTTGGGGCAGCCGAGGCTGACGAAACCGACTTTGGGCTGCTGCAAGGACATGGCGCGACTACTGGAAAAGGTGCGAAATTATACGCGGTGCGGCTGAATGCTCTGGCGAAGGCGTGAGGCACCCAACTTTATTGCGCGGCGGCGCCTACCGCCGGGTGATCGCTCCGCGGCTCAAATGCCGCTACGCGATTCACCCGACGGTCTCGCCACCGTCCGTATGACTGGAGAACCGCATGGGCGATTGGCAAACCCTCTACACCCCCTGCGGTGCCGTGCAGGCATGGCTGGCCAAGCCTGATGGCGCGCCGCGTGGGGCGGTGGTGGTGGCGCACGAAATTTTCGGCCTGTTGCCGCACTACCAACATGTGTGTGAGCGACTGGCACAAGCCGGCTTCATCGCGCTGGCACCGGCGTATTTCGACCTGATCGAACCCGGCCTGGTGCTGCCAACCGATCAGGCCGGCGCTGACCGCGGGCGAAGCATCGTCAACCAGCTTGGCCTGGACTGCGGGCTGGACGCCACCGACACCGCCGCGCAGCTGCTGGCGTGCGAAGGACACAAGGTCGGCGTGCTGGGCTTTTCCTGGGGCGGCACCGTGGCGCTGCTGGCCGCCACCCGGCTGAGCCTGCCGGCGGTGAGCTATTACGCCACGCGCAATCCGCCATTTCTGGATGAGCCTGCGGGCGCGCCCTTGATGCTCCATTTCGGCACGCTGGATGCGGCGATCCCGCCAGCCGCCATCGACCTGCACCGGCAGAAGCAGCCACAGGCCCAGGTCTTTGTCTATGCGGATGCCGACCACGCCTTCAACCGCGACCCTGATCCTCCCCATCAACCTGACGCGGCGGCACTGGCGTGGCGGCGTACACTGGACTTCTTCACGGAGCATCTGCGATGAACGCATGGCACCTGGATCCTCGCCTGGCCGACGACACTGCGCCGGTCATCGACCTGAAACTGTGCGAAGTCCGGCTGATGGACGACGCCAATCATCCATGGCTGGTGCTGGTGCCCAAAGTGGCCGATGCAGTGGAGATCATTGACCTGGATGCAGCCCAGCGCAGCCAGTTGACTGCCGAAATCGACGCCGCTTCGCGCGTCCTCAAGACGCTCTTCAAGCCTGACAAGCTCAATGTCGCGGCACTCGGCAATCTGGTGCCACAGCTGCACGTGCATGTCATCGCGCGGTTCCGCACCGACATCGCCTGGCCGCGCCCAGTGTGGGGGGCGGCCAACGTCCGGCCGTATGCGCCTGAAGAATTGATCGAGCGGGTGACTGCGCTGCGCAGCGCGCTGGGTTGACGCTCCCCCGGAGAACCGGGGCATTCAACGCGTGATACCCGGCACTGCGGGGGCCATCGGCAGGCGCGGTTTCCCGGCGGGTGGGTGCCGTTGTGCGCCGCCCGGCATCGGCATAGGCTGGCGGCTCACTATCCGCTGGAACTGCCCATGCGCCCGCTCCGGATTTTGGCCCTGACATCCTGCATCACCCTTGCACTGGCCACCGCTTGCACGAAGGAAACGGCGCAGACCGCGCCCGCACCAGCCCCCGCCGCATCCACGACCGCCAACGACACTGCCGCGCTCAAAGCCGCCGTCGCCGCGTTCATCGATGGTGCGTTCCGGCACAACCCGGTGTTCGGCGCCAACTCCGGCAAGCACGAATTCGACGGCAAGCTTCCCGACTATTCGCCGCAAGGCCTGAAGGCCACCGCCGACTGGCTGCATGCACAGCGCAACGCGTTCGCAGCGTTCGGCGACGACAAGCTCGACGAAAAGAGCCGCTTCCAGCGCGATTACGTGTTGGCGGTGATCGACGGCCAATTGTTCTGGCTGGAGGATTCCGGCTTTGCGTACAACAACCCGGGTTTCTATACCGGCGACTTGTCGCCCAGCATGTACCTGACCCGTCCCTACGCGCCGCTGCCGCAACGCATGGCCGCGTTCGTGGCCTATCAGGAAGCGCTGCCCAAGGCGATCGGACAGATCAAGGCCAACTTCAAGCTGCCGTTGCCGGCCAGCTACATCGACCTGGGCGTGAACTCGTTCGCCGGCTATGCCAGTTTCTTCAAGACCGACGTGCCGGGCATTTTTGCCGAGGTCAAGGATGACGCCCTGCAAGCGCGCTTCAAGGCCAGCAATGCCGCTGCGATCAAGGCCACCCAGGACATGGCCGACTGGCTGAAGGCGCAGGCGCCGAACGCCACGCAGGACTTCGCGCTGGGTGCCGGCAAGTTCGCGAAGATGCTGCATGCCACTGAACTGGTCGATATCCCGCTGGATCAGCTCAAAGCCGCGGCAGACGCAGACCTGGCCCGCAACCTGGCCTCGCTCAAGACCGCGTGCGATGTGTACGCGGCCGGCAAGTCGCTGGCCGACTGCGTCGCCAAGGTCAACGCGGACAAGCCGGAAGGTGGCGCGGTGGAAGGCGCGCGCAAGCAGTTGGACAGCCTGCGCCAGTTCATCCTCGACAAGGACCTGGTGACCATTCCAGGCACCGAGCAAGCCAAGGTCGAGGAAGCGCCGCCGTTCAACCGCTGGAACTTCGCCTACATCGAGATCCCCGGCCCGTATGAAACGGGCCTGCCGTCGGTCTATTACATCGCCCCGCCCGATCCAACCTGGCCGAAGGCGGATCAGACGGCGTACGTGCCG
The DNA here is from genome assembly GCF_024498955.1 of Thermomonas paludicola. Lineage (GTDB taxonomy): Bacteria > Pseudomonadota > Gammaproteobacteria > Xanthomonadales > Xanthomonadaceae > Thermomonas > Thermomonas paludicola. The sequence continues at coordinate 962,689 of NZ_CP093311.1, read as the reverse complement.
GGCAAGTCGGTCCTGCTGTTCACCTCCGCGCACGAAGTCTGGCCGGGCCACTTCCTGCAATTCCTGCATTCCAACCGCGCCGACTGGACGTTTGGCCAGCTGTTCGTCGGCTATGCGTTCGCCGAAGGCTGGGCGCACTACACCGAGGAAATGATGTTCGATGCAGGGCTGGGCGACTCCACGCCGGAAACCCACATCGGCCAGCTCAGCGAGGCGCTGCTGCGGGATGTGCGCTTCGTCTCGACGATTGGCCTGCATACCGGCGGCATGACGGTGGCCCAATCCGAGCAACTGTTCAAGGACAAGGCCTTCCAGGACCCCGGCAATGCCCGCCAGCAAGCCGCGCGCGGCACCTACGACCCGGCCTATCTGAACTACACCATGGGCAAGCTGATGATCATGCAGTTGCGCCAGGACTGGACTGCCGCACATCCCGGCGCCAATGCACTGAAAGCCTTCCACGACCAGTTCCTGAGCTATGGAGGCCCGCCGATCCCGTTGGTGCGCGCGCAGATGCTGGGCGGCAAGCCGGAAGCAAAGCTGTGGACCGCGCCGGTCGCAGCGGCCACGGCGCCAGCAAGCCCGACCGCCCGCTGAGCGGGCAACGCGGGCGGCATGATGGCGGGCGGCAAACGCCGCGCCGTCAGGTCTTGGGCAGGGTGACCCCGGTCTGGCCCTGGTACTTGCCGCCGCGATCCTTGTACGAGGTTTCGCAGACATCGTCGGCATCGGCCTGGAAGAACAGCATCTGCGCCACGCCTTCGTTGGCGTAGATGCGCGCCGGCAGCGGCGTGGTGTTGCTGAATTCCAGCGTCACGTGCCCTTCCCACTCCGGTTCCAGCGGGGTGACGTTGACAATGATCCCGCAGCGCGCGTAGGTGCTCTTGCCGAGGCAGACGACGAGCGTGTCGCGCGGGATGCGGAAGTATTCGACGGTGCGCGCCAAGGCGAAGGAGTTGGGCGGGATGATGCATTCATCCGCCTCAATATCGACGAAGCTCTTCGGATCGAAGTGCTTGGGATCGACGATCGTCGAATTGATGTTGGTGAAGACCTTGAACTCGCGCGAGCAGCGCACGTCATAGCCGTAGCTGGACGTGCCATAGCTGACGATGCGGCCGGCCTCGGACTGCTTGACCTGGCCGGGCTGATACGGCTCGATCATGCCCTGCTGTTCGGCCATGCGGCGAATCCAGCGGTCGCTCTTGATGCTCATGCGATTTGATCCCAGTGCAGAACCGGCAAGTTTAAGGCAAGCGCGGGCACCCGGCCCAATGGCTCGCGGCAAAGCCGCTCGAAACCCCCTGACCCGGCCCGTCGGCTGGCAGGCCGACGGGCGTTCGCGGGCTCGCGGCAAAGCCGCTCGAAACCCCCGCTCACCCCAGCAGCGAGGCCATGATCCCGGTGCGCACCTTGGGCCGCTTGGCCAATTGTTCCAGCAGCGCGCGCGCAGTGGTTCGATACGCCTGCGCGGCGGCGGAATCGGGCTTGGCCACCATGATCGGCACGCCGGCGTCACCCTGCTCGCGGATGCCTATTTCCAGCGGCAGCGTGCCCAGCACCGGCACCCCGTACTGCTTGGACATCCACTGCGCCCCGCCCTCGCCGAAAATGTGTTCGGAATGACCGCAGTTGGAACACACGTGGGCGGCCATGTTCTCCACCAGCCCCAGCACCGCGATATCGACCTTCTCGAACATTTTCAAGGCCTTGCGCGCATCCATCGTGGCCACTTCCTGCGGCGTGGTCACCACCACCGCGCCGGCCACCGGGATCTTCTGCGCCATGGTCAGCTGGATGTCGCCGGTACCTGGCGGCAGATCCACCACCAACACGTCCAGATCACCCCAGCGGGTATCGCGCAGCAGCTGGGTCAGCGCCTGCGTGGCCATCGGCCCGCGCCAGATCATCGGCGTGTCGTCGCCCACCAGCAGGCCGATCGACATCGCCTCGATCCCGTGCGCCCGCATCGGCTCGATGCTCTTGCCATCGGGGCTGTCGGGGCGACCCGACAACCCCAGCATGGTCGGCACGCTGGGACCGTACACGTCGGCATCCAGCAGCCCGACCTTCAAACCCTCCGCCGCCAGCGCCAGCGCCAGATTGACCGCGGTCGTGGACTTGCCCACCCCCCCCTTGCCGGAACCGACGGCGATGATGTTGTGGGCATTGGGCAGCGGTTTGAGCTCGCCCTGTACGGCGTGGGACGGAAGGCGGGACATGTGTCGAAAACCATTCGGGGCCTGCGATTTTAACGCTTGCACCCCCCCCCATCCCTCGCGGCGCAGAAATCCTGCGGCATGTGTCACAAAATTCAGGACTGCCCGCAGTAGGCGTCCGCGATGCCGACATGAGCATTGTTAACACAATGTTATGATTACAGGAGGTTTTAGCCGTATCCGGCCACAGATCCTGTGATCCTACTTAACTGACTGATCGCTTTATCTTGCGCCGCAAAGCCGCCCACTCCCCTTTATTGGGCTGGCAAGAATCTCACGCCTAACTTGATCCGCAACATTGAAATAAAGGAATACCCATGATTTCCGCACAACATCGCCCCTCCATTTTGCGCAATCGGCTGACGATCGCACTGGCTGCTGCCCTGCTTCTGCCCGCCGCAGCGTTCGCGCAGGATCAGCAAACTCAAGATCAGGCTGCTGCGCCGAAAAGCCAGAAGGCGACGGATCTGGACAAGGTCGTTGTTACCGGTTCGTTGATCCCGCAGACCCAGGTCGAGACCTTCGTCCCAGTCACCATCATTTCCGCCGAAGACATCCAGGCCCGTGGCTTCAACAACGTCGCCGAAGTGCTGCAGAAGAGCAGCTTCGCCACCGGCGGCGTGCAGAACAGCCAGACTTCCGGCGGCTTCACCCAGGGTGCCGAGACACTCAGCCTGTTCGGCCTGTCCGCCAGCTACGTGAAGTACCTGATCGACGGCCGCCCGATGGCGAACTACCCGGCGCTGTACAACGGCTCCGACGTGTTCAACAACATCAGCGGCATCCCGGTGGAGCTGGTCGAGCGCATCGAGATCCTGCCGGGTGGCCAGTCGTCGCTTTATGGCTCCGACGCCATCGCCGGCGTGGTCAACATCATCCTCAAGAAGAGCATCGAAGGCAGCGTCGTCAGCGGCCGCATCGGCGGCTTCAGCGAGGGCGGCGGCAAGAGTGGTCGTGTCAGCTTCGCCACCAGCGTGAGCAGCGCCGACAACCGCTGGAACACCCTGCTCGGCCTGCAAGCCGAGAAAAGCGATCCGGTATGGGCCTCCCAGCGTGACCTCACCAAGCAGTTCAACACCCACGGCTACAACGGTGCACCGGCCTTGGCCAGCCGTGACTGGCTCGTGTACAGCCCGTTCACCAGCTACCACTTCCTGGATCCCAACAACTGCGCCAATGTCAAGGCGGGTTTCGATGGCACGGTGCAGGTTCAGACCCGCCCCGGCTTCGGCGATGAGAATTACTGCGGCTCGTTCTACACCCCGGGCTATCGCACGCTGAAAAATGAAAAGGAAGGCGTGCAGCTGTACGCGCACTCGACTTTCAACATCAACAGCAATGCACAGCTCTATGCCGACCTGCTGCTCAACCACGAAAAGGTGAAGTACCACGTCGGTTCCGGCTACACCTGGTGGGGCACCAGCGTGAAGTGGGGGTATTTCTTCGACCCGCGCATCGGTACCGGCATCGCCGATGCCTATGGCGACCAGATTTGTGGCAACGACCCCGACTGCCTTGCGTCGCTACCGGGTGGCGACTTGCTGAACCTGCAACGCGCCTTCACCCCCGAGGACATGGGCGGGTGGGAAAACTCGATGGCTCGCAATACCAGCGCGTCGTATGCCATCACCTTGGGCGTGAACGGCACCCTGAGCGATGAGTCGAACTGGGATTACGATATCAGCCTGTCCCGCACCTACTACCGCTTGACCGAGACCAGCCTGGCCCGCTTGGCGGATCCGATCAACGATTACTTCCAGCAGCACGTGCTGGGCCCGCAACAGGGCTTGGATCCGTACTTCGATGCCTACCCGGTGTTCACCCCGGACTACGCGGCGTTCTACAAGCTGATGTCGCCGGCTGATTTCTACAGCTTCATGGGTCAGACCAATTCGCGCAGCCGCACATACGACAACATGTTGCGCGTGCAGTTCACCAACAGCGCCCTGTTCACGCTGCCGGGCGGCGATGCCGGTGCGGCGATCGCGATGGAAGCCGGCACCCAAGGCTGGCGCTATGATCCGGATCCGCTGCTGTTGAACGGCAAGATCTGGGGCACCACCGCGGTGAGCGGCCAAGGCCAGCGTTCGCGTTACTCGCTGACCGGTGAGCTGCGCCTGCCTGTGTGGGAACCGCTGACCATCTCCGCCTCGGCCCGCTATGACGGCTTCCGTGCCGCCGGTGAAACCATCAGCAAACCGACCTACAGCCTGGGGATCGAATACCGCCCGTTCGAATCGTTGCTGCTGCGCGGAAAGTATGGCAATGCGTTCAAGGCACCCACGCTGGCCGACCAGTTCCAGGGCATCAGCGGCTTCTACAGCGGCACCGTGGACTACTACAACTGCGCCCTGCTCGGCTTTGATGCAGGCAATGTGCAGAATTGCCCGGCACGCTTCTCTGACTTGCAGTACAAGGGTACTTCTTCAGGCAACAGGGACCTGAAACCGATCAACGCCACCGTGTGGAGTTACGGCGTGGTCTGGGCCCCGACTTCCAAGTTCTCGGCCAGCCTGGATTACCACCACTGGGATATCCGTGATGAAGTCGCCAACCAGGACGTCGATCAGTTGATGCGCGACGAATCGGACTGCCGTCGCGGCGTGCTGGATATCAATTCCGGCAGCTGCGTGGCCGCGCTGTCGCAGATCACCCGCGGCGCCAATGGCGTGGTGCAGGGTATCTTCGTCCAGAAGGTCAACGTCGCCAAGGAAACCCTGAATGCGCTCACCCTTGACCTGAACTATCGCCAGGACCTGGGGGCCTACGGCGCCCTGACGATGTCCGGCTCCTGGACCCGGAATCTCCGGCATCAGTTCCAGCAGTACCCGACCAATCCTGTCCGCGATGCCCTGAACGACCCGTACTACAGCACCGACCCGAAGGTCAAGGCGAACGTCTCGGCCAGCTGGAACAAGGATCGCTGGACCACCACCCTGTATGCCAACTACCTCGGCCCGACACCGAACTATCGCAGCACCGTGGACAAGACCGGCTATGCATTCGCCGGTGCCGGCCGGTTGGGCTCCTACACCACCTTCAATGGCAGCGTGAACTTCGATGTCAGCGACTCGCTGAAGGTGTCCTTCCTGGTCAACAACATCGCCAACCGGATGCCGGACATGGACGTAAGCTCCTACGCGGGCAACAGCGATGAGCCGTACAACAGCTACAACTTCGACGTACTGGGCCGCGCCTACTATCTCGAGGCCAAGTGGAGCTTCGGCAAGAAGTAAGCCTAGCCGCAGCAACACCACCAAAACCCCGCCGCAAGGCGGGGTTTTTCAATGCGCCGCGTACGTGGAAACCGGATCAGACCACGATGCCGGCTTCTTCCAGCAGGGCACGCAAAGGCGCAAGCTGCGTCTCGAAGCGCTTCCAGCGCTGCAGGGCATTGCGATGCAAGGGCTCGCGCACCTGTACGGCGCTCGCCGTGGCCACCGGCGCGGTGTTTTCCGGAAACCGCAGACAAGCCGGATCCCACGCCAACCCGCAGTGCTCGAGCAACAGCCGCGTGCTGGCCTCCTGCGCGTCCACGATGGACTCGTAGTCAACTTCCAGAATGCGCCCTGGTAGCACCTGCCGCCAATGCCGCATCAGCCGATCGAACAGAAGATAGTAACGGCCGGTATCGAGCAGGTCGAAGGAGTAGTCGTAGTACGGCGTATTCTGGGTGAACAGTTGACGGAAGTTACCCAGACAGGTGTCCATCGGGTTGCGCCGCAGACAGATGATCCTGGCATTGGGCAGCGCACGGGCGATGTGGCCGGCATATAGGAAGTTGTGCGGCAGCTTGTCCACGAAGCGCGGTCGGACATCGGTCCCCGGGCGCGTGCTCTCGATGTAGGCCTCGCCTACTTGTCGCCACGGCAGGTTGCTGGCGCGACGGATGCAATCCACGTCGATCAGCTCCGGCGTCATGCTGCCGGACGAACGCTTGAGCACCACCCCGAAATTCTGCAACTCTCCGGCGGAATGCACCTCGGGATGGCTGGAGAGGATGCGGTCGACCAGCGTCGTGCCTGTACGCGGCATGCCGATCACGAAAATCGGCGCCGCACTGTCACAGCCGTCACCACCTTCCCCACTTCCCTCCGGGAATGCCTCCATCAAGGCTTGGAACAGGGCGGCGTCGCGGTCAATATCATAATCCCGTCCTTCGCGACCCGCCGCCTTCCCGGACAGCAAATGCGCGAAAGCCCGCGCATCCTGCCCGAGATCTTCCAGCTCTTTCGACATCGCCAGGTTCAGATACATCCGGGCCGCATTGCTGCCGCCAGCCGGCGTGACCAGCAGCCCCTGCAAGCGATCGACATGGTTGGCGTCGTTGGTGGCCTTGCGCAGCTTGGCCAAGGCGAGATGCGCCTTCCAGTAGCGGGGTTCACGGGCAATACAAGCCTCGTATCCCTCTGCTGCTTCTCGCAGGCGCCCCGCGAAGGTCAACGAGGTCGCCAGGTTGAAGTGATACGAAGCCTGTTGCGGGAACAGCCTGATTGCCAGTTCGTACATCGACAGCGCCTTGGCATGCTGGTTGGCGCGAGTGAAGACCACGCCCAAGGTGTCTGCCGTCATCGCATCCGCCGGGCCTGCGGCCAGCGCCTGTTCCGCCACAGTCGTGGCCTGACGCATCAATCGGCCATCCATCAGCGCCTTGGCAAGCTGCGCGGCATAGTCGGCACGGGTGGGGTTCAAATGCACGGCTGCCTGCAGGTGATGCAGCGCCTGCGGCATCATCTGCATGTTCAACGCGGCCACGCCTGCCACGAAATGCACGCCGGCATGTGGCGGGATGCGCGGCAGCAGGCCCGTGGACAATGCCAGCGCCTGCGGCCATTCCGCGCGGTTCAACGCCGCCACAGAATCTTGATAGACCGGCCGCGGATCGAAAGGAGCGATGCCGCCTTGAGGGTTGTCTGACACGCCGCAAGTACTCCAGTCCGGGTAACGGGAAGTTTAACCGTCATGCACGGCGCCTCCCCACCCCGTTCCATACCACTACGGATGGGGTTATAAAGCTTCAAGGGACGCGCCGCGTCCCATGGATCCCTGGGAGGGGCATACATGCGCAACATCCTTTTGGCTTTCGTGCTGACTTCGCTCGCGTTCTCCGCGTCGGCGCAGCACCATGCAACCCCGGTCGGCAAGTGGAAGACGCTGGATGACGAGACCGGCAAGGCGATGACTATTTCGGAGATCTACGAAGCCAAGAACGGCACGCTGGCCGCCAGGATCACCGAAAACCTGGGCATGTCGGCCAACTGCGACGGGTGCAGCGGCCAGTACAAGGGCAAGCCCTACGTCGGCATCGTGACCCTGTGGAACCTGAAGCCGATCTCCGACGGCGTGTGGGGCGATGGCAGCGGGTACAAGCCTTCCGAAGATCGCAGCTTCAAGGCCAAGTCGATCAAGTTGATCGATGGCGGCAAGAAGCTGGAGGTCAAGGGCTGCGTGGCCTTCTTCTGCAAAACCGCCACCTGGGTGCGGGCCGACTGATTCCGCGCGCAGGCTGACCCCGAAACCCCGGCGTGCCCGGGGTTTCGCCGTTCTGGGGCACGCGTCGCGCATGCGATAATCGCGGCCCCTCTGCGTCTGGCATCGCCATGTCCCGCTCCGCGCTTGTCACCAATGCCCTGCCCTATGCCAATGGCCCGCTGCATCTGGGCCATCTGGTCGGTTACATCCAGGCCGACATCTGGGTGCGGGCGCGGCGCATGCGCGGCGACACGGTGCATTACGTCTGCGCCGACGACACCCACGGCACGCCGATCATGCTGGCCGCCGAAAAGGCCGGTACCACGCCCGAGGCCTTCATCGCCGCCATCCAGGCTGGGCACGAGCGCGATTTCACCGCGTTCGGGGTGGCCTTCGACCACTACGACTCCACCAACTCGCCCGCCAACCGCAGCCTGACCGAGTCGATCTACGCCGCGCTGGTGGCCAATCACCACATCGCGCGGCGCAGCGTGGCGCAGTTCTATGATCCGGCAAAGGGCATGTTCCTGCCCGACCGCTACATCAAGGGCACCTGCCCCAACTGCAAGAGCGCCGACCAGTACGGCGACAACTGCGAGGTCTGCGGCGCCACCTACGGCCCGACCGACCTGATCGACCCCACGTCGGTGGTGTCCGGTGCCACGCCCGAGATCCGCGATTCCGAGCATTTCTTCTTTGAAGTCGGCAGCTTCGAGTCGTTCCTGCGCCAGTGGCTGGCTGGCGACGTGGCGGTGCCGGGGGTCAAGGCCAAGCTGCGCGAATGGCTGGATGCCGACGGTGGCCTGCGCGCCTGGGATATTTCCCGCGATGCGCCTTATTTCGGCTTCGAAATCCCGGGCGCACCCGGCAAATATTTCTACGTGTGGCTGGATGCGCCGATCGGTTACCTGAGCAGCTTCAAGACCCTGTGCGCCAAGACCGGCATCGACTTCGAGACGTTCCTCAAGGCGGACAGCAACGCCGAGCTGCATCATTTCATCGGCAAGGACATCGTCAATTTCCACGGCCTGTTCTGGCCGGCCGTTCTGCACGGCGCCGGCATGCGCGCGCCAACGCGGCTGCATGTCAACGGCTACCTGACCGTGGACGGCGCCAAGATGAGCAAGTCGCGCGGCACCTTCATCATGGCACGCACCTACCTCGACGCCGGGCTGGACGCGGAGGCGCTGCGCTACTACTTCGCGGGCAAGACATCCGGCGGCGTGGACGACGTGGACTTGAACCTGTCCGACTTCGTGGCGCGGGTGAACAGCGACGTGGTCGGCAAGTTCGTGAACCTGGCCAGCCGTTGCGCCGGTTTCATCGAAAAGCGTTTCGCTGGCCAACTGGCTGCAACACTGCTCGATGCCGCGCAATACGCGCGCTTCGTGGCCGAGCTGGAGCAGATCACCGCCGCGTACGAGCGCAACGAAGCCGCCACCGCGCTGCGCCAGACGATGGCGCTGGCCGACGAGGCCAACAAGTTCATCGACGAACACAAGCCGTGGGTGCTGGCCAAGCAGGACGGCGCTGAGGCGCAGCTGCAAGCGGTGTGCACGCAGGGATTGAACCTGTTCCGGATCTTGGCCGTCGCGCTCAAGCCCGTGCTGCCACGCACCTGCGCGCAGGCGGAAGGATTCCTTGATGCACCGGTGGCCCACTGGGGTGACGTTGTCCAGCCGCTGCTGACGCGCAGCATCAAGCCGTATGCCCCGCTGTTCACCCGGATTGACCCAAAGCAGATCGAAGCGATGATGGACGCCTCCAGGGACACGCTTGCCACCGCGCCCGCAGGAGCGGCTTCAGCCGCAACCGGGAAAGCCGAAGCACAAGGTGACGCGAAGGCCGACGGAAAGGCCATCGCTGGAAAAGCGCCCCCACCCCAGCCCTCCCCCGCAAGCGAGGGAGGGAGTGGAATCATCGGCATCGACGACTTCGCCAAGCTTGATCTGCGCATCGGCAAGGTGCTGGAGTGCGGATTCGTGGATGGCAGCGACAAGCTGCTGCGCTTCCTGCTGGACGCCGGCGAGCTGGGCCAGCGGCAGATCTTCTCCGGCATCCGCGCCAGCTACGGCGAGCCGGACAAGCTGGTCGGCCGCAGCGTGGTGTTCATCGCCAACCTGGCGCCACGCAAAATGCGCTTTGGCCTGAGCGAGGGCATGATTCTCTCGGCCGGCTTCGACGGCGGCGCGCTGGCCCTGCTGGACGCCGACGACGCCGCGCAGCCCGGCATGCCGGTGCGCTGAGACCGCGCAGCCACCCACCAGGAAACGTCAAGGCCGTGTTGCCGGTTTCGCTGCAGCGAAATCAAGGAGGAGATGCCGGCCAGTGGACGGCATCGGGGGACATTCGCGGAAGCGAAAGCGGCAGCACGGCCCGCGCGGAATCAGCGTGATGAACACCTTCAACAATCCCGACCTGGTTGAACGCCTCGACCGCCTGCTGCCGCAAACCCAGTGCGGGCAATGCGGCTACGACGGCTGCCGGCCCTATGCGGACGCGATGGCGCGCGGCGAAGCGAGCGTCGACCGTTGTCCGCCCGGCGGCGATGCCGGGGCGCACGCATTGGCCCGCTTGCTGGGCGTGCAGCCGGTGCCTTACGACCGCAGCCGCGGCCAGCACAGGCCGGGGCGCGTGGCCTTCATCATCGAAGACGACTGCATCGGCTGCACCAAGTGCATCCAGGCCTGCCCGGTGGATGCCATCATCGGCGGCGCGAAATTCATGCACACCGTTCTGGAGGATTCATGCACGGGCTGCGAACTGTGCGTGCCAGCCTGCCCGGTGGACTGCATCGTGATGACCGGCGAGTCCACCTAGCGACCCAACGGCAACGGCAGCGCGTCAGTCGCCGGCACTGGCCCCACAGCCATCGCAGATGCGCTCGACCTTGTAGCCCTTCGCCTTGAACTGCGCCACCAGGCCGTCGCTGCCCAGCAAATGCAGCGCGCCCACCACCACCAGGGTGTTGTCTGAGCGGGATCCGGTCAGGCGTTTTTCCAGCAGCGGCAGCCATGCGCGGTTGCGCTCCACGTCCAGCAGACGGTAGGTTTCCGGCGTCTTGCGCGCCATGTCTTCGCGCATTTCCTGGTCCAGCTTGCCCGCGTCGCCGGCACGCCACCAGGCATGCATGTCGCTCAACTGCCGCACCGCTTTCTGCGGATCGGCGAGGAATTCCTCCAGGCTCTGCGCCTGCTCGGCATACGGCGTGGTGTCCATCGCCCGCATCTGGTCGTCGATGCTCTCCAACCCCGTCGCCGGCTTGCCGGCGCTGACCGCACGCGCCATCAAGCTGCGGTCCAGGCCAAGATCCGGACGAAACCCCAATGCCTGCGCGACGCTGAGCACCAAGCCCAGGTTGACAGCCCACGGCTCCTTGTCCTCGAACGCCTGCACCGACGCGCCGCTGGCGGACAGCAGGATACCCAGCTTGTCCAGCGTCGCCTTCGGCAACACCTGGCTCAGGCGCTTGCCATCGTCGTAGCCCATGTACTTCTGCATGCTGGCCACGGTTTCCGGCGCGGTCATCGCCGCCGGATCGATTTCAAAGAGCAGCGATTGGCTGTCATCGAACGCGCGATCCACTTCCGCCGGCAACGGATAGTCGTCGGGCTTGAGCAGGTGAAAGGCACCGAGCAGGTACACCGCGTTGTCGGCATCGGACACCTTCCACAGCAGCGGATGCTGGGCGCCCCCAGCCTGCGGTGCAGCTGGCGCCGGCTGCCCAGCCCAGGCAATGGGAGTCAGCAGCGCGCACAGCGCCAATGCCAGCAGTCGCGATTTCATTGGGCATCCCTGGTTGCAATGACGGGTTTTCGATAGGCCTTCTCGCCCGCTTCGACGCGCAGGTCCAGCCGGTTTTCCGGCGGCGGCAGCGGACAGGTGGCGAACGGAGTGAACGCGCACGGCGGGTTGTAAGCGCGGTTGAAGTCGAGCACCAGCCGGCCCTGCGCGTCCGGCATCGGCGCATCGAGGAAGCGGCCGGCGCCATAGCTGCCGTGGCCGCTGGTGCGATCGGCGAAGATCAGGAACAGGGTGCCCTCGCCTTCGTCCAGCGCTTCCAGTCGGAACGGCGTGCCGTGGCGGGTGAATTCGACCACGCCGGGATTGGGGATCTCGTCGGTGGTGCCGATGATGTTGGCGATGGGCAGCGTCTTGCCGGCCGGATGCGGGATGAAGCGCGCCTGCACCTGCCAGCCAGGCCCGCCCGGCCAGTAGTCCAAACCGCTGAAATGCACGCGGCTGCCGGCATCGGCGTGCTTGACCCGCAGCGCCAGCCGACCGCCGCGCGCAATCACCGTCGCCAGGCCTTTACCGTCGTCGAACGCGATCACGCTGGCGCCGCCCGCGTCGGCGTCGCTGCGCAGCGCACCACCCCGGCTTGGCTGGCCATCGATGGTCACTGCGGCATCCGGAACGACGCTTGCGTGGCCATTGCGCACCGTGAACAAGCCAAGATGCGCGGGCCCCATCGCCAGGCGAATGCCATTGTCACCGCTGCTGCCCACGCGGTGGGTGCCCGGATCCAGCCAGTGCAGGCCGATCAGCGAGGTCCAGCCATCGGGCTGGCGCAGTGCGGCAACCCGCTGCGCGCGCCACGCATGTTGTGCCGCGGAAAACTCGGCCCGCGCTTTTGCCTGCGCGGCCCGCTCGGCTGCACTTGGCCCCGGATTCCGGTTGCAGCCGGTCATCAGCAACGCCATTGCGAGCGCGCCGGCAAGGCGCATCAGCGTCCGCGCAGGAACCATCGATCGATCTCCGCAAGCGTGAAACGGGTCCAGGTGGGACGGCCATGATTGCATTGACCGGAGCGTTCGGTGGCTTCCATGTCACGCAACAGGGCATTCATTTCGGAAACGCCCAACCTGCGATTGGCGCGTACCGCACCGTGGCAGGCCATCGTGGCGAGCAGTTCATCGCGGGTTTCCGCCACCCGCCGGGTGCTGCCGTGCTCCCGCAAATCGGCCAGCACGTCGCGCAGCAATGCCTCCACGTCGCCCTGCGCCAGCAACGCGGGCACGCTGCGCAGCAGCAGCGACTGCGGACCGCTGCGCTGCACCTCGAAGCCCAGCTGCGCCAGCGTGTCGGCCTCGCGCTCGGCGATGTCTGCCTCGCGCTCGGACACCGCCAGGCTGCTGGGCACCAGCAGGGGCTGCGTGCGCAGGCCGGCGCCGTCGTGCGCGGCCTTCAATTTTTCGTAGCCGATGCGCTCGTGCGCGGCGTGCATGTCCACCACGATCAAGCCGTCGGCGTTCTCGGCCAGGATATAGATGCCGTGCAGCTGGGCGATTGCGAAACCCAGCGGCGGGGTGCCAGCCGCGTCCTCTGCCGGCATGGGCATGGTGGCCATCGGCGATGCCAGTCCCGCTTCCTCGCGCGGCGCATACAGCGCGGCATAGGCCGCCGGTGCATCGCCCACGCGCAGCCCCATTGCCTGCTGCTGCGGCGTCGCCGGCATCGACCAGCGACCGCCGCCCAGACCCGATCCGGACGCCGGCTGCATGGGCGTGGCGGCGAACCCGGCGCGGGTTTGCGCAAGCGCCTCGTGCAGCGTGCGATAGACGAAATCGTGCACCAGCCGCGACTCGCGGAAACGCACCTCGTGCTTGGCCGGATGCACGTTGACGTCCACGCCGCGCGGATCGAGTTCGAGGAACAACACGTAGGCCGGGTGGCGGCCGTGGAACAGCACGTCGCTGTAGGCCTGGCGCACCGCGTGCGCCACGTTGCGATCGCGCACGCTGCGGCCGTTGACGTACAGATACTGCTGATCGGCGCTGGCGCGGTTGTAGGCCGGCTGCGCGACCCAGCCATGCAGGCGCATGCCCGCGCCCGCGTGATCGACGCGCAACGCGTTGCGGGTGAACTCCTCGCCCAGTGCCTCGTGCAGGCGCACGTCGGACAGCAAATTGCTTTCGCCCTTCCAGCGCCGCGACGCCTTGCCGTTGTGGGTTACCCGGAGCTCGACATCCGGCCGGGCCAGCGCCAGCGTGCGCAGCCACTCCTCGATATGCGACAGCTCGGTGCGCTCGGCGCGCAGGAACTTGCGCCGCGCAGGGACGTTGAAGAACAGGTCGCGCACTTCCACCGTGGTGCCGGGCGGATGCGCGTTCGGCGTCACCTCGCCGACCTTGCCGCCCTCGATGCGCAGCTCCGCGCCGTGCTGCGCACCGCGCTGCCGCGATGCCAGCCGGAAGCGGCTGACCGAGGCCACCGACGGCAGTGCTTCACCGCGAAACCCCAGCGTCGCCACGGCTTCCAGATCATCGATGCTGGCGATCTTGCTGGTGGCGTGGCGACTGACTGCCAGCGGCAACTGCTCGGGCAGGATGCCGCCCCCATCGTCGCGGATGCGGATCAGGCGCACGCCGCCTTCTTCCAGGTCGATGTCGATGCGCTGCGCACCGGCGTCCAGCGCGTTCTCGACCAGTTCCTTGACCACGGAGGCCGGGCGTTCAACGACTTCGCCGGCAGCGATCTGGTTGATGAGGGTATCGGGGAGTTGGCGGATGTTCACCCGCCGATTTTAGTGCGAATCCGCAACTCTTCCGGGAATTCGCAAACACGCTGTGACAGCGCGCCGACAGGGCGGGCTGGCTTACGGGCTTCCGCCCGCACCGATGCTGGAGCGGTCGCCGGCCTGCGCCGACTGCCCCGCCTGCGCACGGGCGGCATACAGCGTGCCCGGCGGCGGTTGCCGCGAGAAATAGGCGTCCACGCCATCCAGGATCGACGCCGCCAGCGTGCGCTGGAAGGCCGGGTCCGCCAACCGCTTTTCTTCATCGGGATTGGAGATGAAGGCGGTTTCCACCAGCATCGCCGGCATCTTGTCGGAGGTGCGCAACACCGCGAAATTGGCGCGCTCCACGTCCGGCTTGTGGCTGTTGCCAACCCGCTTGAGACCGCCCAGTACATGGTCGGCCGCGTCTTCGGAGGCCTTCATGTTGCCGCTCTGGGTCAAGTCCAGCAGCACCGAGGTCAGGGTGTTGTCGGCCACGCGCACGCGTTCGCCGCCGATCACGTCGGCCGCATTTTCCTTGTCGGCCAGCCAGCGCGCGCGCTGCGAGGATGCGCCCCGGGTGGATAGCACATACACCGAAGAACCGCGCGCACCGCGGTTCTCGGCGGCATCGGCGTGGATCGACAGGAAGATGTCGGCCTTGTTGGCGGTGGCGCGGCGAGCGCGCAGGTTGAGTGGAATGAAGACGTCGCTGTCGCGGGTCAGATAAGCGCGCAATCCCGGCGTGGCATTGACCTGGCGGGCCAGCTCACGGGCGATGGCGAGGGTGACATCCTTTTCGCGGGTACCGTTCAAACCGTGCGCGCCGGGATCCTGGCCACCGTGACCGGCGTCGATGGCCACCACCAGCGGGCGCGTGCCCGGCCGCAGAGCGGGCTTCATGATCGGCGGAGGTGCGTCGGGCAATGCAGCCGAAGGCTGTGCAATCGCCGGTTTCTGCGCCACCTCCGGCGGTGGCGCGACGGGTGCAGCCACGGGCGGCACGCTGGTGGACGCGGAACGGCGCGCGATATCCGCAATCGGGTCACGCGCGGGCAGGCTAGCGGCAGTCGCCGTTGCAGGCATGGGGGTAACGGGCGTTGCGCTGGCGTTGTCCGGCGACGCGGCGATGACGGGAGTCGCCGGCGCAGCGCCGTCTCCCGGCCATTCCAGCACCAGCGTGTAACCGCTCCTGGAGGTATCCAGGGTGGTCGGCAGGGCGCGCACCTTGCCGCCCAGATCAAACACGATCCGCACCGTGCCGGGAACCGGCTGCCCGGTACGCACCGAGGTCACCACTCCGGCGGCATGCGGCAGCGTCAATCCGCGCGCAAGCTGGCTGTCGGGGAAATCCACGGCCAGCCGTTCCGGGTTGGACAGCGGGATGAGCTTGAAGGTGGAAGCCTTGTCCAGATGCAGTTCGGCGCGCGTTCCGGTGGTCCCGGCTTCGACACGCAACTGCTTGATTTCAGAAGCATTTGCGCAAGCACAACCGAGCACGGCCAGCGTCAGGATGGCCTGCTGGAAGAGCAATTGGCGGTTCCCCTTCGCGCGCATGGGTCGGAGTTAATCACTTGCCAGCGCGAATTTCAAGCATTTTCCCTTTTGAATCCGTGACCTGGCGGACATTCCTGCCGGGTTCATGAACTCAACGCGGGATATCCAGACCTGAAGCCAATCCAGCGACCCATGCCGCGCCGGCCGGCGTGTTTGGCAGCAGCCGGCAATGCCGCCCCGAGCCCTCGACCGCCAACGCGATGTCCAGATCGGCCTCGGGCAGGCTGCCGCGCCCGCGCTCCGGCCATTCGACCAGCCACAGCCTGGCTTCGGCCGGATCCAGCCCGAGAAATTCCAATTCGCCCGGATTGCCGATCCGGTACAGGTCCAGGTGCAAGGCCAGGCCGCCTTCCAGCAAGCCCCGGTTGGGCAGCACGTACTGCTCGACCAGCGTATAGGTGGGGCTGCGGATCGTGCCGGTCACGCCCAACGCGCGCAGCAACGCCCGCGCCAGCGTGGACTTGCCGGCCCCCAGGTCACCGTGCAGGTAAACAACCGCCCGCTCCGGCAGCGACTGCGCCAAGCGCGCGCCCAGGGAATCGGTGGCCTCGGCATCTGGAAGGAGGAATTCGGACATCCGCCTATCGTCGCACTGGATTGGCCAGCTTGCGCAACCACGGCAGCAGGTCGGAGGGCAGCAGGCCGCGCTCACCGTCGTCCAGCGCGGCAGCGTCACCTGCCGCAGCGTGCAGCAATGCGCCTGCCAGCGCCGCCTCGCCAGCCGCATGACCTTGCGCGCGCAGCGCAGCGATGCAGCCGGTCAGCAAGTCGCCCATGCCGCCAACGCCCATGCCGGGATTGCCCGCGCCAATCACCGCAGGCGTGATGCCCGCGGCATGCACCAGACTGCCAGCCCCTTTCAACACCGCCACGCAGCCCAGTTGCGCGTGCAGCGCGGCGGCGGCGGCGAAGCGATCGCGCTGCACGTCGGCGATGGCGCAGCCAAGCAGCCGCGCGGCCTCGCCGGGATGCGGCGTGACCACGTCATCCGCGCGCAGGCGCACGCCGGAGCCGGCCAGCAGGTTCAACGCATCCGCATCCAGCACCCTGGGCCGGGGTGAGGCCAATACAGCCTCCAGCACCGCGCGCCCCCACTCCGCTTGCCCCAGTCCGGGGCCGATGGCGATCACGTCGGCCTGCGCCAGCAGCCGCTGCAAGGGCGCACTGTCCTCCACCGCGTGCGCCATCACTTCCGGGCAACGCGCCAACAGTGCCGGGACATGCGCCACGCGCGTCGCCGCGCTGACCAGCCCGGCGCCGCTGCGCAACGCCGCCTGCGCCGCCAGCATCAGCGCACCACCACTGCCGTGGTCTCCGCCAATGCACAACACATGACCGTTGCAGCCCTTGTGGCCATCGCGCGGACGCAGCGGGAAGAACGCGTGCAGGGCGTCGGCGCGCCACGCCAGTGCCGCCGGCGCGATGCCGTCAAACAGCCGAGGCGGCAGCTCCAGCGTGGCCAGTTCCAGTTTGCCGCAGCAATCCAGCGCCCTGCCGGTGCGCAGTCCACGATGGCGGGCGATGAATTGCAGGGTGCACTGCGCCTGCACCACCGCGCCCGGCGCGGCCCCGCTGCGCGCGTCGAGCCCGCTGGGCACGTCGAGCGACAACACCGGTGCAGGGTGCGCGTTGATCGCGTCGATCAGCGCTGCGATGGCCGCATCCGGCGCACGCGACAAGCCGATGCCGAACAGCGCATCGACGATCACCTCCGCCTCGCCAAGCTCGCCATCGAAACTCCCGACCGCGCCGCCAGCGCCGATGAATGCCTCGCACGCACGCTGCGCCAGCCCGGTCGCGGGCGCATGCATGGGCAGTTGCAGCACGCGTACCGACAGTCCCGAACACAGCGCGTGGCGGGCCAGCACATAGCCATCGCCACCGTTGTTGCCCGGCCCGCACACCACCAGCAGCTGCTTCGCCCGTGGCCAATGCTTGAGCACGCTGCGCCACGCCGCCTGCCCGGCGCGCGCCATCAGCGCGAACGCATCGCCGTGCAGATGCGCGGTGCCGCGCGTTTCCAGCAAGCGCAGGGCTTCGATGTCGAACAGGGGAAACGGGCTGTGCATGCGGGGGGGCTCGGGAATGCAGACCTATAATTTGCGCCATGTCCACGCCCGACTACAACGCGCTTGCCCAGCGCATCCGCGCATTGGCCCGCGACGCAGGCTTCCAGCGCGTCGGCATTTCCGGCGTGGAACTGAAGCAGGACGAGGCCCATCTGCTGGACTGGCTGGAGCAAGGCCTGTACGGCTCGATGGCGTGGATGGCACGCCACGGCACGATGCGCGCACGCCCCGCAGAACTGCTGCCCGGCACCCTGCGCGTCATTTCGGTGGGGCTGGACTATGGCAAGGACACCGACGCCGCCTGGGCCAACCTGCGCGAGCACGAACGCGCCTACGTGGCCCGCTATGCGCTGGGCCGCGACTACCACAAGCTGATGCGCAACCGCCTTGCGCGGCTGGCCGACGCCGTGCAGGCGGAGATCGGCCCGTTCGGCCATCGCGCGTTCACCGACTCGGCGCCGGTGCTGGAACGCGCGCTGGCGCGCAATGCCGGGCTGGGCTGGATCGGCAAGCACACCTGCCTGATCGACAAGAACGGCGGCAGCTGGTTTTTCCTCGGCGAGCTGTTCGTCGATATCCCGCTCCCCATCGATCCGCCGGCCAGCGCGCACTGCGGCAGCTGCACGCGCTGCATCGACGTCTGCCCGACCGGCGCCATCACCGCGCCCTACCGGCTGGATGCGCGGCGCTGCATTTCCTACCTGACCATCGAACACGAAGGCAGCATCGACGAAGACCTGCGGCCGCTGATGGGCAACCGCATTTTCGGTTGCGACGACTGCCAGCTGGCATGTCCCTGGAACAAATTCGCCAAGCGCAGCGACGAGCCGGACTTCCGCGTCCGCAATGACCTCGACAACGCCAGCCTGGTGGACCTGTTTGCCTGGGACGAGGACGAATTCCTGCGCCGCAGCGAAGGCAGCGCGATCCGTCGCAGCGGCCATGAGCGCTGGCTGCGCAACATCGCCATCGCGCTCGGCAATGCGCCGTCCACGCCTGCGGTGCTGGCGGCACTGGAATCGCGTCGCGAACACCCTTCGCCGGTCGTGCGCGAGCACGTGGAATGGGCACTGCGGCGGCATCGGCCAGAGCCGTAGAATAGGCGGATGACCGACGATCTCCTGCGCTCCACCTTCCACGGCTTCGAACAACTCCCGCTCAGCGAATTCGCCGAGCGCGCCTACCTCGACTACTCCATGTACGTGGTGCTGGACCGCGCTTTGCCGTTCATCGGCGACGGCCTCAAGCCCGTGCAGCGACGCATCATTTACGCGATGAGCGAACTGGGGCTGGCGGCTGGTGCCAAGCCCAAGAAGTCCGCGCGCACCGTCGGCGACGTGATCGGCAAATTCCATCCGCACGGCGACAGCGCCTGTTACGAGGCGATGGTGCTGATGGCGCAGCCGTTTTCCTATCGCTATCCGCTGATCGAAGGCCAGGGCAACTTCGGCTCCAGCGACGACCCCAAGTCGTTCGCGGCGATGCGCTATACCGAATCCAAACTGTCGCCGATCGCCGAGGTGCTGCTGGGCGAGCTGGGCCAGGGCACCGTCGATTGGACGCCGAACTTCGACGGCACCCTGGAAGAGCCCACCTGGATGCCGGCGCGCCTGCCGCACCTGCTGCTGAACGGCACCACCGGGATTGCCGTGGGCATGGCCACCGACGTGCCGCCGCACAACGTGGGGGAAATCGTCAGCGCCTGCGTGCGCCTGCTGGACGATCCCGATGCCAGCGTGCGCGACCTGTGCGAACACGTGCGCGGGCCCGACTATCCCACCGCCGCCGAGATCATCACCCCGACCACCGACCTGGTGGCGATGTACGAGACCGGCAGCGGCTCGGTGCGCGCACGCGGCGTGTTCGTGAAGGAGCACGCCAATATCGTGATCACCGAGCTGCCCTACCAGGTCTCGCCTTCGAAAATCATCGAACAGATCGCCAGCCAGATGCGAGCCAAGAAGCTGCCATGGCTGGAGGACATTCGCGACGAATCCGACCATGCCAATCCCACCCGCATCGTGCTGGTGCCGCGCAGCAATCGCGTGGACGCCGAACAGCTGATGGGCCATTTGTTCGCGACCACCGATCTGGAAAAGAGCTTCCGGGTCAACATGAACGTGATCGGCCTGGACGGGCGCCCGCAGGTCAAGAACCTGAAGATGCTGCTGTCCGAATGGCTCAGCTTCCGGCAAACCACCGTGACCCGCCGCCTGAAGCACCGGCTGGACAAGGTGGATCGCCGCTTGCACCTGTTGGACGGCCTGCTGGTGGCGTTCCTCAACCTGGATGAAGTGATCCACATCATCCGCACCGAGGATGAGCCGAAAGCCGTGTTGATGCCGCGTTTCAAGCTCAGCGAGGAACAGGCCGACTACATCCTCGACACCAGGCTGAAGCAGCTGGGCCGGCTGGAGGAAATGAAGATTCGCGGCGAGCAGGATGCGCTGGCCAGCGAACGCGACCAACTGATCGCCACCCTGGAGAGCAAGGCGAAGCTGAAGAAACTGGTCAAGGATGAGCTGCTGGCCGATGCCAGGAAATTCGGCGATGCGCGGCGCAGCCCGCTGGTCGCGCGCCAGGCCGCGCAGGCGCTGGCCGAGACCGAGCTGGTCGCCAGCGAGCCGATGACCGTGGTGCTCAGCGAAAAGGGCTGGGTGCGCGCGGCCAAGGGCCACGATATCGATGCCACTTCGCTCAGCTACCGCGATGGCGACAGCCTGCTGGTGGCGGTGCGCACGCGCAGCACGCAACAGGTGGCCTTCCTGGATTCGGCAGGCCGCAGCTATTCGGTGGCGGTGCATACGCTGCCCAGCGCGCGCGGCAACGGCGAACCGCTCACCGGACGCTTTGCGCCGGTGCCTGGGGCGTCGTTCCAGGCCATGACCAGCGCCGACAATGACGCGAAGTTGGTGATCGCCTCCAGCCACGGCTACGGCTTCGTCACCCGCTTTGAAAATCTCACCAGCCGGCAAAAGGCCGGCAAGGCGCTGTTGTCGCTCTCGGAAGGCGGACGCGTGTTGCAACCTGCCGCCATCGCCAGCGTGGAACACGACCGCATCGTGGCCGTGACCAGCGCCGGCCACGTGTTGGCCTTCCCGTTGGCCGAACTGCCGGAGCTCGACAAGGGCAAGGGCAACAAACTGATCGACATCCCGAAGGCAAAGCGCGGCACCGAGCACGTGGTGGCGGTGGCGGTGGTGCCATCGAACGGCAAGTTGCTGGTGCAATCGGGCGCCCGCACGATGACGCTGTCGTTCAAGGAGCTCGAGCCCTACCTCGGCGCGCGCGGATCGCGCGGCGGCCTGCTGCCACGCGGCTGGCAGAAAGTGGACGCGCTGCTGGTGGAGTGACTCCTCCTCCCCTTCGCCTGCGGCGGAAGGGATGAGTCCAAAGAATCTAAACGAGACATGCCAATGCAGCCCGACTTCTGGCACCAACGCTGGCAGGACAACCGGATCGGCTTTCACCAGCCCGCGCCAACGCCGCTGCTGATGAAGCACTGGCCGGCGCTGGGCGTGCCGGTGGGCACGAAGGTGTTCGTGCCGCTGGCCGGGAAATCGCATGACCTGGCGTGGCTGGCCGAACAGGGCCATCACGTGCTGGGCGTGGAGCTGTCGAAGCTGGCGATCGAGCAGTTCTTCGCCGAGCACGGCCTCGCGCCCGAGGTCACCCAAACCCGCTACGGCATCCACTTCCGCGCCGGCAACATCGAGCTGGTGTGCGGCGATGCCTTCGGACTGGATGCCGCGCTGCTTGCCGATTGCGCCGCCGTGTTCGACCGCGCCGCGCTGATCGCGCTGCCGCCGCAACTGCGCGTGCGCTACGCGAGTGCGCTGTACCACCTGCTTCCCGGTGCCTGCCGCGGATTGCTGATTACTCTCGAATATCCCCAGCACGAACGCGACGGCCCGCCGTTTTCGGTGCCGGAACACGAGGTGGGCCAGTTGTACGCGCAGGACTGGGCCATCGAACGGCTGGAGCGCAGGCCGATCCCGCACGACCACCCCGGTTTCGTGAATGGGGTCTCGCACGTGGATACCGTCGTGTACGGCATGACGCGCCGCTAGGCGCGATGCGGCTGGATTGACCAAGATCAATTCACGGCGGCCCATCCCTGCCTAAGCTGCGTGCATGCATCCTCAGAACATCGCCTTTGACGCGGACCTGCTGCGCCGTTACGACCGGCCCGGCCCGCGCTACACCTCGTACCCGACCGCGCCCCAGTTCAGCGCGGAATTCGGCGAGGCGCAGATGCGCGGGGCCGTGCAGGCAAGCAACGAAGAACCCATCCCGCGCCGGCTGTCGCTGTACGTGCACGTGCCGTTCTGCTTCAGCCCGTGCTTTTATTGCGGCTGCAACCGGATCATCACCCGCGACCTGGCGCGCGGTGAATCCTATCTCGCCCGCCTGCACCGCGAAGCGGCGCTGGTCGCGCCGCTGTTCGATCGCGACCGCGAAGTCATCCAGTTGCATTTCGGCGGCGGCACCCCGAATTTCCTCAATCCCGTCCAGCTGACCGACACCGTTGACATGCTGCGCCGGCAGTTCCACTTCGCCGACAGCGGCGATCGAGACATTTCCATCGAAATCGACCCGCGCTTCTGCGAGCCCGAGTGGCTGCTGGCGCTGGCCGGTGCCGGCTTCAACCGCGCCAGCCTGGGCGTGCAGGATTTCGACCCGGTGGTACAGGAAGCGGTGAACCGCATCCAGTCGGTGGAGCAAACCCGTTCGGTGGTCGATGCCTGCCGCAAGGCCGGCCTGCGGTCGGTCAACATCGACCTGATCTACGGCCTGCCGGCGCAAACCCTGGAAGGCTTCGGCCGCACCCTGGATACCGTGCTCGAGATTCGCCCGGATCGGCTGGCGGTGTACAGCTATGCGCACATGCCGCACCTGTTCAAGCCGCAGAAGCAGATCGACGAATCGCTGTTGCTGGACGGCGAGGCGAAGCTGGCGTTGCTGCAGCTGGCGGTGGAAAAACTCACCGCTGCCGGCTACCTCTACATCGGCATGGACCACTTCGCCCTGCCCGACGACGATTTGGCGCAGGCACAGGCCCGCGGCGGCCTGCATCGCAACTTCATGGGCTACACCACCCACGCCGACAGCGACCTGATCGGCCTGGGGGTGTCGGCGATCAGCCACATCGGCAACAGCTTCAGCCAGAACCCGCGCGACCTTCCGTCGTGGGAGGCCGCCATCGACGCCGGCAAGCTGCCGGTTTTCCGCGGCATGCAGCTGAGCGAAGACGACGAGCTGCGCGCCGACCTGATCCAATCGCTGATGTGCCAGGGGGAAATCCCGATGGCCGCGCTGGAGCGCCGCTACGGCATTCGCTTCAACGACTATTTCGCCGACGCCCTGCAACAACTGCAGCCACTGGCGGAAGACGGATTGGTGCGGATTTCGCCCGGGCGTATCGAAGCCACCTCGCAAGGGCGGCTGCTATTGCGTAACATTGCCATGTGCTTCGACCGATACCTGACCCCTCCCGCCGCCGATTCCAAGCCGCGCTTCTCCCGCGCGATCTGACCTGTTGCCGGCAACGGCGGGGCCTGTTTGCGCGTGGCATGCGGGGCTGCCGATGAGCGACCTGCCGTTTCCACGCCTCAGCCCGCGCATCCTTGCCGACGACGGCGACGAATTCCAGTTTTGTTCCACCTGCGCGTTTTCCAGCGCCTGCCTGTCGCAAGGCATGGACAAGGCTGCATTGAAGGAACTGCATGTACTGGTCGAGCACATCGGCCCGTTCCACGCAGGCGATCACCTGTTCCGCGAAGGCGATCCGTTTGAAGCCATCGCCGCGGTACGCGCCGGCACGGTCAAGACCTGCGTCACCGACCGCGACGGCCACGAACACGTGCTGGGCTTCCATTTCCCCGGCGAAGTCATCGGCCTGAACGCCATCGACGGCCACCGCTACCCATGCGATGCGATCGCGCTCGACACGGTGATGCTGTGCCGGTTCTCGTTCCCGAAGATCTCGGTGCTGGCCACCCGCGTGCCCGGCATCCAGCGCGAACTGTTCCGCCTGCTGAGCCGCGACATCGGCCGCGCCGCGCTGCTGGCGGGTGATTGGAGCGCAGACCAGCGCGTCGCCGCATTCCTGGTCGGGATGTCGCGCCGACTGTCGGCGCGCGGCTTCTCCGCATCGCGCTTTCAGCTGACCATGGCGCGCACCGACATCGCGAACTATTTGCGGCTGGCGCCGGAAACAGTGAGCCGGGTGCTGCGCAGGATGCAGGACGAAGGCCTGCTGGCGGTGGACCGACGCGAAGTGGAACTGCTGGATGCCGCGCGCATCGAAGCGCTTGCCGCACCCATCCTGCGCGAATAACCGCACCGCGGCCCATTGCCGGATGCACCATGGTTTGCTTCTTCACGACCGTCCCGGCATGCAGTTGACCCAAGTCATGGTGGGATCCTGTAGTTCAGACGACGATGCCGCCGTCTGTTTCACCTTCTCGATCCAACCTCAGGAGCATCGCAATGCCCATCACCAAACGGCTATGGCTGGGCCTGGGGGCCCTGCTGGCCGCCAGCTTCGCCGTCATGTTGTGGCTAGGCGTGGACCTCGTCCACACCGCCCCCCCCGTCCCCGACCGCGTCGTCGCCGCCAATGGCCAGGTGCTTTACACCAAGGCCGACATCGAGCGTGGCCGGGTTGTCTGGCAGAGCATGGGTGGCCAGCAGCTTGGCTCCATCTGGGGCCACGGTGCGCTGGTCGCACCCGACTGGTCGGCCGACTGGCTGCATCGTGAAACCGAAGCAATGCTGGAATTGCAGGCCCGGCTTGATACCGGGCAGTCCTATGCCAGCATGGATGAAGGCGAGCGGGCCAAGACCGAGGCCAGCGTCAAACCGCAAATGCGGAACAACACCTACGACGCGGCCAAGAACGAAATCGTGGTGAGCAACCAGCGCGCGCAGGCCATCAGCCAGGTCGCCGCCCACTACGAAAGCCTGTTCTCCAACGACCCCGCCACGCACGCGCTTCGTGAAGCCTATGCCATGCGTGAAGGCACGGTGCCGGACGCCGAAAATCGCCGGGCGATGACCTCTTTCTTCTTCTGGACCGCATGGGCAGCCGGCACCGACCGTCCCGGCGAATCCAACCGCACCTATACCAACAACTGGCCCTACGAGCCGCTGATCGGCAACAAGCCGACCGCAGACAATTTCGTCTGGTCGATGTTCTCGATCCTGTTCATGATCGGCGGCATCGGCCTGCTGGCGTGGCATTACGCGGCCTACCACGGCAAGGAAGAGCTGCCGACGCCACCGGCGCAGGATCCGCTGCAGAGCCTGGTCATCACCCCCTCGATGAAGGCCACTGCCAAATATTTCTGGGTCGTGTTGGCACTGTTCCTGTTCCAGATCCTGATGGGCGCGACCACCGCGCACTTCCAGGTGGAGGGCCAGGAGGCCTACGGCGTCAAGATCGCCGAGTTCCTGCCTTACGCACTGACCCGAAGCTGGCATACCCAATTGGCGGTGCTGTGGATCGCCACGGCGTGGCTGGCCACCGGCCTGTACATCGGCCCGGCGATTTCCGGGCATGAGCCGAAGTACCAGCGCGCCGGCGTCAACTTCCTGTTCGTCTGCCTGTTGGTCATTGTCATCGGCGCATTCACCGGGCAATGGTTCGCGGTGATGCAGAAGATGGGCCTGAAGTACAACTTCTGGTTCGGCCACCAGGGCTGGGAATACACCGACATCGGCCGCTTCTGGCAGGCGTTCCTGTTCGTCGGCCTGCTGGTGTGGCTGACCCTGGTCGGCCGCGCGCTGTGGCCGGCGTTGAAGCGCCGTGATGAGATGTCCTCGATCGTGGGCCTGCTGTTCCTGTCCACGGTCGCCATCGGCCTGTTCTACGGCGCTGGCCTGATGTGGGGCGAAAAAAGCCACATCTCGGTGGTTGAATACTGGCGCTGGTGGGTGGTCCACCTGTGGGTCGAAGGCTTCTTCGAAGTATTCGCGGTGGCAGTGCTGAGCTTCCTGTTCGTGAAACTGGGCCTGATCCGCGGCAAGTCGGCCACCACCAACGTGCTGTTCGCCACCATCATCTACCTGACCGGCGGCGTGCTTGGCATGTTCCACCACCTGTACTTCGCCGGCACCACCACCGCTGCGGTGGCGCTGGGCGCCAGCTTCTCGGCGCTGGAAGTGGTGCCGCTGGCGCTGATTGGCCTGGAGGCGTTTGAAACCTGGAGCCACAGCCGCGCCACCCCGTGGATGGCACGCTACAAGTGGCCGATCATGTTCTTCATGGCCACCAGCTTCTGGAACCTGGTGGGCGCCGGCCTGTTCGGCTTCCTGGTCAACACCCCGCTGGCGCTGTACTACATGCAGGGCCTGAACCTGACCGCACTGCACGGCCACACTGCCCTGTTCGGCGTGTACGGGATGCTGGGGATCGGCTTGATGCTGTTCTGCCTGCGCGGCCTGCGTCCGCAGGTGCAATGGCCCGAAGGCCTGCTGCGCGGTGCGTTCTGGTGCCTCAACATCGGCCTGGGCCTGATGGCCCTGCTGACCCTGCTGCCGCTGGGCGTCCTGCAGCTCAATGCCGTGCTCGAACACGGCTACTGGTTCGCCCGCTCGGCGGAGTTCATGAACCGCCCGATCATCGACATGCTGGTGTGGATGCGCATGCCGGGTGACCTGGTGTTCTCGGCAGGCGCCCTGCTGCTGGCGGTGTTCGTGGCGCGCAAATGGCTGAAGCCCAAGCTGGCGAGCTGACGCACGCGCAATCCATGGCACTTGGAGGGGACGGCTGCGGCCGTCCCCTTTTTTGCATCGGCCACGGTCGTGAAGGCCGCTTTTTGCGACTCAGTTTCAAAATGACCTGAATCAAGGCGCGCAGCGCGCCTGCACGGGACACTGCGCAGCATGAACACGAAACCATCTTCCGAAGCTTCTTCCGCCGGCCTTTCCCCGGCACTGCTGGCCGCTGCACCGCACCGGCTGTTGTTCTTCGTGGGCGCAGTCAACGTGCTGTTGGCGATGAGCTGGTGGCTGCTGTGGCTGGTGGATGCCCGCTGGGGCGTGATCGGGCTGCGCGGCGGCACGCCGTTCGGCGGTTGGATGCACGCGTTCATCATGCAATACCAACTGCTGCCGCCCTTCATGTTCGGCTTCCTGTTGACCACCTTCCCCCGCTGGACGGGCACCCCCGATCTGTCGCGCTGGCATTACGTCCCCGTCGGGCTGGGCCTGCTGGGTGGCCAGGTGTCGGTGGTCGGCGGCATGCTGCTTGGGCAGGAACCCATGGTGCATGTGGGCGTGATGATGTCGCTGGTCGGCTGGGGATATGGCCTGATCCAGCTGCTGCGCTCGCTGTTGGCCGAACGCCGCGCGGGCAAGGGCCCGACCTGGCACGCATGGTCGTGCTTCGCGGCATTGGGCTTCGGCCTGCTGGGCCTGCTGTGCATGGTGGCATTCCTGCACGGCGCAGCGCCGTGGACGGTGGTGGTGTCGATCAAGGTCGGCACGTTTGCATTGCTGTTGCCGGTGTACATGAGCGTGGCTCACCGGATGTTCCCCTTCTTCGCCGGCAACGCGATCCCGGGCTACCGCGCCTGGCGGCCGATGTGGGTGCTGGTCGCGATGTGGGGGCTGTTGCTGGCGCACCTGGGCCTGGAATTGGCCCATGCGAACACGTGGATGTGGCCGGTGGATGCAAGCTTCGCGCTGGGCAGCGCCTACGTGCTGTGGCGTTGGTGGCCAGGCAACAAGGGGCCCGGCATCCTGCGCGTGCTGTTCCTCGGCTTCGCGTGGCTGCCGGTGGCGTTCACCCTGTTCGCGGTGCAGAGCGCCCTCTATGCCGCCGGCGGCGACTTCGTGCTCGGCCGAGGCCCGGCACACGCGCTGTTCATCGGCTTCTTCGGCAGCCTGTTGGTGGCCATGGTGACCCGCGTCACCCAAGGGCATTCCGGACGCCCGATGGCGATGCCGGCGGCCGGCTGGTTCGCGTTCGCCACGCTGCAACTGGTGGCGGTGACCCGCATCGCCGCCGAGGCAGCACCAGACACGTATTTCTGGCAGGTGGTCGCGGCCGCCGGCTGGCTGATCGCATTCCTGCCGTGGGCGCTGCGCTCGCTGTCCATCTACCTGCACCCGCGCGCGGACGGGCGCCCCGGCTGAGGACGCACAGATGACGCCGATGATGGAGTTCTATCCGCAGGTCAAATGGGTGCACGTGCATGCGGTGATGTGCAGCGGCGCCGTGTTCGCGCTGCGCTGCGGCGCCGCGCTGCTGGGCGCGCGTTGGCCGCGGCACTGGCTGCCGAAGTACGGCAGCTACACCATCGACACCATCCTGCTGACCTCGGCCACCATGCTGTTCTCGATGCTGCCGGGGGCGATGTTCGCCAATGGCTGGCTGACCGTGAAGCTGGCGCTGGTGGTGGTGTACGTCATCCTGGGGGTGCTGGCGATGCGCGAGAAACGCACGCACAGGCAGCGTGCGTTCTTCTACGTGGCCGCGCTGGCCACCTTCGCCTTCATCTACGGGATCGCACGCATGCACAACCCGGCCGGTTGGCTGCTGTTGTTGCACTGACCCGCGAATCCACGACCACGGAGCCTCACCGCATGTCCCAACCCGACGCCATCGGCGAGCGCCCGCACCTGCTGGACGCGTGCTTCCTCGGCCCCTACGGCGAGAACGACAACCTGCTGGAAAAACTGGTCGTCGAGTTCCTGCGCGACCACGTTTATTGGCGTCGCAATTTTCATCCGGAAGACCCGCTGGCGATCGGCACCACGGCCGCCTACCACCCGGACTACCTGGCGTTTGAATCGCGCATGCGCCGCGAGTTGCACCAGCTCTCCGCCACGCTGAAGAAATCGGTGCCGTTCCACAGTCCGCGCTACATGGGGCACATGGTGTCCGACGTGCTGCTGCCGGGCTTGGTGGCGCAGATCCTGACCCTGCCCTACAACCCCAACAACGTGTCCGAAGACGTGGCCCCGGTCACCGTGGACATGGAGGTTCAGGTTGGCCTGCAGCTGGCGCGCATGCTGGGCTATGTGCATGATCCGGCACGGCCGGATTGCGCGTTCGGCCACCTGACCTCGGGCGGCACCGTCGCCAACTACCAGGCGCTGCGGCTGGCGCTGGCGCTGAAAGCATTCCCGGTGGCGCTGCGGGCCGCAGGCGTACCCGAACTGGCGCTGCCGGAAGACGACTGGAGCGCCTTCAACCTGGCGCCGCACGCAGGCATCGCGCTGCTGGAGCAATGGCAGCAGTGGCTGGCCCACGCCACGCCCGCCGAACGCAAGCACTGGCGAACCCGCGTGCGCGAGGAACGCATCGAACAGCGCGGGCTGGCGGATTTCTTCCTCGACCACGACACGCTGCGCGTGCCGAAGGTGCTGGCACCGATCACCGCGCACTACTCCTGGAGCAAGGGCTGCAAGCTGCTGGGGCTGGGCCGCAGCCAATTGGAGCTGCTCCCCGAGCGCGGCATGCGGCTGGACACCGATGCATTGGAAGCCACCCTGGAGCGCTGCCTGCGCGAACGCCAGCCGGTGCTGTTGGCCGTGGCGGTGATGGGCACCACCGAATACGGCACGGTCGATCCGGTGGATGGCGCAGTGTCCGCACGCGATCGGTTTGCCGCGCGTGGGCTGGGCTTTGGTGTGCACGTGGATGCCGCGTGGGGCGGCTATCTGGCCACGCTGTTCCGCAACGAAGACGGCAGCCTGCGCGCGCGTGAGCAAGTGGCTGCGGGCTTCCGCGCCTTCCCGTCTGCCGAGGTCTATTCCGCGGTGGCAGCGCTGGGCGATACCGACTCGGTGACCGTGGATCCGCACAAGCTGGGCTACCTGCCCTACGGTTCGGGCGCCTTCATCTGCCGCGACCATCGTGCGGTGGCGCTGTTGGCGGAAGAAGCCGACTACGTCTTTCATGGCGCAACGCCGAAGGACTATCTCAGCCGCTACCGCAGCCTTGGCCAGTTCATTCCCGAGGGCTCGAAGTCCGGCGCCGCGGTGGCCGGCGTGTATGTGACCCACAAGGTGCTGCCGCTGGATCACGCCCATTTCGGCCTGCTCTCTGCGCAGACCATCCGGTCGGCCGAGGCCTTCCACGAGCGCGCGCAGCACTTTGCCGACGCCATGGCCGGCGTGGTGCAGGCGGTCGTCCCCTTCGCCCCCGACAGCAACCTGGTGTGCTTCGCATTGAACCCTGCCGGCAACCGCAGCGTGGCCGCTGCCAATGCCTTCGTCCGCAAGCTGCACGACGAACTGCGCAGCGACCCCAGCCGCCCGCTGCAGGACAAGCAGTTCTTCGGTTCGGTGACGACCCTGCGACCTGATGCACTGGGCGAGGTGGAAACCCGCCGCATCCTCGATGCGCTGGGTCTGGATGCTGCGACGTTGGGCGAAGACGGCGACGACCGGCTGATGATCCTGCGCCACACGCTGATGAATCCGTACCTGATCGACCGCGAGAACGGGATCAGCTACATCGACCTGTATTTCGACCATCTGGCATCGCGCGTGCGCGCGCTGCTGGCGGGCTGACAGCCCGCTGCATCCGGTGAGCCGGGGCGAGCGATCACGCTCGCCCGCGGCGTTCAGTCGGTGTCACGTCCCCAGTCGGGGTCGATGAACAGCGCAGGATATTGCGCCAGCGCGTCCGACATGGCCTGCACGTCGGTCTTGGCCAACTTGCCGGCACGTGCGGCATTGGCGGCGCCGATGAATTTCACCAGCAGCCCGTGCAACGCGGCGTCGGCATCGGGCTTGAGCTTGCAGTTGGCGACCATGTTGCTGACCGCCGCATCAATGCTGGCCACCGCGTTGTCGCGCTGGGTGTCGTCCAGATGCCCCATCTCGTAGTGTTCCAGCAGCATTGCCGCTTCGCGCAGCTGGCGCATGCCGGCGCGCAGCGGTGCATCGGTGGCCCAGCGCTGTGCCGCTGCCGGCACGGTGTTGGCGTGTGCGGCGTGCGCGGCGTGCGCGGCCTGTCCATCCTGATGAACAGGCTGGGCCAGCGCCGGCACGGCCGCCAGGGCCGTAGCGACCAGCAGGGCCGGAGCCAAACGCCGCGCCCGGGAAGGAAGTCGGAGCAACATGAGCAATCTCCTGTCGGGGTGCAGGCACCCTGCCTGCACCTTGGGCAAGCGTGGCATGGCGCCCGCCCGCGAGCCATGACCGACGTCAATCCAATGCAGTTGTCGCATCATCGCTGCGGAAGTGGGCACCCAGGCTGTGCGCTCGCTGCAGCGCAGCGGCCACCAGTTCGCGCGCCAATGCCGCCTGCCAGCCCGACGCGGCCAGCGCATCGCACTCGCGCAGCGCCGCCTGCAGGCCGTCGCCACTGCGCACCGGCCCCATCGCATCCATCATCAGCGCGCGCAGCCGCTGCATCTCGCCTGCCTGCAGCGCCGGTTTGCGGTGCAACAGCCGGAACTTGCCGGTCCCCGCGCCGGATTCAGGCAGCGCCCGCAGCAGGTGGCCCAGCCGGCGGCCAAACACCACGCCCTCCAACAGCGAATTGCTGGCCAGCCGGTTGGCCCCGTGCACGCCGTTGCAGGCCACTTCGCCCACCGCGTGCAACCCGGGCAACGCGGTTGCACCATCGGCATCCACGGCAATGCCGCCCATGTGGAAATGCGCGGCGGGCGTCACCGGGATCGGCTGGAAGCGCGGATCAATCCCGCGCTCCATGCAAGCCTGGAACACGGTCGGGAACGCGCGCGGAAACGCAGCGCCGATGCGGTGCGCATCCAGCCAGGCACCACCGTCGCGACAGGCCTGCAAGACCCGGCGCGCCACCACGTCGCGCGGTGCCAGGTCCGCCAGCGGATGCACGCCCTCCATCAGCGAACGACCCTCGGCATCCTGCAGCCGCGCCCCGGCGCCACGCAGCGCCTCGGTCAGCAGCGGCAGGCTGTGCAACCCATGCACGGCCATGGCCGTTGGATGAAATTGCACGAATTCCAGGTCGCGCGCCGCAGCGCCTGCCGCCAGCGCCAGCGCCAGTCCGCTGCCGTCGGCGTCCGCCGGGTTGCTGGTCTGCGCGAACAGGCCGCCGATGCCGCCGGTCGCCAACACCACCGCGCGCCCGTGCAGCGCCGCGCGGGTGCCGTCGGCAGCGGTCACGCACACGCCACACACATGCCCGCCCTGCAGCACCAGTCCATCCACCTCCAATCCCGCACGCCGCTCGATATGCGGTGCCGATCGCGCTGCCGCAACCAGCGCTTCCATCACCTTGGCACCGCTGGCATCGCCGCCCGCGTGCACGATGCGCGCACGGTCATGACCGCCTTCGCGGCCGAACTGCAGGCCTCCATCGGCATCGCGATCAAACGCCACGCCTTGCCGCTGCAACCATTCGATGGCATCCCCGGCCGACCCGGTGAGCAGATCCACCATCGCGCGATCATTGTGGAAGCTGCCTGCCACGCAGGTGTCGTGCGCATGTGCCTGTGGCGAATCGCCAGGATCGATGGCTGCGGCAATGCCCCCCTGCGCCATCGCACTGGCAGCCCCTCTGGCACCCGGCCCGCGGGTCAGCACCAAGACCGGCGCAGGCGCTGCCGCCAATGCGGCGGCAAGACCGGCAATGCCACCACCGACGATGATGATGGGCGCAGGCGCGCTCACAGCTTTTCGCCGCGCCCCACCGCCAACATGCGGTCGAGCGCCTTGCGCGCACGCGCGGCAACGTCCTCCGGCACGCTGATTTCGTTATTCAGGTCACGCAAGCAGGCGTGGATGTTGGGCAGGGTGATCCGCTTCATGTGCGGGCACAGGTTGCAGGGCTTGATGAACTCCACCTGCGGGAACTGGTTGCGCAAGTTGTCGGCCATCGAGCACTCGGTGATCATCGCCACCCGCGTCGGCTTTTCCTTTGCCAGCCACTTGCCCATCGCGCTGGTGGAGCCCACGAAATCGGCCTCGGCCAACACTTCCGGCGAGCACTCCGGATGCGCCACGATCTTCGCGTCGAAGCGCTCGCGGGTGTGCCGCGCCTCCATCGCGGTGAACTTTTCGTGCACTTCGCACACGCCGTTCCACAGCACCAGTTCGATGCCGGTCTGCTGCGCCACCCACGCACCCAGGTAGCGGTCGGGCAGGAAAATCACCTTGTCCACGCCGAATTCGGCGGCGATCGCTTCCACCACCTGCACGGCGTTGGCCGAGGTGCAGCAGGCGTCGGACTCGGCCTTGACGGCTGCCGACGTGTTGACATAGCTGACCACCGGCATGCCGGGGTGCTGGCGGCGCAGCTCGCGCACGTCGTCAGCGGTGATCGACGCGGCCAGCGAGCAGCCGGCTTCCAGATCGGGAATCAGCACGGTCTTGTGCGGTGCCAGGATCTTGGCGCTTTCGGCCATGAAGTGGACGCCGCACAGCACGATCAAATCGCTGTCGCAGCGGGCCGCGGCCTGCGCCAGCGCCAGCGAGTCGCCGGTGATGTCGGCAACGCCGTGGAAAATTTCCGGCGATTGATAACTGTGCGCCATGATCACCGCGCCGCGTTCTTTTTTCAGCACGTTGATGGCGTCGATCCACGGCAGATGCAGAGGCACTTCCATGCACGGGATCAGGCGTTCAAGCCTCTCGATCAGCGCCGCATGGCGGGTTTCAAGTTCGGGGTGCCAGGACGGCGCGACGGATGCGTTCATGCGACCTCGTGCAGGAAACATGCAATGCCCGCGCGTCAGCGGCGCGGGCGGCATGGAAACGAAAGCGCGCCCGGCATGTCACCGGGTGCGGGGTGGCGGCGATCATGCCGCCACTGGCGGCCACCGCACCTTGATCCAGATCAGTTCCAGACCGGCACCCGCGAAACACCAAGGATACCGCCATCACGGCCACGCCCTTCACTGCGCCTTGCCAGCCACGCCCAGGCCACGCGCGGCGGGCAGCACATGGGCGGCATACACCGTATCCGCCTGGGCCAGGTCGAAGTCTGCGTGCTTGCGCTTCTTGACGCCAAAATCGGACAAGATCAGGTGCTGATCCGCAACAACACCGGCATTCGCCAGGCACGCCGACACGCACTTCAGTACGCAGCCATCCAGCGCAAGGATCGGGCGCCGGCTCTGCGCAGTGCGCACCAGCCCG
Source organism: Thermomonas paludicola (assembly GCF_024498955.1). Lineage (GTDB taxonomy): Bacteria > Pseudomonadota > Gammaproteobacteria > Xanthomonadales > Xanthomonadaceae > Thermomonas > Thermomonas paludicola. The sequence continues at coordinate 928,787 of NZ_CP093311.1, read as the reverse complement.
GTCACGCCGCCCCCGACACCGGCGATGCAGGACATCTCGGCTTCGCCGGCGCGATCCAGGCGCAGGGCCAGCTGGTTGGCCATCTGCGCGGCGCTGGAACAGCCCGAACAGGAATACACCAGTGGCCGCGACGTGCTCAACGGCGCTCGCCCTGCTGCCGGAGGAAGCGCTGCCCGCGCCAAACCACCGCCACCAGCGCGACCAAGGTCGCTGCGTGCGCCACACCCAGCGCAGCACCGGCGGCGCGCGCCAGCGCCGGCACGAACACCGCACCCACCAGCAACACGGCAGACACCAGGTGCAACGCCAACACCCGGTACTTGTCGCGCTCCGGCGCCAGCAGTTGCACGCCGGGCAGGCGCACGCCGCGGCCACACTGGCGCTGCAGTCCGATCCAGCCGAGGAAGGCGACGATTTCCAGCTGCATGCCGGTCACCAGCAACGGCAACCCAACCGCCAACGCCAGGACACCCACCAACATGCTGTTGCCGATGCCAGCCAGCAGCGCGCAGGCGCTGCCCGCAATCGCCACGAAACCGACCATCCAGAACCCGGTCAGGGGCGCCTTGCGCAGCCTCGGCGATCGCCATTGCAGGGTCAGGCCGGACAGCGCAAAAACCAGCCCGAGCAGGCCTGTGGCGATGCGCAGTCCCGGCAGCGCAACGCCTTGTGCCGCCGCCACCAATGCAGCCGCCAGCAACCCATAGAGCGCCACTTGCCACGCGCCCTGCGCGCGCGCGGGCGTCGCGGCCACGCCTTGGAACATCGGCATCACCACCCTTGACACCGCTGCCAACAGCGCCAGCACCCAGCCCAGCAGCCCCCAGCCGGCGTGCACGTTGGCCAATACCGGCTGCGGCAACACGGACCAGCCTGCGCGCCCCATCACCAGCAGCAGCCCCAGCATTGCCGCCACCAGCGCGGCAGCCACCGCCCCCGCCAGGCCCCAGCGCAGCAACCGCTGCCCGCCTTGCGCCGCCATGCCCGGCAGTACCAGCGTGGCCAGCAAGACAAACGCCGCAAGCAATAATCCACCGCCCCACCCGGTCGCCGCCACTGGCGGCCAGCGGAATCCGACGATCAGGGCCAGTGCCCCGAGATTCAGCAGCGCATGCAACAACAGCGCTGCGCCGCGCCCGCCGCGCACCCGTACCCCTGCCGCCACCGGCAAGAACTGCAGCAGGCTGCCGAACATGGCATTCGCCAGGAAGCCCAAGGTGAACACATGCACCAGCGCCAGCGTCGGCCCACTCCAGCGCGAGACCAGCGCGGCTTCACCATCGAGCACCAGCAGCGCGCCAGCCGCCACGCCCCATGCCGACGCCGTCATCAGGAACAGGCGCGGCGTGGCCGGCGCAGGCGCCTGCTCCATCACCAGCTTGACCATCAGCGCATCATCACGCTGCTGGACGCACGATCGCCAGCCACGTCCCGTAATCGGCGCAGGGCTCGCTGCGCCAGCTCAGGCCGCGCGCCGCCAAGGCCTCCAGCAGGGGCGACGGCAGCAGCGGCGTCAGCACCTCCAGCGCCTGCCCGGGCTGCAGCGCGTCGGCAGCAGCCAGCGCCCGCACCAACGGCTCCGGCGCTGGCAGATCGCGCAGGTCGAGCCGGTTCATTGGGCGACCGCCTTCGAACCGCGCCACTCCACCTGCAACCAGAGTTTGGTGTTGTCCCGCGAGAAGCCGTCGGCGCGGAAGTCGGCCAATTTCACCAGCCCGCCCAATCCGCCCGGCAGCGGGAAGCCCAGCGACGCATTCCATTCACTGCCGTAGTGCATCCCGCCCACGTCGCTGCGATAGTCGTGCCATGCCAGCGCCCAGCTGAGCTTGCCATCCAGCTTGCCGCTGCCGAACTTGCCGCCCGCGCCCAGGTAGCGATCGTCCAGGCCTTTCACCGGCGTGGTGCCGAACTGATCGTCCCAGCCGTTGAACGCATGCAAGGTGGCCAAGGGCGATTGCACGGCGGTGATGCCATTGCCGCCCAGATGCTCCCAGCCTGCGCGCAGCGTGGTCTTGCCCTGCGTCCAGGTCGGCTCCAGCAGCCAATAGTCGTGCGCGAAGTTGGCCGGGTTGCGCGCGTAATCCACCTGCCGTGCCAGCTCTGCCGACCAGCCGAAGCCCTGGCCACCCTTGCCCAGGCTGCCGGTCCAGCGCAGGCCATAGGTCGCGGTGGAGGCGCTGGCCACATCGCGATCTTCATGCAGATACGCATAACCGGCGACTTGCTGACTGCCGTGCTTCCACGCCAGATTCAGCAAATGCGTGTCGAGATTGCGCTCGCGCGCAAGCGGGTTGCGCGCATTGTCGCCTGCGACGCGATGCACCTTGTCCAACCAGTAGTAGCTGGCGGTCAGCCCGGCCACTGGCTTGACCGACAGCGCCAGCGCATCAAAGGTCTGCTCGTTCTGCCGCCACCCCACATTGCCTACCCAGCGCTGGTTGTCCAACGCGATGCGCTGCCGGCCCAAGGTGATGCCGCCGCGCTCGTTCTTCCAGCCAATCCAGGCCTGGTTGAGTTCGGCACCGGTCGGGTCCAGTACGGTCGGGAAAGCGCTTTTGCCGTTGGCACCGCTGTTGTAGGTACCGCCACCGGCCACGCCCTCGCCTTCCAGCAGGATCGTCCAACCCGCTGCAGGCACCAGCCGCAGGCCGGCGCGCAGGCGCGCGGTGGTGGCATCGGCATCGCGCGCGAAGCCGCTGTCATCGACCTGTTCATGACGCAGGCGCAGATCCCATTCCAGGGTCGCCGACGGCGTGTCTGCCGCGCGCAGCGAAGGTGAAACCAGCAGTGCAATGGCCATTGCGAGGGAAAGTTGCGTGTATCTGGACACTGATTTCACCAATCGGGGAGTGGAATTCAAGTGCAAGGTTAGAATCCGGCGCTTTGGGTGCGTTGACGCAAATCAAGTTCCGTGCGCCCTGCAGGGCACCGTTGACGCAGATCAAGCAAACGCCCATCCGCACCCGGCCACGGCGTGATTTTGATTTGCATCAACGAAGCCACCACGCCTGCTGGCCGATGCTTGCCGCCGACGACAGACATATCACCTCAGAAGAGAACCACACCATGAAATCCGCAGTCCGGTATGCCACCCTCGCCCTGGCCATCGCGGCCACGCTGGGCATGTCCGCGTGCCGCATCGAACAGCCGACCCCGGCTCCGAGCGGCGCCGTTGCACAGGAAGAAACCGGCGGCTCCGCCAAGGGCGACTTCGGCCCGCCGCAAGGCGAACCGGTCGAGGCCGTGCTGACCTCGCCGCCGAACGTGCCGCCGCCGACCGGCCGCAGCGCGCCGGCCAAGGTCATCGTGTCGCTGGACGTGATCGAAAAGGACATGCCGATTTCCGAAGGCGTGAGCTACACCTTCTGGACCTTCGGCGGCACCGTGCCGGGCAGCTTCATCCGCGTGCGCCAGGGCGACACGGTGGAGTTCCACCTGCGCAACATGCCGGACAGCAAGATGCCGCACAACATCGACCTGCACGGCGTCACCGGCCCCGGCGGCGGCGCGGCGTCCAGCTTCACCGCGCCCGGCCACGTCAGCCGCTTCAGCTTCAAGGCGCTCAACGCCGGCCTGTTCGTCTACCACTGCGCCACCGCGCCGGTGGGCATGCACATCGCCAACGGCATGTACGGCCTGATCCTGGTCGAACCGCCGGAAGGCCTGCCGAAGGTGGATCGCGAGTACTACGTGATGCAGGGCGACTTCTACACGACCGGCAAGTACCGCGAGAAGGGCCACCAGGGCTTCGACATGGAGAAAGCCATCGACGAGCACCCGACCTACGTGCTGTTCAACGGCATGGAAGGCTCGATGACCGGCGACAAGGCACTGAAGGCCAAGACCGGCGAAAAGGTGCGCCTGTACGTGGGCAATGGCGGTCCCAACCTGGTGTCCAGCTTCCACGTGATCGGCGAGATCTTCGACAAGGTCTGGTACGAAGGCGGCACGCGCTTCCAGGAAAACGTGCAGACCACGCTGATTCCCTCCGGCGGCGCGGCGATGATGGAATTCCACATGGAAGTCCCCGGCAGCTACGTGCTGGTCGACCACAGCATCTTCCGCGCCTTCAACAAGGGCGCGCTGGCGATCCTCCAGGCCGAAGGCAAGGAAAACAAGGCGATCTACTCCGGCAAGGAGGTCGATGCCGTCTATCTGGGCGACCAGGCCGCGGGCACCAACCGCACCCCGGTGTCCACCGCCGCTGCCGCGTTCAAGGCCGGCACGCTGACCAAGGAAGACCAGATCGCCGCCGGCAAGGTGCTGTTCGCCGGCACCTGCTCGACCTGTCACCAGCCGGACGGCAAGGGCATGGAGGGCGTGTTCCCGCCACTGGCCGGCTCCAGTTTCATCAAGACCAACCCCAAGCGCGTACCCGAGATCATCACCCACGGTCTGGTGGGCCCGGTGACCGTCAATGGCAAGGAGTACAACTCCAACATGCCACCGATGAGCCAGCTGACCGACGACGAAGTGGCCAACATCGCGACCTTCGTGCTCAACAGCTGGGGCAACCCGGGTGGCCAGGTGAGCCGCGAGGATGCCGCCAAGGCGCGCGCTGCCAAGCCCGCCAACGCGTCGGCCGGGCACTGAGCCATGCGTCACGCCCTGGTCGCACTGCTGATCGCCCTGCCACTCGCCGGCCTTGCCGCCGGCGCCGTGTCCGGGCGCTATGCGGGGGTGCCGGGCGGCATGTTCAAGTCAGCCCTGCGCTATGAGGATGCCAAGGCCGGCGTGCGCATCAAGACCTTCGCACTGATGCGCAAGCCGGTCACCAATGCCGAGTTCCAGGCCTTCCTCAAGCGTCATCCCGAATGGCGGCGCGACCGCGTGTCCAGCGTGTTCGCCGAACCACGCTACCTGCAGCACTGGGCCAGCGCGGACACCCTCGGCCCGGCCGCACTGCCGGATCGGCCGGTGGTCTGGGTCAGCTGGTTCGCAGCCGACGCCTATTGCAGGTCGCTGGACGCGCGCCTGCCGACCTGGATCGAATGGGAATACGCCGCAGCAGCCGACGAAACCCGCCGCGACGCGCGTCAGGACCCTGCCTGGCGTGAACGCATCCTCAGCTGGTACGCGCGCTCCTCCAAGGACGCGCTGCCGCGCGTCGGCATGCAGGCGCCCAACGTGTATGGCGTGCAGGATTTGCACGGGCTGGTTTGGGAATGGACCGACGATGCTTCTTCGTTGATGGTGGCCGCCGACAACCGCAACCAGGGTGATCCCGACAAGGGCAAGTTCTGCGGCGCCGGCGCGCTGTCGATGGATGATCGTGAAAACTATGCCGTGCTGATGCGAGTGGCGATGCTGTCATCGCTGGAAGGACGCGACGCCACCGCCAACATGGGGTTCCGTTGCGCAAGGAGTGCACCATGAATCATGTTGTTCGCGGCATTGCCGCATCGTTCCTGCTTTGCGTTGCCACGCTGGCAAACGCCACCCAGCCTGCACCTGCACTGCCCGGCGATTCGGTCTATCAGCTGTCGTTGCCGCTGACCGACAGTCAGGGCCAAACCCGCGACTGGCGCACGCTGCGCGGCAAGCCGCGCCTGATGTCGATGTTCTATACCTCCTGCCAGTACATCTGCCCGCTGATCGTGGAATCCGGCAAGGCCATCGAGCGTCAGCTCAGCCCGGCCCAGCAGCAGCGCCTGGGCATCGTGCTGATCAGCATGGACCCGGCCCGCGACAACCCGGCAGCACTGAAGAAGGTGATGGATCGGCGCAAGCTGGACGCCTCGCGCTGGACGCTGGCAACGCCGCCGGCCGACGACGTGCGCGCGGTGGCCAGCGTGCTCAGCATCCGCTACCGGCAACTCGCGGATGGCGGATTCAATCACAGCAGCGCATTGATCCTGATCGACGCCGATGGCCGCATCCTGGCGCGCACCGAAAAGATCGGCAGCCAGCCGGACCCGGACTTCGTCGCCGCCGTGCGCAAGGCGGTCGGCGGCTGAATCGGCGTCAGATGCTGCGCCAAAGCACCAGCACGAACGCCAGCACCATGGCGACGATGCCGGGGAGCAAACGCAGCACGTACCCGCCACCGCCGCTGACCCAGGCCAAGCCCAGCTTCACCACCGAATTGGTGGCCACCGCCAGCGCGATACCCGGCAGCGCGACGCCTGCATCGATGCGCCCGGCAGCGACCAGCTGCGCTGCCGATGCCGCGGCCGCATGCGTATCGACCAAGCCGGTAACCGCCAGCGTCACATCCAGCGCGGCATCCCCCAACCATGCCTGCACGCCCGCCGACACCAACATCACCAGCCCGAACACCGCCACGAACAACAACGCCTGCTTCGGCTCGAACGCCCGCTCCGCCGGATTTGCCACTGCTGCCGGTACCGAATAGGCGGCACGTCCGGCCGCAAAGGCAAACGCCACCACCACCACGCCCGCGGCCAGCAGCGCCGGCCACACCCGCACCAGCAATGGCGGCGACATCAGGCCAATCACCACGCCAAGCTGCACCACCGTGCTGACGTTGGAGATCACCCCGGCACCTGCGTAGGCGTTCGCCAAAGCCGGCTCTTTTCGCGCCTGCGCGCCCATCCCGGCGATGGTGGCCGAACTGGACACGAAGCCCCCGGCAAAGCCCGCCAACAACAGGCCGGTGCGGGTACCGAACGCACGCTTGGCGACATGCCCCAAGGCGGTGATCGCCATCACGATCACCGCAAGCAGCCACAGCTTGCGCGGATTGAGCACCTGCCACGGATCGACCGCATGGTCAGGCAACAGCGGCAGCACGATGGTGGCGGCAGCCGCCAACAGCAGTGCGTCGTGCAATTCCTGATCGGTCAGCACCGAACGCACGAAATCGTGCAGCCGGGACTTTGCCGCCAGCAATATGGCCACCGCCACGCCCAGGCCCGCCGCAAGCGCCAGCTCGCGCATTGCCAGCACACCCAGCAGGAACACCACCAGCATCGCCACTTCCGTGGTCAATCCCGGGTCGCGGCGACGGCTGGCGCGATAGCTGGCCAGCACCATCAGCCCCACGAAGCCCCCCGCGACGGCAATGCCAATACCACCAATCCGCTCCGCCAGCGCGCCCGACAAACCCAGCAGGGCGAAGGTACGGACCCCGGCAATGCCCGGGCCGCTGCCCTCGCGGCGCTCGCGCTCGGCACCGACCAGCAGCCCCAGCCCCAACGCCACGACAAAGCCCTGCAGCTCATCCAGCCCGATCATTGCCATCGCCCCGCGGGACGGGCGTCAAGCACGCCCGCGCTTGCCGGGTTGCGGGCTCTGGTCACCCTCGCAACCATTGGCTGCCGTGCTCAGCGCGCGGCCGTCGAGGATGCGCACACGCCGCCCATGCACTTCGATGATGCCGTCTTCGTGAAGCCGGCTGAAGCCGCGGCTGACCGTTTCCAGCACCAGGCCCAGATAGCGCGCAATCTCGTCGCGGCTCATCGGCAGGTGAAAATCATCGGCCGGCCGGCCGATGCGCCGATAGCGCTCGCTCAGTCCATGCACGAACAGGGCGATGCGCTCGCTGGCCTGACGGCGCGACAGCACGTCCACGTGGTCGTGGTCGCGGTCGGCGCTCTGCCCGATCACGCGCAGCAACTGGTGCTGCAGGCTGGGCACATGGGCCGCGATCGACGCCAGGTGCGCGTAAGGCAACTCGCACACGCGCGCATCGGTCAGCGCCACGGCCTCGCAGCGATGCAGGCCGCTGCCGATCGCGTCCAACCCGAACAGCTCGCCCGGCAGATGAAACCCGAGCACGTGTTCTTCACCCGAGGCATTCACCACCACGGTCTTGAACGTCCCCTCGCTGGCCACGTACAGGGCGCGCAGCGGATCGCCGGTGCGGAACAGGCTTTCGCCCTTGACCAGTGGTCGCCGCCGCTGCACCACCGCCTCCAGGCGCGACACGTCCTCGGCATCGACGCCCGCCGGCAGGCACAGCATCTGCAGCGAGCACTCCGCACACGTACGGCGCAGTCGCGCCAGGTCCAGCGGAATGGGTTCACTCATGGTCTGCACATCGGAAGGCTGCACGGCTACAATTATGGGCGATACAGACAAAACTTTCCTGCCTCATCCCCGGCAACTGCCGGGAATGAGGCAGCGAACGCATTTCAGGCCACCGCAAAGCGGTCGCCAGCACATTCTCGATCCATCCGGAGTCCTGCATGCAAGCCATCACCGGCACCTACAACGACAAGGTGGTGCACCAGTTCGCGGTTGCCACCGTGTTCTGGGGCATCCTCGGCATGGCCGTCGGCGTCTTCTGCGCCGCGCAGCTGTACTGGCCTGCACTCAATTTCGACACCCCGTGGCTGACCTACAGCCGCCTGCGCCCCCTGCACACCAACGGCATGATCTTCGCCTTCGGCGGCTCGGTGCTGTTCGCCACCTCGCTGTACGTGGTGCAGCGCACCTGCCACGTGCGCCTGATCTCCGACAAGCTGGCCACCTTCGTGTTCTGGGGCTGGCAAGCGGCAATGATCAGCGCCGTCATCACCCTGCCGCTGGGCATCACCCAAAGCAAGGAATACGCCGAGCTCGAATGGCCGATCGACCTGTGGATCGCCATTGTCTGGATCGCCTACGGCTGGCTGTTTTTCGGCACCATCGCCAAGCGCCGGGTCAAGCACATCTACGTCGCCAACTGGTTCTATGGCGCCTACGTGATCGCGGTGGCGCTGCTGCACATCGTCAACAACCTGGTGATGCCCGCCAGCCTGTGGAAGTCGTACTCGGTCTACAGCGGCGCGGTGGATGCGATGGCGCAATGGTGGTACGGCCACAACGGCGTGGCGTTCCTGCTGACCGTGGGCTACCTGGCGATGATGTACTACTTCGTGCCCAAGCAGGCGCAGCGCCCGATCTACTCCTACCGCCTGTCCATCGTCCACTTCTGGGCGCTGATCTCCATCTACATGTGGGCCGGCCCGCACCACCTGCATTACACCGCCCTGCCCGACTGGGCGCAGTCGGTGGGCATGGTGTTCTCGGTGATCCTGCTGGCGCCCAGCTGGGGCGGCGCGATGAACGGCATCCTCACGCTCTCGGGCGTGTGGCACAAGCTGCGCACCGACCCGATCCTGAAGTTCCTGATCGTGGCGATCAGCTTCTACATGATTGCCACCTTCGAAGGCCCGCTGCTGTCGATCAAGACGGTCAATTCGCTGTCGCATTACACCGACTGGACCATCGGCCACGTGCATGCGGGCACCCTGGGTTGGGTGGCGATGATCTCGATCGGCTCGCTGTACTCGCTGTACCCGCGCCTGCTGGGCCTGCCGGGGATGTACTCGACCAGGCTGATCGACACGCACTTCTGGCTGCACACCATCGGCGTGGTGTTCTACATCGTCTCGATGTGGATCGCCGGCATCACCCAGGGCCTGATGTGGCGCGCCACCAACCCCGACGGCACCCTGACCTACAGCTTCGTTGAAGGTCTGGTGGCCACCTATCCGTACTATCTGGGCCGCCTGCTGGGCGGGCTGCTGATTCTGTCGGGCATGTGCCTGATGGCCTGGCATATGTGGCGCACCTGGCAGCAGGCGCACGGCGTTGCCGAGCATCCGATCCTGGTTCCCGATACCGCTGAAGCCCAGGCCTGAGGACACGACATGGGAATCGCACACGAAAAAATCGAGAAGAACATCGGCCTGATGGCCGTGCTGGTCGCCATCGCCGTGTCCCTGGGTGGTCTGGCCGAAATCGTTCCGCTGATGTTCCAGGCCGAGGCGATCCAGCCTTTGCCTGGGGTGAAACCCTACCCCGCGCTGGAGCTGGCCGGGCGCGACGTGTATGTCCGCGAAGGCTGCTACAACTGCCATTCGCAGATGGTGCGCACGCTGCGCTTCGAAACCGAGCGCTATGGCCACTATTCGCTGGCCGGCGAGTCGGTGTATGACCGCCCGTTCCAGTGGGGCTCCAAGCGCACCGGGCCGGATCTGGCCCGCATCGGCGGCCGCTATTCCGACGATTGGCATCGCGTCCACTTGAACAACCCGCGCGACGTGGTGCCGGAATCCAACATGCCCGGCTTCCCGTGGCTGGTAAAGAACAAGCTCGACGGCGCCACCGTGCAATCGCACATGCGCGCGCTCAAGCGCCTCGGCGATCCCTATTCCGATGCCGAGATCGCGGCCGCGCCTGCCGCCGTCGAAGGGAAAACCGAACTGGATGCGCTGGTGGCCTTCCTGCAAGGCCTCGGCAAGCACGCGCCGCGGGGGAACTGAGCAGATGATTTCCGGAATCATTACCACCTTGCTGCTGCTGCTGTTCGTCGGCCTGTGGGCTTGGGCGTGGCAGCCGCGCCTGCGCAGCAGTTTCGAAGCCACCGCACGCCTGGCGGTCGAGGACGGCGTGCCCGCCGGCGAGCAAATCACCGGCAACCAGGGGAGGAAGGACGCATGACCACCGCATGGAACTGGTATGTCATCGCGCTGGTGCTGTTCAACCTGCTGGGCTGCGCCTGGCTGCTGTGGTGGACCTCCAAGCGCCGCCCCGGCGACCCAAAACCGGAAGACACCAGCCACTACTGGGACGGCGACATCACCGAATACAACAAGCCGATGCCGCGCTGGTGGATCAACGGCTTCTACTTCGCCATCGTGTTCGCCTTCGGCTACCTGTTCTGGTACGGCGGCTTCGGCACGTATCAGGGCTTCGGCCACTGGAGCTCGAAGGGCGAGCACGACCAGGAAGCGGCGCTGGCCAACGCGCAGCTGGAAAAGACCTTCGCCCCGTACAAGGGCCAGATGATCGACGCGCTGGCGCGCGATCCGCAGGCGCTCAAGCTGGGCAAGTCGATTTTCGCCAACAACTGCGCCACCTGCCACGGTTCGTCGGCCAGAGGGGCGGTGGGTTATCCCAACCTGACCGATGACATCTGGCACTGGGGCGGCTCGCCCGAGCAGATCCTGCACACCGTGCTGAACGGCCGCGAAGGCGTGATGCCGAGCTGGGGCAAGGTGCTGGAAGGCATGGGCGGCCCCGATGCCGTGGACTACGTGATCGCCTACGTGCATCAACTGGGCGAGAAGGACGGCGGCAGCCGCACCGACTACGCCACCGCGCGCGGCAAGACCCTGTTCGAAGGCGTGTGCGTGGCCTGTCACGGCAAGGACGGCAAGGGCGACCAGAAAGTCGGTGCGCCTGACCTGACCGACAGCTACTGGCTGTACGGCGACAGCCGCGCTGTCCTGCACGAAACCATCGCCAACGGCCGTCACGGCGTCATGCCGGCCTGGGGTAAAATACTGGGCGATACCCGCTCCCGCCTGGTCGCGGCCTACGTCTGGTCGCTCTCCCACCAGGCCAAGCCAGGCACCCCGACCCCGCAATGACCCCCTTTACCACCCCCGACTTCGACCATCCGCCGCGCCCACTGGCGCAGCGGATCGGGGCCATCCTGTGGCCCAGCTTCTTCGCGGCCGGGGTGGCGACGATGGTGTTCTTCGCCTTCATCGATCCGCTGGAACTGCGCGACCTGACGTTCCCGCACCTGCCGATCACCCGCGGCCTCGGCTACACCCTCGGGTTTTTCACTTTCTGGCTGGCGACGGCGTCGTCCAGCCTCTTCACCTGGATCCTGCTGCGGCCTTCCAGCCGCTTCAACGGACCCAGAACCAGGTAGCAAAGCCGTGAGCAAACGCATCGACATCGATCTGCTGGATTCCGGCGGCGATTCCGTCTATGTGAGCGAGCGCAAGGTGTATCCGCGCGACGTGTCCGGGCGCTTCGACCGGCTGCGCAAACTGGCCGTGTTCTGGCTGTTGGGCATGTACTACGTGTTCCCGTGGCTCACATGGGATGGCCGCCAGGCGGTGTTGTTCGACCTGCCGGCACGCAAGTTCCATGTCTTCGGCCTGACCTTCTGGCCGCAGGATTTCAGCCTGCTGGCCCTGCTGCTGATGGTCCTGGCCTTCACCTTGTTCTTCACCACGGCGCTGGCGGGCCGCCTGTGGTGCGGCTATGCCTGCCCGCAAACGGTCTGGACCGAGTGTTTCCTGTGGATGGAACGCTGGACCGAGGGCGACCGCGCCAAGCGGATGAAGCTGGACGCCGGCCCGTGGAACCGCGAAAAGATCCTGCGCAAGGGCGCCAAGCATGCGCTCTGGCTGGTGTTTGCGCTGTGGACCGGCTTCACCTTCGTCGGCTTCTTCACCCCCATCGCCAGCCTGGGCGCACGCATCCTGCCCTTCGACTGGAATGGCTGGGAAACCTTCTGGGTGCTGTTCTATTCGCTGGCCACCTGGGGCAATGCCGGCATCCTGCGCGAGCAGGTGTGCAAGTACATGTGCCCGTATGCGCGCTTCCAGAGCGCCATGTTCGACCGTGACACCCTGATCATCGCCTACGACCCGATGCGCGGCGAACCACGCGGCCCGCGCAAGCGCGGCCTCGTGAGCGTGCTGCAGCGCGCGCGCGGCCTGCTGGATATCCAAACCGCCTACGACTACGTGTTCCGCGCCAGCCAGCACCCCAGCGCTGCGCAGGCACGCCTACAGGCAGCCGGCACCATCACCTTCGAGACCCATGCAGAGGCGGCGCCGTTGCCCAAGTTCGAGCCGGACGAGCTCGGCGACTGCATCGATTGCACGATGTGCGTGCAGGTGTGCCCGGTCGGGATCGACATCCGCAATGGCCTGCAGTACGAGTGCATCGCCTGCGGCGCCTGCATCGATGCCTGCGACGACGTGATGGACAAGATGGGCATGCCGCACGGGCTGATCCGCTACACCACCCAGCAGGCGCTGGATGGACACGGCGGACGGGTGCTGCGCCCGCGCATTTTCGTCTATGCAGCGCTGTTGACGGCACTGGTCGCCGCGTGGACGTGGGGCGTGATCAACCGCAGTCCATTGATCGCCGATGTGCTGCGCGACCGCAATGCGCTGTACCAGCAACAAGGCGACCATGTCGCCAACGGCTACACGCTGAAGCTGGTGAACAAGACCGACGCCGACCACAGCTATCGCGTGCGCATCGAGCCTGCCGACAACGCCGTGCTGACGCTGAAGGATGCGCCGCTGATCGTGCGCGTCCCGGCTGGCACCGTGCTGGCGCAGGAAGTCGAGGTCGGTGCAGCCAACGGCATCACGGGGCGCCACGGCCTGGCCTTCGTGATCGAGGCCACCGACGGCAGCGCGAAGGCGCGCGTGGACAGCACTTTCTTCGGTCCGATGTAAGCGAGGACACACCCAGTGGAACAGAAATCTTCACCTTGGCGGCAGCCGGTGGTGTGGCTGATGGTGGTGCTGGTCGGGGCCGTCGTGGTCGGCAGCATCATCATGTACGTGGTGGCCAACAAGGATGGCCCGATGGACGTGGTGCCGGACAAGGTGCAAAGCACCGGGCAGGCCCAGCAGGTGGACCTCGGCCCGGACGGGCGCGCCGCCCAGCGCAACCTGGCCGCGATTGCACGCATCGACGATGAACACGGCTACGTCGAGGTCATTCCGGTGACCGGTGACTTCGACCGCAAGGCAACGCTGACCTTGCATTTGCACCACCCCACCCGCGCCGCCGACGACATGGCACTGGCGCTTGCCGCCACCGATACCGGCTGGCGCGTTGACGCCAAGCCGGCACTCGACCACGACTGGTTGCTGCAGCTGGCGCCCGCCAAGGGCGACGGCTGGCGCCTGCGCGGCCGGATGCCACGCGGCCAGCTGGCCGCGCAACTGCGACCGGCGCTGGACGACGCGCAGCCGTAATCCCGTGAACGCAAGCGCAGGGACCTGCCACCACTGCGGCGACGTGCTGCCGCAGGCGCCAGTGCGCGCCAGCATCGACGGCAACGACCACGCCTTCTGTTGCGACGGCTGCGCGGCAGCGTCGCGCTGGATCCAGGATGCCCATCTGCAGGATTACTACCGCTTGCGCAGCGTGCCGGCCGGCCGGGTGGATGCCGATGCGCCGGCGTTGGCGGCCTGGGATCGCGAAGAGCTGCTGGCCGGCCACGCGCGCGACGTCGAGGGTGGCCGCGAAATCACCGTCCTCACCGACGGCATGCGCTGCGCCGCCTGCGCCTGGCTGATCGACCGCGCCCTGGCGCACGAGGACGGCGTGCTGGACTCCAGCGCCAATGCCATCACCGGGCGCATCCGCATCGCCTGGGATCCGCGTCAAGCAACGTTGTCGACCCTGCTGGCGCGGTTGGCGGCACTCGGCTATCGGCCCTATCTGGCGACCGGTGAAGCGCGCGAACGCGCGCGCCGCAGCGAACGCAACCGCGACCTGCTGCGCATCGGGCTGGCCGGCATCGGCGCGATGCAGGCGATGATGTTCGCCGAGGCGCTGTACCTTGATATCCGCGGACAAATGCCACTGCCCACCCGCGACTTCTTCCGCTGGATCACCTTCATGGTGGCCACGCCGGTGGTGTTCTGGGCCGGCTGGCCGTTCCTGCTCGGCGCATGGAACGAGCTGCGCGGCCGGCGCCTGGGGATGGATGTGCTGATCGCCGGCTCCACCCTGCTGGCGTGGGGCGCCAGCACCGTCGAGACCGTGCGCGGCGGCGTCCATGTCTGGTACGACGCCGCGGTGATGTTCGTGTTCCTGCTGCTGGTGGCCCGCCAATTGGAGCAACGCGCGCGCGGGATTGCCAGCGCGCAGGTGGATGCGCTGGCGCGGGCGCGGCCGGCGTTCGTCACCCGCGAACTGGCCGATGGCAACCGCGAGTCGGTGCCGGTGGAGGCGCTGGCGGTGGATGACATCGTGCGGGTGGCGGTGGGTGAGCCGGTGCCGGCCGACGGCGTGCTGCTGGATGCAAGCGCGCACTTCGAAGAATCCCTGCTGACCGGCGAATCGGCCGCAGTCGGCAAGCACGCGGGCGACGCCGTGTTTGCCGGCACGGCCTGCCGCGAACATGCCGCAAGAATCCACGTCACCCGCGTCGGCACCGGCACCCGCTTGGCCGAACTGGCGCGGCTTGTGGAGCAAGCGCAGGCGCACCGCCCCGCGCTTGCGCGCGGCACCGAACGCATCGCCGGTTGGTTCGTCGCCAGCCTGCTGCTGGCGGCCACCGTGGTGTATGCGTGGTGGCGCGTGCACGACCCGGCGCATGCGTTCGAAGTGGTGCTGGCCTTGCTGGTGATCAGCTGCCCGTGCGCCCTGTCGCTGGCGGTGCCCGCCGCGCTGGCGGCCGCGCATGGCGCCTTGGCGAAGATCGGCGTGCTGGCAGTGCGGCCGGATGCACTGGAGCGGCTGGCGCGTACCAGCGATGTGGTGTTCGACAAAACCGGCACCCTCGGCGATGGCAAGCCGCATCTGCAACGCGTGGATGCCTGCGTTGGCATCGATGCCGATGCGGCCCTGCGCATTGCTGCCGCGCTGGAACGCGACAGCAGTCACCCGCTGGCGGCGGCATTCGCCAACGTGGCCCATGTGCCGCCAGCCAGCGACGTGCGCGCGGTGGCAGGCCAGGGCGTGGAAGGGCTGGTCGAGGGGCGCTACTGGCGGATCGGCAGTGCGCCGTTCGCCATCGCCGACAGCGACGACGGTGCGGTCTGGCTGGGCAACGATGGCGGCGGGCGCGCGCGCTTCGCGTTCGCCGAGCGCGAACGTCCCGACGCCGCGAAGGCCGTCGCACGCCTGCGCGAACAGGGACTGGCCCTGCACCTGGCCAGCGGCGACGCCAGCGCGCCGGTGCAGCGCCTGGCACAGGCAATGGGGATTGCCGATGCCCATGCCCGGCAATCGCCGGAAAACAAGCTGGCGCTGGTTCGTGGCCTGCAAGAGGCGGGCAAGGTCGTGGCGATGGTCGGCGATGGCCTCAACGACGCCCCGGTGCTGGCCGGCGCCGACGTTTCGCTGGCCATCGGCGACGGCGCGGCATTGGCACAACGCGCCGCCGATTTCGTGCTGTCGGGCAGTTCGCTGGGCAACGTGCCGGCGGCCATCGAGATCGCAAGGCGCACCCGCCGCATCATTCGCCAGAACCTGGCGTGGGCGATCGGCTACAACCTGCTGGCCTTGCCGCTGGCGGCCGCGGGCATGGTCACGCCGTGGCTGGCCGCCCTGGGCATGGCCCTGTCCTCGCTGGCGGTCACCGCCAACGCCCTGCGCCTGACTCGGGTTCCCTCGCGATGAATATCCTGCTGTTCCTGATCCCGATCAGCCTGGTGATGATTGGCGCGGCGGCACTGCTGTTTGCCTGGGCGGTGAAGCACGGCCAGTTCGAAGACCTGGACACGCCGGCGCTGGACATCCTGCGCGATGACGACGCCCCGTTGCGCGAGCGACCCACGCCCACGCCGCCGACCGAGCCAGACGATGCCGGTTGACGTCCTGGTACTGGGTGCGGCGTTGCTGACCGGCGTGCTGGGCGGCGCGCACTGCGTCGCCATGTGCGGCGGCATCGCCACCGGGTTTTCGGTCGGCTCACGCGGCTGGTGGGCGGCGATGCAGCCCAATCTTGGCCGCGTCGGCGGCTACATGCTGGCCGGCGCCATCGTCGGCGGGCTTGGCGGCAGCCTGCTTGGGCTGGCACGCGCGCCGTGGCTGGGAATTGCGATGCGCGCGGCCGTCGGCATGGTGTTGATCCTCGCCGGCCTGCGCATGCTGGACGGGAAAAACCGGCTGCCGCGCTTTTTCGGCGGCCCCGGCACCCGGCTCTGGCTGGCACTGCGTCCATTGCAGCGCCGCCTGCTGCCGGCAGACACCGCGGCCAAACGCATCGCGCTGGGGATGTTGTGGGGTTGGATGCCGTGCGGCCTGAGCAGCACCCTGCTGGCCGCAGCGTGGTTGAGCGCAAGCGCCCTGCACGGCGCGTTGACCATGGCGGCGTTCGGGCTGGGCACGCTACCGGTGATGGTGTCGCTGACCTGGGCTGGCGCGCGCATCGGGCAGCGCCTGCAGCGCGGGGCATTCCGCCGGGTTTCCGGCCTGCTGGTGGTGGGCTCTGGCCTGCTCACGCTGGCCGCGCCGTGGCTGATGCAGATGCCGGCCATGCACGGCATTCTCGCGGCATTGGGCTGCCGCAGCCTGCCGGGATGAGTGGGCACCCGCATTCGCGAGCGTTCCGCCGCTGCGCAAGCGTACCCCGTGGCGTGTCCTACAATCGGCCACACCAGCCACCGGGAACGCAAACATGGCCCAGCACGACACGTTGCGCATGCGCCCACGCCATGCCAGCGGGCACGGCGCATGACCCGCCTGCTCCGCTTCTGGCGGGGCCGCCTGCCACTCGTGCCTGACACCGGCACGGGCCCCGGGCTTGCCGAATTGCAGCGCCGCCTGGACATCGTGCAGGCGGTGGAACAAGAGCGACGGCGGATCTACGACGACCTGCACGATGACGTCGGCAGCCGCCTGCTCTCCCTGCTGTATCGCGTTCCCGCGCCCGAGCAGCAGCTGGTCCGTGAAATCCTGCAGGACCTGCGCGCCATCCTGGCCCGCGAACGCGGGGTGGAGGGCAGCCTGCTGGAGGTGCTGGCCCAGCTGCGCGACGAAACCGAGCAGCGCCTGCAGACCCGCACGATCGAACTGGACTGGCAGCAGGCACCCGACCTGCCCGACCCACCGCTGGATCTTGCACAGGGCATGCACCTGTTCCGCATCGGCCGCGAGGCGGTCACCAACGCGATGCGCCACGCCAACCCGGCGCTGCTGCGGGTGGTGGTCGGGCGCGTCGGCTGCGAACTTGTCTTCGAAGTCACCGACGACGGCTGTTTCAACGCGGCGCGGATCGGCGACGGCCGCGGCACCCGCAGCATGCGTTCGCGCGCCGATGAGTTGCATGGAAACATCCAGTGGCAACAAGGCACGCTGGGCGGCACCAAGGTGCAATTGCGCTTTCCGCTGCCACCCCCCGCTGCCACGGGATGCCCAACGGATGCGGCCAACGGGATCATCAGGCGATGACCCTCATGCCCACCCACGCGCTGTTGCTGGAAGACCTTCCCGAAGTCGCGGCATGGTTGGGCAATCTGCTGCGCGAACGCTTCCTCGGCATCGAGGTCACCTGCGCGAACCGCCTGGCCGAGGCCCGGCGGCTCCTGGACAGCGGCCTGCAGCCGCAGCTGGCGCTGCTCGACCTTGGCCTGCCCGACGGCGACGGCACCAGCCTGATTCGCCCGCTGGCGCAGCGCTGTCCCGGCTGCATCATCGTGGTCAGCACCTTGTTCGGCGACGACGCGCACGTATTCCCCGCGCTGCGCGCAGGCGCGCATGGCTATCTACTGAAGGACCAGCCCGAGGAGCGCCTGACCGCCGCACTGGACGGGATCCTGCGCGGCGAACCGCCGCTGTCGCCATCCATCGCCCAGCGCCTGCTGCGCGCATTCCAGCCGGATGCGCGGGACGATGCGCCGGGCGTGGAAATCCTGACGACCCGTGAGCGGGAAGTGCTGGTGCTGGTCAGCAAGGGCTGTCGCCTGCCGGAGCTGGTCGAAAAGCTGCAGATCAGCCGGCACACCGTGTCCGACCACCTGAAGAACATCTACCGCAAGCTCAATGTCAACAGCCGTGCGGAAGCCGCCCTGGAGGCGGCGCGGCTGGGGCTGGTACACCCCTGATGGCACGCCCGGCCTGCAAACCGGTGGCGATTCCGTGTTAAATAGTCGATAGCGCCGACCTGCGGCGTCTGCCCGCAACCTTTCGGACCCTGTCGATGTCGGCAAGACCTGTCGCGGCCTACCCTGCGCCCGCAACGCCTGCCCTGCCCCAGCGCATCCTGCTGGTGGAGAACTCACGCGCATACACATCGATGCTGCGTGAAGCCATCTCGCAGCGGATGGAACTGCCGGTCAGCGTGGCCTCGACGCTGGCGGAAGCAGCCAATCTGCTGGACCATCAAGACGACTGGTTCCTTGTCCTCACCGGCATGGTGCTGGCTGACGGCGACCGCGACCAGATCCTCGATTTCTTCACCGCCCGCAAGCTGCCCACCATCGTGGTCAGCGGCGTGTACGACGAAGAACTGCGCAAGCGCGCACTGCAGCAGCAGATCATCGATTACGTGCTGAAGAGCACGCCGGACAGCATCGACTACCTCGTGTGGCTGGTGCAGCGGCTGGAGCGCAACCGCCGCATCAGTGCGCTGGTGGTGGACGACTCGCCGTCGTCGCGTTCCTATATCGGCTCGCTGCTGGAATCGCAGGGCTTCCGCGTGAGCGCGGTGGCCGACGGCAGTTCGGCCTTGCGCCTGGTGGAAGGCGACCAGAGCATCCGCCTGGTCATCGTCGATCAGGAAATGCCGACCATGGACGGCATCGAGCTGACCCGCCGGCTGCGCCAACTGCGCGCGCGCGACCGGATGGCGGTGATCGGCGTGTCCGGCAGCACCGATGCTTCTTTGATTCCCCGCTTCCTCAAGAGCGGCGCCAACGACTTCCTGCACAAACCCTTTTCGCGCGAAGAGTTCTTCTGCCGTGTCTCGCAGAACGTCGAACAGCTGGAACTGATCGGCACCCTGCAAGACCTCGCCACCCGCGACTTCCTCACCGGCCTGCCCAACCGCCGCAGCTTTCTGGAACAGAGCGAAAAATTCCTCAACGGCAATTCCGGCAACATGGCCGTCACCGTGGTCATGGTTGACATCGACCATTTCAAGCACATCAACGACAGCTTTGGCCACGAAGCCGGCGACCAGGCATTGCGCGCGATGGCCCACGTGCTGCAGGCCCATACGCGACCGGGCGATTGCAGCGGGCGCTTCGGCGGTGAAGAGTTCTGCATGGTGCTGGATGATGCCGACCCCGCCAGCAGCCTGCGGCATCTTGAACAGCTGCGGCAGGCGGTGGAAGCACTGGAGATCGACATCGACGGCAGGCCGCTGCGCATGACCATCAGCATCGGCGCCAGCCGGCGCTCGCCGGAGTTCCCGAACCTGCACAAGCTGCTGGGCGAAGCCGATCGCCACCTGTATCTGGCCAAGGCCGGTGGCCGCAACCAGATCCGGGGACTGGAAGCGGGCTGATTCAGACCGCCGCCACTGCCTGTGCGTGCACGCCGGTCACGGCGCGGCCGGACGGGTCGGCCATGCCGGCGAAGCTGGCATCCCAGGCGATGGCTGCGGGCGAAGAACAGGCGATGGACTTGCCGCCTGGCACCGTTTCCGCGGCCGCGGCCGTGGGATAAAAACGCTCGAAGATCACGCGATAGAAATACGCTTCCTTGGTCTGTGGCGGATTGAACGGGAAGCGCCTGCCGGCGGCAGCCAGCTCGCGATCCGACACCTGCGCGTCGGCATGGGCCTTCAGCCCGTCGATCCAGCCATAACCCACGCCATCGCTGAACTGCTCTTTCTGCCGCCACAGGATTTCCTGCGGCAAGTAGCCTTCGAACGCATCGCGCAACAGCGCCTTCTCGATGCGCCCGGACGCCTTGTCGATCATCTTGCATGCGGCATCCATCCGCATCGCGACATCCATGAACTCGCGGTCCAGGAACGGCACGCGCGGCTCCACCCCCCAGGCCATCATCGACTTGTTGGCGCGCAGGCAATCGTAGTTGTAGAGCGCATCGATCTTGCGCACCAGTTCCTGGTGGAACTCGCGCGCGTTGGGCGCCTTGTGGAAGTACAGATACCCGCCGAAAATCTCGTCACTGCCTTCGCCGGACAGCACCATTTTCACCCCCATCGCCTTGATCCGCCGCGCCAGCAGGAACATCGGCGTCGATGCGCGGATGCTGGTGACGTCATAGGTCTCGATATGCCGGATGACTTCCGGCAACGCGTCCAGCCCCTCTTCGAAGGTGTATTCAAAGCCGTGATGCACGGTGCCCAGCGACCTGGCAGCGACATCCGCCGCAGCCAGGTCGGGCGAGCCCTTCAGCCCGATGGCGAAGCTGTGCAGGCGCGGCCACCACGCTTCGGTCGCATCGCCGTCCTCGACGCGATGGCGCGCATAGCGCGCAGCCACCGCTGCCACCAGCGAGGAATCCAACCCACCCGACAGCAGCACGCCATAAGGCACGTCGGTCATCAGTTGGCGATGCACGGCGGCTTCAAACGCCTCGCGGAGTTCGTCCAGCGGCACGGCCACACCGGCCACGGCGTCGTACTCCCGCCACGGACGCTGGTAGTACCTGTGCAACTGACCGCTGCCCGTGTCATACCAATGGCCCGCCGGGAACTGCGCCACGTCCGCGCAGTCGTCCACCAGCGCTTTCATCTCCGAGGCCACGCGCAGCCGGCCTTCCCGGTCATGCCCCCAATACAGCGGAACCACGCCGATCGGATCACGGGCAATGATCGCGCGGCCGGCGGCCTTGTCCCACAGCGCGAAGGCAAAGATGCCGTTCAGCCGATTGAGGAACGACGCCGGCCCGCTGCCATCGGCTTCGCCTTCGCGATACAGCGCGTTGATGACCTCGCAGTCCGATTCGGTCTGGAAGGCATAGGGCAGTCGCAGTGCCGCCTTCAACTCGCGATGGTTGTAGATCTCGCCGTTGACCGCCAGCACAAGTCCGCCGTCATCGGACAACAGCGGCTGCGAACCCCCGGCCGGATCGACGATGGCCAAGCGTTCATGCACCAGGATCGCGCCGGCATCCAGATACACGCCACTCCAGTCGGGGCCGCGGTGGCGCAGGCGCTGCGAGCGTTCCAGCGACTCGCGTCGCAGTGCCTGGATGTCATCGCCTGACTGCAGGCCGAAAATGCCGTAGATGGAGCACATGGGAAATTCCTGGGGTCGAGTGGGAATCGAAGGAAAAAAAAACCCGCATCCTGCGATGCGGGTCTTGTCGTTCAGCCGTGTTGCCTTGGCTATGCGCGGGCCCGCAGCCGCGCACGCGGATTCGTGCCGCGATTGCTGCGGTTGAGCGAATTGCGGTTGGCGAAGGTCTGGCGCATGCGAAGATCCTGCACCAGGGGCTTGCCAACTTGCAAGCAACGATTTCTCATGTAACGAAATCACCATCCGGCGGAGTGAAGCACGATGCGCAAATGGCTACGGCGCGGGGTGGCCGCCTTGCTGGTGTCGATCACGGTCTGCGCGCTGCTTGCGCTGTGGCTGTTGCGCGGCAGCCTGCCGCTGCTGGATGGCCGCCAGGCGCTGCCCGGCCTGTCGGCGCAAGTCAGCGTCAGCCGAGATGCCAACGGCACCGTCACCATCGACGCCGCCAACGAACGCGATGCCATGCGCGCGCTGGGGTACGTGCATGCGCAGGAACGCTTTTTCGAAATGGACCTGATGCGGCGCAGTGCCGCCGGCGAGCTTTCCGCGTTATTCGGCGACATCGCACTGGACGTGGACAAACAGCATCGCCTGCATCGCTTGCGGGCCCGGGCCAGCCGCGACCTTGACCGGATCGCGGGCAGCAAGCACGCACAGCTGCAAGCCTATGCGGAGGGCGTCAATGCCGGGCTTGCGGCGCTGCGCGTGCGCCCTTGGGCCTATCTGCTGCTGCGCCAGCAGCCGCAGCCGTGGCGCATGGAAGACACGCCGCTGGCCGCCTTTGCGATGTATTTCGACCTGCAAGGCGGCGACAACAAAAGCGAACTGGCGCTGTGGCGGATGCGTCCGCACATGCCGCCTGCGCTGTACGCCCTGCTGGCCCATGACGGCACGCGCTGGGACGCAGCGCTGCAGGGCGAACCACGCGGCGACGCCGTTTTGCCTGGCCCGGGTGAGGTGGATCTGCGCCGCCTTCCGCAGTCTTCGCTGGCAATCGCCAGCGCGGAATCCAACGGCACGCCCGGCAGCAACAACTTCGCGGTGGCCGGCAACCTGACCGTCGATGGCCGTGCCATCGTCGCCGACGACATGCACCTGAGCCTGCGCGCGCCCGACCTCTGGTTCCGCGCGCGCTTGCGCTACCCCGACCCTGCCGCCGCCGGTGGCCACGTGGACGTGCAGGGCTTCACCCTGCCCGGCCTGCCGGCCGTGGTGGTGGGCAGCAACGGTCACGTGGCCTGGGGGTTCACCAACAGCTACGTGGACAGCATGGACTGGAAGCTGGAAACGCCGTGCGGCCCGGGCGCGCCGGCGGGCTGCGCCCGCGTGCAACACCATGCCGAACGCATCGACATTGCACGCGGAAATCCGATCACGCTGGACGTGCAGGAAACC